>NZ_JBFRFP010000012.1:0-146621 GCF_052114885.1 Paenarthrobacter sp. 2TAF44 | reverse complement strand
GGACGCCAAGCGTCCTGACCCTCCCCTTCTTGTTCCAGGAATTCCCTACGTACGTTCCTTCATGGGATGCATCGTGGGCCTGTTTGGGCTTGCCTGTATGTCCAGTTGGAGGGATACCAACAGCATCTGAACTCCCAGCACAAAGGGCACAACAGCCAACATCACCGATCCCGCGGTAGGAGATCCTACGCTTGCGGCGAGCACCCAGATCCCAGCCACCAGACCCATGACAATAAGGGCGATGCCTGCGATCAACAGAAGAGCCACAGCTGAGAAGGACCACACCATGTACTTCCACCACACACGGCGCCAGAAGCCGCCAAAGAGCATGGCCAGCAGCTCGGGGATCACCTTCCGGAGCTTGATGCTGGAAACCTCGTTGCCGTAAACAGCAGGAATGGGGACATCCACAATCGGTACATCGAGGATATTCAGGTGAATCAGGAGGTCGTTCTCAAAGCTGTAGCGCGCAGCCACCTTATTCATTGGCAGGCGGCGAAGAACTTCCGTCCGGATCGCCGTGTAGCCATTCTGGGGGTCGAAGATGTGCCAGTAACCCGACGCCAGCTTTGTCATGAATGACAGAACGATGTTTCCGAAGATACGGTATCCAGGCATGCCGGCAAAAGACTCACCTGAAAAGAAGCGGTTGGCCTTTGCAAAGCCGTAACCATCCACCACGGGGTCGAGCAGCTGGGGCAGGTACTCCGGATCCATCTGGGCGTCGCCGGCCATCACAACATTGATGTCGGAGCCCAACTCCATTGCTGCTTTATGGGCCGTCAGGACAGCGCCACCCACACCTTGATTGACCTCGTGCCGGATCAACGTGACCCTGCCGTCATCCGCCCGAAGGGCAGCCCCGGAGGTGTCGTCAGGGCTGCAGTCATCAACAATGACAATGTCATCGACGAAATCAGGCATCGTTTCGATCACCTGTGCGATGTGGTTCTCTTCTTTATAGGCCGGTACTACCGCGGCAATTCGAACGCCTCGATACATCGATTATCCTTCGCTGCTGTTAGGTGTGAATTTCTGTGCTGGCGCTTCAGTGCCCGAGGCACCATCTGTCTGTCCGCTGGCGCTCTGCGGCTGCTTCTTTTGCGGGAAGATCCAGTGCTTGTAAATGAAGTAGTTCCAGCCCATGGTCACAATCGTCGCAACCACTTTACCGGCAACATATCCGGCCCCCAGGAACTGGAAAAGCTCGACGATTCCCATGACCGCCACGGTGTTGAAGGCCAGGAGTCCGGAGTACCGCAGCACTCCACCCAGTGCCGTTCCGCCACCCCCGAAGGCAAAGTGGCGCTGCAGGAAATAGTTGAAGAAGAAACTTCCCCAGAATCCTGCGCCCGTGGCCAACCAAAGGGGCCAACCAAACACTTGGAAGCAGAGCGCCAGCAGACCGAGGTCCACAATGAAGCTCAGACCGCCCACCACGAGGAATCTGAACAAACTGGAGGAGAGGAACTTTTTAATGAATGCCTTCATTGGTTAACAAATCCTTCCAAGCGGGGCGATGCCATCGGGGTTCCGGTTCTCGAGGATGCCCGGGACTCCGTCAAGCTGCACACGGTCCTTGGCAGCGGCGTCGAAGGCTTGCTTGCCACCTGGTAACTGAGACCAATCGATCCGGTAGAGGGCAGCGTTTCCGTCACGCACAACAAGCTTCAAGTAAGGGATGGAATCAGGATGGGTCAAGCCCGCCTTGGGCTCATCCCAGGCCCGGATCCGACCGTCGGCTATGTACACCCATTCGATACCAAGCTCCGAAGCGGCAGCCCGAGCGTCGGGATCCGTCGCCAACTCAGGGAGCTTTTGCAGGACAAGCAGCTGGCGGTTCGTAGGAAGTATTTCGAAGTGCCGAATCATCGGCATTCGGTTCCCGAGTGCATACATCCATACGGAACCATCGCAGGAATCATTGAGCACTGTGGCGTCCTGAGGGACGTACTGGTCGATTTTGCTCAGCAGATCCACTTCGGATGAGCTCAGGGTGAGGCCATCCACCTTCGTATTGATGTTGATGCGCTCGGCGTTTTGCTTGAAATACGGGATCGCCCCAACGCCACACACCAGCAAAACTGCGACAGCAGCCGCCGCTGTGATGACGTGGTTGGGCCTGCGTCCCTTTGTGCCTTGGGATTCATGGGATGCTGCCCGACGATTGCGGAGCCACCGGACGGCCCACTCGATTGCCTCGCCGGCCTGGGCAACACCCAAGCCGGCAAGCGGCACGAGAAGCATGACAAGGATGCCGAAAATGCGCCATTGATCGTCGTAAAAGGGGGCTGTCAGGTTCAGGAAACGGGGGCTGTCGCTGCCCATGGTGTAAACCGAAAGAAACGCAAAAGCCAGGACCGGGCCGAAGTACCACCACATGCGGATCCTGAAGACAACAGCAAGGCAGCCAAGTGCGACAAGCGTTGTCAGGATCGGCATTGCCATGGAGCCATGGTTCAGGAAAACAATGTTCTGAATGGCACCGTTTCGATCAGTATCCGGAGCCCACATCATCTTGGAGACGCGCTCAGATTCCTTAAGCATCTGGGTAATGATCGGCAGGCCGATGATCGCCGCGAGAACCCCTGACACCGCCAGGTAAACGGTAATGCCCAGGATCCGGCCCTTGCGTCGTATCAATGCGGAGAGCAGCCAGAAGACGAGGACCGGCAGTACTACGAACGCCAGCGAAGGGTGGACGGCAATAAGGCCCACTGCGCCGAAGGCAATGCCCAGGACCCAGAACTTTTGCCGCTCCAAGGCACCTTTGACTGCCAGGAAGACGAATGGACCCACCAAGAGCATGCCAGCGAAAAACGGAATCAGCGGGCCACGCCACAGTAAATCGTAGGGGTAGACAGTGAACCATCCCGACACTGCAGCCGCGGCGGCCACGGCAACAGGGCGGCGCGTGAGGATCATGGTCAAGGCCATGGCGCTGAGGGGCAACTGAACGGCCATCATCACCAAGACGAAAACATTCAGGAAGACCGGGATGCTGACACCACTCATCGGCCAGAACAGCGAGAGCACTGCGTGGAACGCAATCGGGTAGCTCCTGATGGGGGCATCAGAAATAGTGGTGTCGTAGTAGGCGAAGTTGCCCGCTATGGCGGGATCCCATTCATGATTCACGGAGATAAGCCGGATCATGTTGGCGTGCCAAGGAATGTCCCAGTCCTGGTTTATGCCCAGGAGGCCCTCAGTGCCGACAAACCATGCCACGGCGGCGACGGCTCCGCCCGCAACAAGGCCCACAAGCAGGATCCACCAGGAGCCCGCAAATCGGTGCTTACCGAAAATGCTTGGCTGTGTTCGCAGGGGTGTCTGGAACTTGTCGGGGAATCTGCGCCTCAACCCGAGGCGCAGAGCCAACAGGGCACCAGCCAACACCAGCAGAACGGCGGACACCGGAAGCAGCTGCCAGCTCAAGCCCAAGGAATTGCCCATCACACCGATGACCGTCAGGGCACCCATGCCCAACAATGGTGCCACGACGGGCAGGAGGGTTCGGCGCACTCCCAGCGCTTCTCCGAGAAGCCAGCCTGGACCCCACCACAACACAATGATCAGGAGTACACACAACAGCAGTGGGCCGATACCCATTCCTACGATCGCCTTTCCTAGATGCTTCCACTAGCCATCCCTTGACAGACGACTCTTGCTATTGGATGCCGGACTTAGTTGCGTTCCCGCAGCCAGGCGACAGCCTGATCAGCCGGACCTTCGAATTGGACAGTGCCGGAGGATAAGACGACTCCCCTGTCGCAGATCCGCGAAATCATGTCCAGGTCATGGCTGACAACCACGAGGGTCCGGCCTTCGTCGGACAGCTGCTTGATCTTGGCCAGGCACTTCCTCTGGAAAGGTTCATCTCCAACAGCCAGGATCTCGTCCACAAGGAAGATATCCGGCTGCGTATGAACTGCCACCGCAAAAGCAAGGCGCAGGAACATTCCGGAAGAATAGAACTTCACTTCCGTGTCGATGAACTGCTCGATTTCCGAGAAGGCGACGATCTCGTCGAATTTCTCGTTGATCTCCTGCTCTGTCATTCCAAGGATCGCGGCGTTAAGGAAGACGTTCTCACGGCCGGACAAATCCGGGTGAAACCCGGCCCCAACCTCAATCAGGCCCGCGACCCTGCCTTTGGTCCGCACAGTGCCCTGATCGGGAAGGATGACACCGGAGATCAACTTGAGCAACGTGGATTTACCGGAGCCGTTGAAGCCCAGAAGGGCCACAGTCTCCCCATCCTGTATCTCGAAGCTGACGTCGTGCAGGGCATCAAATTTCTTGGTGAGATCACCCTTGCGTCCCTTGACAAGCCACACAAGCGTCTCTTTAAGGGAGTGCGAGTGACGCAGATTAAAGGTCTTTTTCAAGCCCTTGACTATGACGGCGGCGCCCACTCAGACCTCCTGCGCAAAATGGCCTTCGAGCCGGCGGAACACCAGCTGGCCGATTATAAGGAAAACTGCGGCCATCCCCAGTCCAGCCAACCCCGTCAACATCAGGTGAGGGGGCAGTTCGACCGGCTTAGTGACCGTCGGGTACCAGAACGCCCAGTGGAACAATTCCACCGCCACGGTCACGGGGTTGAGTTGGTAGATCGTCAAGACCCAGTCCGGTGCAAGACGGCGGATCATGGTCCAGTCATAGAGGACGGGTGAAGTCCAGGTGACGATCATCATCAACATGTCCACGATGTTCTCTGCATCGCGGAAAAATACGTTGACGGCACCTGCCAGGAGGCCCAGGCCCGTGGCGGTTACGGCCACAATGACGAAACCCAGCGCTGCACCAACCAGCTGCATTACATCAGGTCGCCACCCGTTGAAAAGGGCAGCAGCCAGCAAGACCACCAGTTGGGGAAGGAAATGCACGGCAGCGACCCAGACCGACGCCACGGGAAAAAGTTCCCGAGGCAGGTAGATCTTCTTCACCAGGGCCGCATTCCAGACTATGGAGCGCGTAGCGTTTGAAAACGCTTCAGTGAAGAAGTTGACGACGATGACGCCGGAGAACATGTACAGGGCGTAGTTGGGAATCTGATCCCCCACGCGAAGGACGATGCCCAGTGCAAAGAACAGAACCAAGTACTGGACCAAGGGCTTCACATATGACCAAGCCAGACCCAGCACAGAACCCCGGTAGCGGACCCTGAGTTCCTTGCGGACGATCAGCTTAAGGAGGTACCGGCGCCGGAAAACATCCAGCAGACCGGCACCTACCCCGGGAACAGCATAAATATCAGTGGAGTTGGCCATCGCTACTTTTTGGGCTCCGAAGCATCGAATGTCTCGCGCCAGGACTCCATCGACGTGATCTGCGGCAGTGCTGCACGGTACTGGGCCCGAAGCGTCTCCCAATTCGAGAAAAGCTGAGCGTGCAGCTGCGTTGTTTCAACCAAAAGCCGGCGTGCCAGCTTGGGATCGCGCTGGTACCACGAGGCACCTGTGCCATCGGCATTGGAGACAACTGCACTGTCCAGGTGCGCCAAGCTCCACCATTTGCCGTCCTGATGTGCAACGTGGGCCTCAGGGTTGGTCTTGGCAGAATCGCGAACCGGAGCAAGGACCTGCTTGAGGACGGTCTTAACCGCCCAAGGCAGCAGGCCAAGGGCACCCGGCTGCTTGTAGGACTGCGGCTTCTTCGGCGGACGTTTGCGGAAGGACTCAGGGAAGGCACCGGGATCGGTCTTGACTTGTGAGTCGACAAATTCCTCGCGCATGGCGCGAAGTTTGGGCATTGTGGTGGGCAGCTGCTCATGGAGCCTGCCCGGGCCCTCCAAGACATCCCGAAGAGCCATGACGCGGGCTTTCTCCGGGTAATACTGCATCGACACCAAATGCTTGATGTCCGTGTTCAGGCTTTCGCGGAAAATGCGGCCACCCTTGGGGAACGGCGAATGCAGAAGGGTCGCGATGAGCCTGTTGCGTTCGTGGTAGTAGGCCTGCCAGTCCACTGAGTCATCTTTATCAGCCCAGGAGACGTGCCAAACTGCTGCACCCGGCAGCGTAACCGTCGGGAAGCCTGCGGCACGGGCGCGCAGGGAGTACTCCGCGTCATCCCACTTGATGAAAACGGGGAGGGAGAGTCCAATGTTTTCCACGACGGTCTTGGGGATGAGGCACATCCACCAACCGTTGTAGTCAGCATCCCAGCGGCGGTGCAGCAAAGGCGTTGAGCGAAGGCCCTCCGCGGAGAAGTCGTGATTTCCCAGGCCCTCGACGGGTCCCCAGAGGAAGCGGTAAAAATTCACCACTTCCGCGTAGGCGTGCAATACGGACTTGTTGTACATATCGAACATGTGTCCACCGACGATGGTGGGCTTACGGCAGAGGTCGGCAAATGCGACGGCCCTGAGTACACCTTCGGTTTCAAGTTCAATGTCGTCGTCGAGCAGCATGACGTAGTCGCTCTTGTCAGAGACGAGCATCTCGTACATGTTGCGGGCAAACCCACCCGAACCACCAAGGTTGCCCTGGTTGATAATGCGCAACTGCTCGCCCATGGATGAGGCGACGGCGTCGAACCCGTCTTCGTCGGCCACCTTCTTGTTGCCCTGGTCCACGATGATCAGTTCCGCGAGGATTTCACGGAGACCGGAGTCGGCATCGATTGACTTGATGGTTTCAAGGCAGTAGTCGGCACGGTTGAACGTTGTAACACCCAGCGTGACTTTCCCCTGGGGCCTGCCTTCATCAGGAACAGCCCAGTGGGCGCTCTTAAGCGTCATTCCATCGCCGCCGGCAATGAGGTCGAACCAGTACCAACCGCCATCGCCAAAGGGAGCGAGCGTAAGTTCGAAGTCGTTCGACGCAGTTCCCTCAACGAGGATCGAGTCGACCCGCTGCGACGCGCCGCGCGCATTCGACCGGTAAACGATGACCGTTCCTTCGCCCTCGGTCTCGATGTGGAGAACCGTCTTTGTGGCGATGGTCCATTTGCGCCAGTAACTGGCCGGGAAGGCATTGAAGTAGGACCCAAAGGAAAGACGCTCTCCCCGGCGCACCTGTACCGACCCACGGTCCAGGA
Organism: Paenarthrobacter sp. 2TAF44; assembly: GCF_052114885.1. Lineage (NCBI taxonomy): Bacteria > Bacillati > Actinomycetota > Actinomycetes > Micrococcales > Micrococcaceae > Paenarthrobacter > Paenarthrobacter sp. 2TAF44. The sequence continues at coordinate 139,577 of NZ_JBFRFP010000012.1, read as the reverse complement.
TGTCCTCCGGGTGGAGTTTGCGGGCCATGCCCACTGCCTGCACAATTGCTGAGCCGTTGTCATCCTGCTTGCGGACCTTGTTGGTGTCCGGATCGACATAGAGCGGCAGGGTATCGAGGTCGCGGTTGGCCGGGAAAACCACACGCTGGACTATTCGAAGGTTCTGCTGAGTCGAGGCCGGGCTGTCTGCGGCTGTTGTGGCCGTCATGGCAGTCTCCTGGCTTTCATTTGTTGTGGCGGTCATGCGTCCACTCCACCACTTTCCAGCTTGGCGCCGCCCGTAAAGTGCGGCTTGATCTTGTTGTCGAACATGGACAGGGCCGAGCCGATGGCCATGTGCATGTCCAAGTACTTGTACGTTCCAAGACGCCCGCCAAACAGTACAGACTTCTCGCCACGTGCAAGATCACGGTACGCGAGCAGTTTGCTGCGGTCTTCTGATGTGTTGACGGGGTAGTAAGGCTCGTCGCCCTTCTCCGCAAAACGCGAGAATTCGCGCATGATGACCGTCGCGTCCTTCGTGTAGTCGCGCTCAGGGTGGAAGTGGCGGAACTCGTGGATGCGAGTGAAAGCAGTCTCCGGGTCCGGGTAGTTCATCACCGGGCACCCCTGGAAATCCTCAATCGGCAGCACTTCTTCTTCGAGGTCGATCGTGCGCCAGGAGAGATCACCCTCGGCGTAGTCGAAGTAGCGGTCAACCGGGCCTGTGTAGATGACTGGAACCTGCCCAAGAACGGATGAACGGCCGAATTCGCCATCGTCAAAGAAATCCGTGTTCAGGACAACTTCAATGTTGGGGTTGTCCGCCATGCGTTCGATCCAGGCCGTATAACCGTCAACCGGGAGGCCTTCATGTGCGTCATTGAAGTAACGGTTGTCATAGTTGTAGCGTACGGGGAGCCTGGAGATGATCTCCGCGGGAAGGTCCTTCGGATCCGTCTGCCACTGCTTACCCGTGTAGTGCTTGATGAATGCCTCGTACAGGGGCCGTCCGATCAGCTGGATTCCCTTGTCATTCAGGTTCTGGGGATCAGTGCCGGCAAGCTCGCCCGCTTGCTCGGCAATGAGCTGACGAGCTTCGGTGGGGCTCATTGCTGCACGGAAGAACTGGTTGATGGTGCCGAGGTTGATCGGCATGGGGTACACCTCGCCCTTGTGGCTGGTGTAAACCTTGTGCTGGTAGCTCGTGAACTTGGTGAACCTGTTCACGTACTCCCAGACACGTTCATTCGAAGTATGGAAGAGATGCGCTCCGTAGCGGTGCACCTCGATGCCCGTCTTCTCTTCATTCTCGCTGTAGGCGTTTCCTCCAATATGGTGGCGGCGATCAAGAACCGCGACCTTTAGCCCCAACTCGGTAGCGGCGCGTTCTGCAATGGTCAGGCCAAAGAAACCCGAGCCGACGACGACGAGATCAGCGTTCACAAACTCTCCTGTGTATTGGCGTGCGGGCACAGAAGTGCCCACGTCTACTGGTCAAGGCTACCCGACATGGCGTTCGTTCCCCGTATCCGGGCCCTTGGCCAAGCAGGGGCGGCTGGGGTCCACAAACACCAGAGGGAGGCTGGCACGTGGCCAGCCTCCCCCAAAGGCGCTGCTTGATTTGGCGTCTCAGAGGCTGATGACAGAGCCCGATTTGGCGGAGTCCAACACGGCCTCAGCAACCCGCAGGGTCTCAAGGCCTTCGGCCATCGTGACGATATTCATCGACTTTCCGAGGATTGCATCGCGGAACGCCTCGTGTTCCATCTTTAGCGGCTCCCGCTTGGCAAGGGCGAACCGGGTGGAGGATCCCTCCGATACTCCGCGGAAGGCTGCGACGGAATCCCAATCAGTCTGGAACGTTCCGTTCTCCACGAAGGTCAGGTCTGCAGAAATGGTGTCGGCGATGAACGCCCCCCGTTCGCCCAGAACGACCGTTGTACGTTCCTTCATGGGTGACAACCAATTCACGATGTGGTTGGTTACGACACCGCTCCTGAGGTGGCCAATGGCTGTAACCATGTCTTCATGTTCGCGGCCACTGCGGGAGGTCGTGTGCGCTACGACGTTCACGAAGTTGCTCTGCGCCAGCCATGCGGTGAGGTCGATATCGTGCGTCGCAAGATCCTTGACCACCCCGACGTCGGCGATGCGCGCCGGGAAGGGTCCCTGCCGTCTTGTGCTGATCTGGTAAACGTCACCAAGGTCACCATTCCCGAGCCGCTCGCGAAGGCTTTGCAGGGAAGGGTTAAAGCGCTCGATGTGACCGACCGCGCCGATGAGGCCATTGGCTTCGAAGGCCTTGGCAATGCGTCCGCCCGACTCGGAATCGTTCGCGATCGGCTTCTCGACGAGACAGTGGATACCGGCCTCAGCAAGCCGCAACGCCACTTCCTCGTGCAGGATGGTCGGCACGGCAGCCACTGCCATGTCGATTCCCTGCTCAATCAGGTCCTCAACTGTGTTGTAGACAGTCAGGCCATCAGCAACATTGTGTGGATCGCCGAACGAATCCGCGACAGCAACCAGGTCAACGCCATCAAGCTCGCGGATAACGCGGGCATGGTGGCGGCCCATCATACCCAGTCCGATGAGGCCTGCCCGGAGGTTTGCCACTAGCTTCCTGCCTTTGCGATGGCGTTGACAGCCGTCACGATGCGGTCCAGATCATCCTGGCTCAACGATGGGTGCACCGGGAGGGACAGCACGCTGGCTGCAGATTCCTCGGTTACAGGCAGCTCATCCGATGTTTGGAAGGGCGCAAGGCGGTGGTTCGGGATGGGGTAGTACACGCCACAACCGACGTTGTATTCCTCACGCAATGCCTTAGCGAAACCATCACGGTCATCGGTAATGCGGATGGTGTACTGGTGGTAGACGTGCTCATAGCCCTCGGCTACCTTCGGGGTGATGACGCCTTCGATGTTTGCGTCAAAGAATGCTGCGTTTTCCTGCCGCGTCTTCGTCCAGCCTTCGACCTTTGTCAGTTGGACGCGCCCGATGGCTGCATGGATGTTGGTCATGCGGGCGTTAAAGCCAACCAACTCATTTTCGTACTGGCGCTCCATGCCCTGGTTACGCAAGAGGCGGAGGCGGCGTTCGACGTCGGCCAGGCCTGTGCTGACCATCCCACCTTCGCCGGAAGTCATGTTCTTCGTGGGGTAGAGGCTGAACATGGCGAAGTCGCCGAAGGTTCCGACCTTCCGGCCGTTGACAGCGGCACCATGAGCCTGGGCCGCATCCTCGAACACCTTAACGCCGTGCTTCGAAGCGAGCGCGCCGATGGCATCGACGTCGAAGGGGTGACCGTAGAGGTGGACCGGCATGATCGCAGCCGTGCGGTCGGTGATCTTCGACTCAACGGACGCAGGGTCCAGCGTGTAATAATCCGGGTCAACATCGGCAAAGACCGGCGTGGCTCCGGTCAGCGCCACCGAGTTGGCCGTGGCTGCGAAGGTGAAGGAAGGAACAATGACTTCGTCGCCGGCGCCAATGCCGGCGGCCAGAAGGCCAAGGTGCAGCCCTGAGGTGCCAGAGTTGACGGCGACAGCTGCGCGGCCGTCCAGAAGTACTTGGGAAAATTCCTGCTCGAAGGACGCAACCTCCGAGCCTTGGGCAAGCTGGCCGGAGGCCAGAACTGCCTCTACGGCCTTGCGCTCGTCGTCGCCAATGATGGGTTTGGCTGGGGGAATGAATTCGGGGCTCATGCCTCTACCTCTCGAAGTGTCTCGTTCTGTTCAACATATGTGGCGCCGGTTTCCGGGCATACCCAGTTCCCGCCAATGTTCTGCAGCGGGAAGCCCGCCTTACCGACCCAGCCCCGCCGCTTGGCCGGAACCCCGACCATCAGCGCGAAATCAGGGACATCTTTGGCAACAACTGCTCCGGCGGCTACGGTGGCCCAGCGTCCGATGGTCACGGGAGCGACGCACACGGCGCGGGCACCAATGGACGCGCCTTCACGAATAGTGACGCCCACAGGCTCCCAGTCGTGCGCACTCTTCAGACTTCCGTCCGGACCTACAGCACGGGGATAAGTATCATTCGTCAGCACTACTGCCGGACCGATAAACACGCCGGCCTCCAGTTCTGCGGGCTCGTAGACAAGTGCATAGTTCTGGACTTTGCAGTTGTCCCCCATCTTGACGCCAGTGCCTATGTAGGCGCCGCGTCCGACGATGCAATTGACACCCAATTCAGCTTTCTCACGGACTTGGGCCAGATGCCAGATCTTGGATCCATCACCAATTACCGCCTCGTCTGAAACATCGGCGCTCTCTGCAACCACTATCACCGGTGAAGGTCCCTTCTCATTGAGCACACGCGACAACGAGTTTCATCTTAGCCGAGACGCCATGTCCTCGCGTCAAGTCGGCGCCTTCAGCCGGTATCGCCGAGAGTTGTCCACATAGCCCAGGAAAGGGGCAGCAGCCTGCCCGGGAATTCCATAGCCTCAGTTCTGGACGGCTACGGGAATTCAGGAAGGAGCGGGCAAATGATCTTTGAGTGCACGCTCGTTGGCGGCCCGAATGCCGCATCACCGGCGCCACCGGAAGAGTTGACGATCACTGTCTCCAGCGGAATGCCGGGCTCAGAACTTCAGCGGCAATTGCAGGAGGCCCGCGGGGTCGGTCCCCTGTCAGTTGCCGGGGAAGACCTATCCGCCCTGACCGTCGGACACCCCCCACTCGTAGCCGGGGCCGTTCTGGTGGACGGACATTGTCCTGCGGAAAAGTCGGACTCTCCGGCAACGCCGCTCCTGCTCCTGGCACATACCGGGCCGGGGGCCGGCTCAGTCTTTGCACTCCAGCGGGGTTTCCACCGTATTGGCCGCGGCGCTGTCGATATTTGCATCCCTGATCCGGGGATGTCCCGTGAGCACGCCGTGTTGGAGGTGTCCGGCACCGCACTGAGCGTCACGGACAAAGGGAGCCGGAACTCGGTACTCGTTGACGGGGAGCGTGCCCGGGAAAGGACGGTGACATCGTCGTCGAGAATTCGCTGCGGAAACACTACCTTCACCATCGTTACGCCAAGCAGCTCCACCCCCGGGATTCATGCCGACGCCGGACGTTCTGTTGCCGAGCCCCTTGAAGTCCAGCGCCACACGGGCTCCTTGAACCGCTGGTCAGTTGCCGTTGCGGCGGGGCTCCCGCTCATAGCAGGCGTTGGCCTGGCACTCGCGACGGGGATGTGGATGTTTCTGGGGTTTACGGCCGTTTCCGCGGTGAGCCTCATTGTTCCAACGATCACAGGAAGGAAGGGACGCCAAGAGTTCAGGCGTGCCGTCGCAGAGGCGGTGCGGCAGGACTCCGAACGCCGCCGCCGATGTTCGCCGTCTGCGGCGGAAATCATTGTTGCCACCTTGGCCCCCGCGGCAGGCTTGATCCTGAAGCCTCCAGCACCTCTGACATTGCCTGGCTCTGGGGCAGGACCGCCCGATGCATCACGACAAGATCCGACCGCCGGGTCAGCAACATGGATCCGGCTGGGTACCGCGCCCAGTCTGGCCAATGTGCGGCTCGTCCCAGCAGATCCCCATTTCCGTCCGCCCGCAATCGGCCCCATGCCAGTGACGCTGGGCTCGCACCCTGCCATTGTTGCCTTGCATGGCCAGACCGAGCACATCGACGCCCTGATCCGTTTCATCGTCATGCAACTGGCAAGTTTCCCAAGCTCGTCATCCACACCGATCATTCTTCTCGGACCAATAGGGCGGCTACCTCTCAGCGCGCGGTTCCTGCCATACCTGACACTTGCCACGAATGAGGCGGCAGCGACAGCAGCTCTTCGAAGGTTGAAGGGAACCAACCAGGGCAGGCTCATAGTTCTCGGTGACTCGCCGGGCTCGGGTAACTGCTGTACCAAACTCCTGGATGCCGCCATCGAGGCTTCGTGGCAGGTGTTGCGGCATTCCGGCCCCCATGCCGGACCTACCGGTGTGGCCATTGAGATAGGACGCTCTGGTACATCCGCCGTTTTGCAGGTTCCCAGTGGACGCCAGGAGTTCATCCCGGACATGGTTCCGCTTAAGGCCTTCGAACAGTTTTGCCGCACAGTGGTGTCCAATCCACACCGCGAAGGTCCTGCCGGCGACGGCATACCAGGATCCTGCTCTCTGGATGACCTGCTTCCGGGTGGACCTCGAGGCATACTGCGGCGATGGACTGGCGAGAACGGGCAGCATGAACTGCAGGCGCTTCTGGGTCAGGGCCAGGACGGCCCCTTGACGTTTGACTTCCACGTCGACGGACCCCACCTCCTGGTAGCCGGGACCACCGGCGCCGGGAAGTCAGAACTCCTCCGCACAATCGTGGCATCCATGGCACTGAATCATTCGCCGGACCAGGTGACATTCCTCTTCGTCGATTTCAAGGGCGGCTCCGGCCTAAGTCCTTTACTTGGGCTTCCGCACTGCGTCGGCCTTCTTACGGACCTTGGAAGTCATCATCTTGACCGCGTGCTTACTTCCCTTCGAGGCGAGATCCGCCGTCGCGAGGAGCTGTTCGCGGACGCGGGGACTTCAGACCTGTCTGCATATCAACGTTCACGTGCGGCTGTAGAGGTGGCGATCCCCCATCTGGTACTCGTTGTGGATGAGTTCCGAATGTTGGTCGACGAAGCCCCCGGAGCCCTTCGTGAGCTGATGCGTGTTGCCGCCATTGGGCGGTCCTTGGGCATTCATCTGGTTATGGCTACTCAAAGGCCGCAGGGTGCGTTGACCGCCGACATCCGCGCCAACGTCACTTCAAGCATCGCCCTGCGTGTTCAGTCCGATGCGGAGTCAATGGACATCATCAATTCCAAAGCTGCATCATCCATCGGCGTTGATGTCCCGGGGCGGGCATATCTTGTGAGGGCCACGGGTTCCCCCGAAGAATTCCAGGGAGCGTCCCTTGCTGTGTCAGCCACGGTCAGCCGGAAGGCTCCGGGGGCAGCAATCGTTCAGTCGGCCATCGAGGCCTTGCACGCTCCTCAAAACAAACAGCCAATGGTCGGTAAGTCAGCGGCCCAGGCGGAGGCAAGGGCGGAGGCGGTGGTCTCGGCAACCCGAACAGCCTGGCGCTCCCTGGGGCGGGCCGATCCCCGGCAATCTGTAGCCCCACTCTTGCCGGCGTCCATTGGGTGGAATGAAGATCTGTCCGCTTTCGGTGTTGCGGGCAAGGACGTTCAAGACACACTGGACACGTCGATGGCCCCCGTAGGTCCATTGGGGATCGTGGACAGGCCGGAACAGCAGTCAGTTGAGGCCCTGGAATGGTCACCTCCTGACCATGGTCATTTCGCCATGATCGGCAGCAGTTCCAGTGGAATGCACGAATGTTTCAAGGCTGCTTCTGCGATGCTGGCAGCACATGGCACCCCACCACATCTGTACATCCTGGATTCGGCTGGAATGCTGGGAAAGCTCCGCCGGGGAGGCAGCTATGGCGCCACCTTGGGCCTGCATCAGCTGGCATTGGCCGTTCGGGTCCTTGAGCGGCTCACTGAAGAAATGGCACGTCGACGCGTGGCGGGCGAGGACGTCTCCGCAAGTCCCCGTCTGGTCCTGATAGTTACTGGCTGGTGCTCATGGGCCGCAGCGCTCCGATCAGGGCGATTCGCGTGGGCAGAGGACCTTTTGAGGGACATCATCCGGGACGGGACCCCCCTTGGAGTAACAGTCCTGATATGCGGCGAACGCGAACTGGTCAGCTCACGCTTTTTTGCCGCCATCCCAAACCGGGTATTTTTTCCAACGGGAGCCACGGAAGAGTCACGATATCACTGGCCCCGCCTTCCGGAAGTCGAGCCTGTCCAGGGGCGCGCTGTTGCCATGGGTGCATTTGTTCAGGGCGCAGCCACGGCAGCTCATTTCCGCACTGCACCAAGCGGGAAAGCCTGGCCGTTCATTGACCTTCAGCCTTCGTCAAAACCACCTTTCCGAGTGCGGCCGCTCCCCGAATCCCTCAGCAAGTCTGATTTCGATGTTGCGATGGCTGCGATCCCAAGACCGTCCGGGCCGTCCTCGGGATCGGCGCAGTCCGCCAGCAACGAGGTTGCGGCTGAAGACCTGGACTGCCGGATGACGCCGGACTCCATCCCCTTGTGGATCGGCATCGGAAATGACGAATCAGTTCCCGTCTCATTTCCCCTTGGGCCGCGTGGCGTCAGCATCATCATTGGGAGTCACGGCTCCGGCAAGACTTCAGTGTTGGCATCCCTGAAGTCCCTTCATCCCCAGGTTCCGTGGGTCTTCCCGGGAGTCGGAAGTACGGCTGGTGCTTTCTGGGCAACTGTGGCCCGCTCAGCGACCACGGGATCGCTGGATCCTGCAAGCATCCTCATTGTCGATGACGCCGATCTCCTGGATCCGGAGGGGCGGGCAGCTCTCGCCGCACTGGCTGGCCGGACACGAGGAGTGATCTTGACTGCCACGTCGGGTCCCGCTTTGCTTCAGCGCCTGCCACTGGCCGCAGAGGTCCAAGCAAGTGGCATGGGCCTCATTCTGGCTCCGAGGACTCCCCTGGACGGCGACATCCTCGGCGTGAGGCTGGAAATAGAAACCTCACCGCGTGCTGGTCGGGGTGTGATTGTCCGCGGAAACCGTGTGGTCCAGGTGCAGGTGGCTTTCACGTCCGACACCAGAAAGCACATCAGCACGATCGGAAGTCATGGCAGCATTCGCTAGAGCGCGCCCTGCGTCCCTCCCGCTCGTGACGCATATCCGATAACGCTCTTTTGGAACAAAAACACGATCGCAGCCAGTGCAGGCAAAATCATAGCCAACCCTGGCAGAACCAAGCCGCCGGTCATCGTTGGGAACCCAATGGTGAGGACGAACAACTGAGCAACCAGAGCGGCGGCGCGGGTCCATCTGTACCCGCGGAACAGGAAATGGCCCACTGCGAACAGCCAGGCCGAGAAGGCCAATAAGAGGCCCAGAGTAAAGACCGCTCCCCAAAACGTCAGGACAGGGGCTCCTGTCAATAGTTCGAAAGCGTACCAAGCAGCTGCACCAAGGAGGGCCAGTGCTTCCAGCACGACAACGATCGAGATAATCAGGATTCCAGGGGGCTTCTTGCCACCGGATTTCAGCCCCCCAGATATCGGGCCCTCAGGCACAGGTCTGACTGGACCGTCGTTTCCATCTGATCCAGAGTTTGGTTGGGCCGGGTTAACAGGAGGTCTTGACACACTGGCACACTACCGGACATAGTCATCTAGCAGTGAGGGCACTGGCGGCTGATGTGATGCATCGCTCACGGATTCAGGGCATTTCAACGACTAATACCCCTTGTTTACAAGGCGTTAACATGAAACGCTTGACTCAGACGACCAAGGGGGCCCATGCGGGCCCCTTTCCTTTGGAGCCTCTCGTGAATGTTTTCACAAAAGGCTCAAACTAGTTCTCACGAATGGAGTGACTGATCAGCATGGATTGGCGTAATCGCGCAGCCTGCCTCGACAAGGACCCGGAGCTCTTTTTCCCAGTCGGCAACACGGGACCAGCACTTCTGCAGATTGAGGAAGCAAAGAGCGTTTGCCGCCGATGCCCCGTCGTGGACACTTGCCTTCAATGGGCTCTTGAGTCCGGCCAGGATGCAGGCGTCTGGGGCGGCATGAGCGAGGACGAACGCCGCGCACTCAAGCGTCGCGCAGCACGCGCCCGGCGCGCTTCGTAGCAGGCAGTACAAGCACCAAACGCAGAAGGCCGCGGACCACATGGTCCACGGCCTTCTGCGTTTAAGACAGTTGCCTGTTAAACCCGCCGACCTCCGGAACGCCCTATGCGCGAGCCAGGTTCAGGACAATTTCGACGGCGGTACCGCCACCCTCCCGCGGGCTCCATTGAATGGATCCCCCAAGCTCACTTGTGACGAGGGTACGCACGATCTGCAGGCCCAGGCCCTCCGTGTACTGCCCGTCCGGCAGCCCAACGCCGTCGTCGGCAATTGTCACCGTCAGGAATTCGTCATTTCCGTCTCCTGCTGCACGATCAGCCAGCAACCAAACGGTTCCCGTCCTCCCCTCCAACCCGTGCTCAACAGCGTTGGTGACCAGTTCGTTGATGACCAGTGCCAGGGGCGTGGCGAAATCGCTGGGGAGCTCGCCGAACATCCCGGACCTTTCGGTGCGTACTTGCTGGGAAGGCGAAGCGACTTCGGCAGAAAGCCTGAACTGGCGCCCGATGAGTTCATCGAAGTCGACGCTTTGGGTCAGACCTTGGGAAAGGGTCTCATGAACAAGCGCGATGGTAGCCACCCGGCGCATGGCCTGTTCCAGTCCCTGTTTTGCTTCGTCGCTGACCATACGTCGGGACTGCATACGCAGCAGGGCGGCAACGGTCTGGAGGTTGTTCTTTACTCTGTGGTGGATCTCGCGGATCGTCGCGTCCTTGGTGACCAACTCCATTTCACGGCGCCTCAACTCGGACACATCGCGGCACAAAACAAGGGCGCCAAAGCGATGTTGCTCGTCGCGCAAGGGAATGGCACGCAGGGAAAGGCTGACCCCCCTGGACTCAATCTCGCTGCGCCACGGCATTCGTCCGGTGACAACCAACGGCAGTGTTTCGTCCACCATGCGCCGATCCTTCAGCAATCCGGCCGTCACTTCAGCGAGGGAACGTCCTTCCAGGGACTCGACCTCCCCCAGCCGCCGGAAAGCAGATACGCCATTGGGACTTGCGTACTGCACGATGCCTTCAGCGTCGAGCCGGATGAGTCCGTCCCCCACACGGGGAGCACCTCTGCGGGATCCGGTGGGCGATGCGAAATCAGGCCACAACCCGAGAGTTCCCATGCGAAGGAGGTCGTAGGCGCATTGCCGATACGTGAGTTCCAGCCTGGATGGCATACGGGAACTGGACAGGTCCATATGGGACGTGACAACGGCCAGGGTCCTGCCGTTGCGCACCATCGGCACGGCTTCGACACGCAGCGCCATCTCGCTGCTCCAGCTTGTCTCACTGGAGCGCTCAATGGAGCGGCTGTTCCAGGCCTTTTCCACGAGTGGACGAAGATCCGAGCGGATGCCCTCACCCACGAAGTCCGCGTGAAACACCGTATGCGATGTTGACGGACGTACGTGGGCGAGGGCGATGTACCCAAACTCCGGATGCGGAAACCACAAGGCGAGGTCGGCAAACGCGAGGTCGGCGACCATTTGCCAATCGCCTACCAGGAGGTGCAGCCATTCAGCATCTCCAGGCCCGAAATCAGCGTGTTCCCTGATGGGGTCTGTAAAGATTGCCACTGCACCTCCATTTGCGACGCCGGGACCAGCCCCTAGCGTCGAACGATTGACCTCAAGAGCCTTAATGCTACCGATAGTGAAGCCATGTCATCGGCTTCGAGGGAATTGACCTCATCAAACATGGTTTTCGCCCGTCCGAGTTGTTCGGCATTCAGGCCTTCCCACGTCTTCAGTCGATCCTCGGCAGGGGTGCCCGGCGTGCTCGACTCAAGCACCGACGTCGTCATGTCCGCGACGGTTGAGTAGAGGTCGTCCCGGAGCGCCGCACGGGCAAGTGCCTGCCAGCGGTCGTCGCGTGGCAAGGCACTGATCCGTTCCAGCAGCGAGTCAACGTGGAAGCGGTTGAAGACCGTGTAGTAGACATGTGCCACTTCCTCGACGCTGTTGGTTCCGGTCTGGGCGATCTTTGCGATGTCCAGCAAAGCATAGCTCTCGAACAGCTCCGCCCACCTGTGGGCCAGGTGATCCGGCAACTCCCAAGTGCGGGCTTTTTCCAGCCAGCCAGTGATGCGAACTTTGTCATCCCCACGCAGGTAATCCAACAATTTTGCCCGAAGCGGCGCCATCATGGGCTTGAACGACTTGACGACGTCGGCAATCGGCCTGGACGCCATGCCCTGCCCGAGCACCCACCGGACTGCACGGTCAAGGAGCCGGCGGACATCGAGATGGACTTCGCTCCAGTGCTCGGTCGGGAACGAGGCCGGAAGGGCATTCAATTCCTCAACCATCGGATCGAGATCGTAGATTTCACGCAGCGCCACGAATGCCTTGGCTACGGCTACCTCGTTGGCGGACGTTTCTTCGATCGCCCGGAAGGCGAAGGTGATCCCACCGAGGTTGATGATGTCGTTGGCCACGACCGTAGCGATGATTTCGCGCCGCAGCGGGTGGGTGTCCAGTTCGGCGTCGAACCTCTCCCGCAACTGCTTCGGGAAGTAGGCCCGGATCGTGTCCTTGAACCAGGGGTCGTCGGCCAGGTTGCTGTCCCGAAGGGCACCCGCCAACTCGATCTTCGCGTAGGCGGCCAGGACAGACAGCTCGGGAGACGTCAGTCCCTGTCCCTGTTCCAGGCGCTGCCGCAATGTCTCTGTAGTGGGCAGTGCCTCAAGGTCACGCTTGAGGTCGGCTGATTTTTCCAGCCAGTCCATCAGGCGCTCGTAGCTGGGGCTCCAGTCCGCAACGCGGGTTCGGTCGTTAAGGAGCAGGATGTTCTGGTCGATGTTGTCCTGCAGGACCAAGCGGCCGACTTCTTCGGTCATGTCAGCCAGGAATGCTGCCCGTTCTGCGGCCTTAAGCTTCCCGGCCGCCACCATACGATCAACGAAGATCTTGATATTGACCTCGTGGTCGGAGCAGTCAACGCCCGCTGAGTTATCAATCGCATCCGTATTAAGGATGACACCCTGCAACGCAGCCTCAATACGACCACGCTGGGTCAACCCCAGGTTGCCGCCTTCGCCGACCACCTTGACGCGGAGGTCCTTGCCGTCCACGCGGATGGCGTCGTTGGCCTTGTCCCCTACGGCAGCATGCGTCTCCGTGCTGGCCTTGACGTAAGTGCCGATGCCGCCGTTGTAGAGAAGATCCGCCGGGGCAAGCAGGATTGCCCGAAGCAATTCGGGAGGGCTCAGCTGGGTGGTTCCGTCCGGCAAGCCCAGGGCCTTTCGTACTTGGTCGGACACGGGGATCGTCTTGGCTTGGCGTGGGTAGACGCCACCCCCTTCGCTGATGAGGGCCCGATCATAGTCATCCCACGAAGACCGCGGGAGCTCAAAGAGCCTCTGCCTCTCTGCATATGAGGCGGCGGTGTCCGGGTTGGGGTCCAGGAAGATATGACGGTGGTCAAATGCGGCCACGAGCCGGATGTGCCGCGAAAGCAACATTCCGTTGCCGAAAACATCACCTGACATGTCGCCCACGCCGACAACGCTGAACTCTTCAGTCTGGGTATCGAGGTCGAGTTCACTAAAGTGCCTCTTCACAGACTCCCAGGCGCCGCGGGCGGTGATACCCATGGCCTTGTGGTCATAGCCTACGGATCCACCCGACGCGAAAGCATCGCCAAGCCAGAATCCATATTCGGCCGCCAATCCATTGGCTGTGTCTGAGAACGTTGCGGTTCCCTTGTCGGCTGCCACCACCAGATAGGAATCATCGCCGTCATGGCGAACAACGTCCGACGGCGGCACAAGCCGTTCGCCCTCCGCTGTACTAATGAGGTTGTCGGTGATGTCCAACAAGCCGCGAATGAAGGTCTTATAGCTTTCCACGCCCTCGGCCATCCAGGCCGCGCGGTCAACTGCGGGGTTGGGCAGCTTCTTCGCGAAGAAGCCACCCTTGGCACCGGTCGGTACGATGACCGCGTTCTTAACGGTCTGGGCCTTCACCAAGCCCAGGATCTCAGTACGGAAGTCCTCCCTGCGATCGGACCAGCGAAGACCACCACGGGCCACCTTGCCAAAGCGGAGGTGGACGCCTTCCACGCGCGGAGAGTAAACCCAGATTTCGAACATGGGTCGCGGGAACGGCAAACCATCGATGGTGGTGGGATCCAGCTTGAAGCTCAGGTAACCCTTGTTTTGGAAGAAGTTGGTGCGCAACGTCGACTCAATAAGGTTGACGAAGGTCCGAAGCACGCGGTCCGCGTCCAACGTAGCGACTTGGTCGATAGCTTCTGCGAGGGCAGCCCTTGCGGCACCTTGCTGGTGGGGACGCTCGCTTTCCTCGACGCTGGGATCGAAACGGGCAGCAAACAGGACGGTCAGACCCCGCGCAACATCCGGGTTGGCCAAGAGGGTATCGGCGATGAACCCAAAGGAGTTGGTATTGCCCATCTGGCGCATGTACTTGGCGTAGGCGCGGAGGACCACCACCTGGCGCCAGTGCATGCCCTCGCGGAGCACGAGGCGGTCAAAGTTGTCAGACTCGACGGCCCCGGTGACGGCAGCACCAAATGAGTCAGCCAGGAGATCTCCGGTGGCGAGTGGGTCTATGCCAGCCGGGTACTTCAGCCCAAGGTCATACAGGAAAAAGTCGCGGTGATCCGCAGTTTCGATTTCGAAGGGCCGTTCGTCCAGGACTTCGAGGCCAAGGTTGTGGAAGTAAGGAAGGATCTGGCTCAGGCTCTTGGGCTCCATCAAGTAGAGCTTGACGCGCGCATCCTCCTCCAGTGCGTCACCGGCACCTTCGGGAAGGTACACGTGCACGCCGGGGCGGAGTTCCTTGCTCGCTTCCCCTGCCCGTTCGGCCTGGGCTCCATACTCTTCAAACCGTTCGATGTCCTCCAGCGCGTCTTCAACCTCGTAGTCAACGCGGTAGCCGGGAGGGAATGCCTCAGCCCACAGGGCGGACAGTACGTCGGCGCTCTCCGCGGGACGGTTCTCCCGAAGTACCTCGGCGATGCCTTCGCTCCAGGACCTGGAGGCACGCATCAGGCGGTGCTCAAGTTCTTCTACGTTGACTTCGGCAAGTTCCGCTGTGCGTGGCAGCCTGATCCTGAAGAAGACACGCGCAAGCGCGGACTCCGTGATTCTCGCTTCGTAGTCAATACTCTCGGCCTGGAAGGTCTCGCGCAGTTCCTGTTCAATACGGAGCCTGACGCTCGTGGTGTACCGATCGCGGGGCAGGTAGACGACGGCGGACATGAATCGTCCGTAAATGTCGGGGCGCAGGAAAAGCTTGGTCCGGCGCCGTTCCTGGAGTCGCTGGATCCCGGTGGCCGTAGCCGCAAGGTCCGGAATTTCGATCTGGAACAGTTCGTCGCGAGGGTATGTTTCCAGGATGCCCAGGAGGTCCTTGCCCGAGTGTGAGTCCATCGGGAAGCCTGCGTTACGCAACACTGCATCCACTTTGTCGCGGACGATGGGTATGTTGCGAACCGATCCCGTGTAGGCACTTGTGGCGAAGAGCCCGATGAAGCGACGCTCGCCGTTGACGTTTCCGGCGGCGTCGAAGCTCTTGACTCCGATATAGTCCAGGTATGCCGGACGGTGCACGGTTGAGCGGGAGTTCGCTTTTGTGATAACCAAGGCCCGCTTTTCACGGGCGCGCTTGCGGCCGGCGTCAGTGAGGTGCTGGATCTGCCGCGTGTTGTCGCCCTCGCGGAGCAAGCCAAGTCCGCTGTGCTCACGAAGTTCCAGGACGTCCTCGCCGTCTTCGTTCACGAGGTCGTATTCGCGGTACCCGAGGAAGGTGAAGTTGCCGTCATCCAGCCAGCGCAAAAGGTCCTGCGCCTGCCTGAGTTCGGCAATCTGTTCCGGGTGCGAGACCTTTCCAAGCGCTTCTGCCAGCTCCAGCGCCTTGCTGCGCATTTTCGGCCAGTCCTCCACTGCGGCACGGACATCGCCCAGGATGCGTTGTAAGCCGGCAACCAATTCTGCTCGGGCTTCCTCGCTGACGCGGTCAATTTCGACGGCGATCCAGGACTCCATGTGCGAGGCGTTATCGTTGTCGCCGAGCAGGTGGGCGACACTGGGCAGCGCAGCGGTGTCGCCGCTGGAAATGCCGATATTTGACGGAACCCTGGAAGCGCCGGTGAGCTCGCCGGAAACGCGGTCACGGGTAACCACGAAAAGCGGGTGCATCACCAGCCGGATCGCGCAGTTTTGGCGAACGAGTTCGGCGTTTACGGAGTCAACAAGGAACGGCATGTCATCAGTAACGATGTATACGACGTTTCGGTCGGCTTCGACGCCGATTTCCACAATGGCATTTCCAGGTCGCCGGGAATGGGCAACTTTCCTATGTGTGCTTGCCCGCGAAATCAGCAGCTCGGGCGCGTACGCCCGGGAGTCCTCCTCTGCGAGATGCTCATAGTAGTCACCGAAGAACCCTTCACGGACAACTGCTGCATCGGACCGATCCTCCACGCTGGATCCTGACGACATCTACAAACGCCTCCATCACATGTTGATTGCTGCGACTCTGCAGCCCACATGGCGAGCCTAGCGCTTAAGCACACCGAAGGCTCTGGTAGATCGGCCAAGGGATTTCCGATTTTGCTGGATAGGTGCACAGACTAACCCCGCGATGGCTTTTCGCAAGGGAGAGTCGGGCGATGATTCCAACAGGACAGATCCCGACAATAGTGCAGCATCGCACGCTTCTGCGTCTGCAGGTAAGTAGGCATCAACGCCATGGCCAGGGCCGAAGCGCTCCCAGGCCTCGGATAACTGCTGTCGGGGCGAACGGCCCACCGTGGCCCGCTTCACCTTATTGAGGAGCACCCGTGGCGTTGCCTGTGGAACCGCAGCTTCGAGCTCGGCAAGGCCACGGACCAATCGCGGGACGCCGATTGCATCCGCAGCCCCAACGGCAAAAACCTCGTCTGCCAGCTCCAAACTGCGCAGGGTAGCGCCATTGCGGCGTGGCGCCATAGTGTCAAAGCTCAGTTCCTCATCTGCTTCCAGGCAGAAGCCGGTGTCCACGACAACCACCTCGGCCACTTGCTTGGCCCTTTGGAGGACAAGCGAGAGTGCGGAGGCCCTCAGTTCAGTCCAGCGGTCCGCCCTTGTGGTTCCAGTGAGTACTCGAAATCCACCAGTCTTGATGAAGACAGGCGTAGCAGCCCTGTCCAGTGCATCCGCATCCAGCAATCCTTGGTCAGCGAGTCTGCACGCCTGGGCGAGGCCCGCCGACTCCTCCAGCAGCCCAAGCATGGCCGATACGCTCGCACCGTAACTGTCCGCATCCACAAGAATCACGGACTTGCCTTCGGCCGCCAACTCGGCAGCCATGTTTACCGCAACCAGAGTTCTTCCCGGAGCGCCCGTTGGTCCCCACACTGCTATCACCCTCCCCCCGCCTGCCGCTTCTGGTTCTGGGGTTTCCGGCGCCAACTGGAATCCCGCAGATGAGTCCGCGAATCCGGCGTCTGGAAACTTGCGGGCTCCAACGGGCCCACCGTGGCGGCCCACTGCATCAGAAATCCTCAGGGCAAGATCGGCGGGCTTAATATCGGTAGACGCTGTTACTACACCAATAGCGGTGAGCCTGGAGACCTCCAGGGGGTCCACGGTCAGGGCGAGAATGGACACACCTACGGCGGCCAGCCGGTCCACCAATGTAGCGGTTAACTCTTCGGAGCCTTCGGCAACGACGGCGGCCAGGGCAAGCCCGCTTTGGCAGGCAGCCATCAACTCTGCAAGCTCTGAACACCGCCGGACCACAGTGACGGGGCCATGCAAGCGCTCCAGCCCGCCAACCACGGCTTCCTGTGCCTGGCCAACAGTGATGACCGGGATGCTCATTGGCTGATGCCCGCAGGGTTCCAAACAACAGACACCTTGGCGGCGTTGGCCTTGGCGCCCAGCAGCTTGGGCATCTGCTTGTCCGTGACCAGCACCAGCACGACCGTTGTCTTTGAGGCACCGAGAGCACTCGAACCCGCTGTTACTTCTGCGATTTCGGCGCCGGGCAGCAATAGCTGTGGTTCTTCAAAAGCGTTTTGGGAACCGGGCATTGCGACCCAGACGTCCACCTTCGCCCCGGGAACCGCCTGCGCTGGAAGTGACTCTTCCATCGATATGGCAACAGGCTTGCGGTTCAGGACGTCAGCCTGTCCGAGGCTCTTCTGTGGAACGAGTTGGCCCTTCTCAATTCTCTGTAGAGCTACCTTGCCCTGGTCAATTCCGTCCTCCACGGTTACATAGCCGGACTCGACGTCATCCAAGCGAACCTGGACGACGGTTAAATCCTCAGGAACCACGGTTTGCCCAACCGAAATACCCTCCCGTGCGGCATAAACCTGAGTGGTCCGATCAGCGGTACTGACAACTGAGATGACTCCGGCGACGGATACAAGCATGAGCAGTACTCCCACCAGTAGTCGTGGATCCCTCCAAGATGGCTTCTTCAACCTGTTGCCGGCGACGCCTGCACTCGGATCCATTTTCCTGCTCCCCCATTGAAGTTCTCATGGCATGGTTACCCGCGCCGCCTCTTCATTGTTGCCGTGACATGGCCTACGCCAAAGTCAAGAACTCCAAATCATGGGAAATTGTGGATAACTGTGCCAAACGGCGCCAACAGATGCCAAAATAGTCCCATGCCCCGATTCCTGACTCTGGCGGACGTCGCCGAACAACTGCAGATAAACTCGCCACAGGCCTATGCCCTGGTGCGCAGCGGTGAGTTGAAAGCCATTCAGGTCGGAGGACGTGGTCAATGGCGCATCGAGGAAAAGATGCTGGAACAATACATCGAGGATCGGTATGCCGAGGCCAGCCGCATGATTGAAGAGGCCAAATCCAAGTCGAGCTAGCGTTCGGGAACCAATCGGGCCGATGAACGGCTAGAGCCCCTGGCTCCCGCTCGAGCAGACCGCCTCAAGTGATGTAAATGGAATTGTCCTCACGGCGGCCACTGCACCCCCGCGCCGCACCTCGCCCCGCGTATCGGCAAAATCGAAATGGTCACGCCCAACCCTGTCGATGACGCCATGGAGCCTGTGGCCTCCCTCCGGGCCGGTGGCCAAGACGACCGTCACCTGGGTCCTGTCACGCGAGAGTCCGCGGAGGGCGCTGGCAAGCCTTAGCGAACTTTGGATCTGGGAAACAGGTTTTCTAACCAATCTTCCGAGTCCGTCGTAAAGACGTACCGATGCGCATGGAATGAGCCATTGCCGTCCGTTGTCGATCAACACAAACCAATCCCCACCGACATGACCCAACGTCCCCTGGAGAGAAATACCGCCGCTCAGCACCAAAGCGATCTCAGCTCCGCCGACTCCCCGAAGCCTGTCCACAAGGTCAAGGCCGGCTAGCTCGACTCTCACGCGTTCGGATATTTCCGATTCACGGGCCAAGGCGCGCTCAGCAGAAAATTGCGCTTCCAGATCTTCAAAGAGAGAGTCCCATCTCATATGGTCACAATAGAACCCGTAGCGCGTGGCGCCAAGCGCAATGGGATTTTCCCGTCATGATTGGACAAAGTCCTTTGACTATGCTGAGAATGGGCAAACAGCACTAAATGACATCAAACAGCATTAAACAGCCGAAGGGGTAAGTATGAGCAGCGATCCGGCAAGGGTCCGCCACGATGCCACGTTGGCCGCCGTACTCCTCGCGTTGGGACTTTTGCTGCTAATCGTTGGGCAGAACCTCTTGGGGCAGTGGCAGGTGGATGCAGCCCACGGGCAGAGAAATACGTTCGACCACCTCCTCGCCCTTGCGTCCAGCGCCTCGGGAATTGCCATCGTGTCTTGGTGGGTCCTCTCACTTGGCCTCGCAGCTTGGGCTGCAGTTCTGCAAAGTGCGGGGAGGAGCGGCAGCGCCAACGCCATCGCCAAGTTCAGTCCAGCTTTCATGCTGAGACTGGCGTTTGCCCTTCTAAGCCTGAATCTCCTCGGAATTCAGGCCGCTCAGGCTGCGGCAGCGCCGGAACCTCAATGGCAGGCCACTTCCAGTGGCGCCACAGGCAGGGCAGCGTGGCATCCGTCCGCTGGAGTACAAGAACCCCTGCCCGCTGTGGTGATGGCCCCTGCGCGAACCACCGAAGAAAGCCACGAGGCAAATCGGTCAGGGCCTGCCTGGCAGCCACAGGCTCCCACAGTTGAACCCGGCCTCCTGTCGCGACAAGGCTCTCGCGAGAGGGCGTTTGAACATCGCGCTGAAGCCAGCGTTGTGGTCAAGCCGGGTGACACGCTGTGGTCCATTGCCGCAGACAACCTTGGACCCTTCGCAACCGACGTTGATATAGCACTCCATTGGCCGATGTGGTATTCAGCCAACCGAGGGATCATTGGCAACGATCCGGCGACGTTGCGCCCGGGACAAGTCCTGCAGCCCCCAACGCCCGGCTGAGGTCCTCGCCGCCCGTAAAGAATCCGAATGTATTGAACGGCACCCACTCAGGGGCACTCGTTCATGACCTAAGAGCAGTCCCATTGTCATCCCAGACGTAGCAACCTGAGCCAAGCGATGCCCGCGCAACGGCTCACAGAGTGAACTCATGAGGATTGACCATGACTGTAGTAACTGCACGCCGCCACGCAGACCGCCAAAGAACAAAACATTCTGCAACGAACGCCGGAGCCAACCCTTCTACCCTTGACGTAAGGCTGGTGGCACGAAGCATCGCCCAAGCTGCGGTTGAGGTCCTTGCCGGGACACGGTCCGTTGTCCAGCTGTCCAGATCCCTCGATGAGCAATGCTTTCTCTCGCTCCAGCATCGGGCCGCCCTTACACGCGAACACTCTGCACGCACCCGCGGCTCGCTACAGGTTCACAGAAGCCCAATGGTCCGTTCCGTCCGTGCTTGCGCCATTTCAGACTCCATCTACGAGGTCAGCATCGTTGTTTCTGAGGAGCAGCGCTCCCGCGCTATTGCCATGAGGTTGGAACACTCCGACGGGACGTGGCAGGTCACCGCCCTGGAGATTGGCTAGTCACCCAGATTGGCTAGGCGCCCGTGATTGGCTAGGCACCCGTGATTGACTAGCCACCCCTGAACCAGGCAGGTTGCCTCGATCAGGAGAAGGCGGATCCACGAAAAAAGACCCCGGACATGTGTCCGGGGTCCGTTTTCATAGGCACTGGATCAGCGTCGCTTCTTCTTGGCAGTTTTGCGCTGCTCCTGGGTGGCCGCCTTGGCAGGATTACCGGATCGTCCCGAGGAGCGGCCTTCGATGCGGGTCTGGCTCGCTCCGTCCTCGCCTGGGGCTGTGTACTGCAATTGGGCCGGCTTTTCGGGTGTCTCCAGACCGGCAGCCCGGATCTGGGGATCGTGGTGCTCGGTGTGTGCACCTGCCACAGTATCGTCGGCAACAACGACATCTTCGGCGGGGGTTACCTCAACTTCAAGGTTGTAGAGGAAGCCAATGCTTTCCTCGCGAATGGCTTCCATCATGCTTTGGAACATCACGAAGCCTTCGCGCTGGTACTCAACCAGCGGATCCCGTTGGGCCATGGCCCGCAGCCCGATGCCCTCTTTGAGGTAGTCCATCTCGTACAAGTGCTCTTGCCATTTACGCCCAAGCACCGAGAGAACCACCCTGCGCTCGAGCTCCCGCATACTTTCAGAGCCAATGGCTTCTTCACGGGCCTGGTACACCAGCCGTGCGTCAGAGAGGATCTCTTCCTTGAGGAATTCGGCAGTGACCCTGGACTTGCCGCCGGCCTCATCAATGATTTCCTGGGCAGTTACGGTGGCCGGGTAAAGCGTCTTCAGGTTGGACCAGAGCTGATTGAAGTCCCAGTCATCGCCGTTGCCTTCTGCCGTAGCGGCGTCAATAAGGGCGTTGATGGTGTCTTCCAGGAAGAACTGGACCTTTTCGTGGAGGTCATCGCCTTCCAGGATCCGACGACGGTCCCCGTAGATCGCTTCACGCTGGCGGTTCAGGACGTCGTCGTACTTGAGGACGTTCTTACGCTGCTCCGCGTTGCGGGCTTCCACCTGACCTTGAGCCGAGGCAATGGCACGGGAGACAAGCTTTGATTCCAGCGCGACGTCGTCGGGCACGGAACTGTTCATGAGCCGCTCGGCAGCACCGGAATTGAACAGCCTCATGAGGTCATCCGTCAGTGAAAGGTAGAAACGGGATTCCCCGGGATCGCCCTGACGTCCGGAGCGGCCCCGCAACTGATTATCAATCCGGCGGGATTCGTGGCGCTCGGTGCCCAGCACGTAGAGGCCGCCGAGGTCCAGTACTTCCTCGTGCTCGTCCTTAACCGCCTGCTTGGCCGCAGCGAGTGCCTCCGGCCATGCTGCTTCATACTCTTCCGAGTTCTCCTCCGGATCCAGGCCCCTCTTGGCGAGATCTGCGATAGCGGTGAATTCGGCGTTGCCACCAAGCATGATGTCGGTACCGCGGCCCGCCATGTTGGTGGCTACCGTGACAGCACCCTTACGTCCGGCCTGAGCCACGATGGAGGCTTCCCGCGCGTGGTTCTTGGCGTTGAGAACCTCGTGGCGGATTCCTTCCTTCGCCAGCAGCTTGGACAGATACTCGCTCTTCTCAACGCTGGTGGTGCCAACCAGTACGGGCTGGCCCTTCTCGTGGCGTTCCGCGATGTCCTTGACGACGGCGTCAAACTTGACAATCTCGTTCTTGTAGACAAGGTCCGACTGGTCAATGCGCTGCATGTCCCGGTTTGTGGGGATCGGCACAACGCCGAGTTTGTACGTGCTCATGAACTCGGCTGCCTCGGTCTCGGCCGTACCCGTCATGCCGGACAGCTTGGAATACATGCGGAAGTAGTTCTGCAGCGTTACCGTTGCCAGAGTCTGGTTTTCGGCCTTGATCTCGACGTTTTCCTTGGCCTCAATGGCCTGGTGCATGCCTTCGTTGTATCGTCGCCCGGCGAGGATACGGCCTGTGTGCTCGTCAACAATCAGGACCTCGCCGTCGAGGATGACGTAATCCTTATCGCGCTTGAAGAGTTCCTTCGCCTTGATGGCGTTGTTCAGGAAACCAATGAGTGGGGTGTTGGCCGATTCGTACAGGTTCTGGATACCGAGGTAGTCCTCCACCTTTTCAATGCCGGCTTCCAAGACACCAACAGTCCGCTTCTTCTCGTCGACTTCGTAGTCAACCTCTGGTTGAAGTCGGAGTACGACCTTCGCGAATTCGCTGAACCAGCGGTTTGTGTCGCCTTGGGCCGGGCCGGAGATGATGAGGGGGGTACGCGCTTCATCAATCAGAATCGAGTCAACTTCATCCACAATGGCGAAGTTGTGGCCGCGCTGGACCAGTTCACTGGCGTCCCAGGCCATGTTGTCGCGCAAATAGTCGAAGCCAAATTCGTTGTTTGTCCCGTAGGTGATGTCTGCCGCGTACTGCTGCCGACGCACGGACGGATCCTGGTTGGAGAGGATGCAGCCGCTTGTGAGGCCAAGGAAGCGGTAGACACGTCCCATAAGCTCGGACTGGTATTCGGCGAGGTAATCATTCACCGTGACCACGTGGACGCCCTTGCCCGTAAGGGCATTGAGGTATGCCGGTGCAGTTGCCACGAGGGTCTTGCCTTCACCGGTTTTCATTTCGGCGATGTTGCCCAGGTGGAGGGCGGCGCCACCCATGAGCTGCACGTCAAAGTGCCGCATGCCCAGCGTTCGGGATGAGGCCTCGCGGACTGCAGCGAATGCCTCGGGCAGGAGAGCGTCCAAGGTCTCGCTGTCCTGGTGCCGCGAGCGCAGACGGTCCGTTTCCTCCCGAAGTTCAGCGTCAGAGAACGTCTTGAAAGAGTCTTCCAGGGCATTGATGGAATCGGCATAGTTCCGCAGTTGCCTGAGTGTTTTCTTGTCACCCGTGCGGAGAAGTTTTTCGATTAGTGATGCCACGTGAAATTGCTCCCAGTCTCATGCTGCCGAATTCTGGCTGTTTCAGTCTACGGGAGAGAGTATCGCCACGTTATCCGGTTCCCCTGTGAGCGGACTGCTTTGCCCCTCTGGTTCACAGCGTCCGACAGGGCCCCGGCCCACTGCCTCGGCGAGCGGTACCGAGAGATCCCCCACGGGCCACACAACAACTTCCTGAAGGCCGAACCATTGGGCCAGGAGCCACAATTCGGCGGAAAGCTCGACGGCGGTATCCGGTGGCGCTCCTGGCTCACCAAAGGCGGACCGAACCAGGAGTTGGCCTGCGGCCCTGTCAGCCTTCAAATCGACCCGAGCCACGATGCCTTCCCTGAGCAGGAAGGGCAAAACATAGTAGCCAAAACGGCGCTTGGCAGCGGGCGTGTAGATCTCAATCCGATAGTGGAATCCGAACAACTCTTCCAGGCGCCGCCGCTCGAAGACCAGCGAGTCAAAAGGGCTCAGCAGCGCCCGGCCTTCGGCCCTGCGTGGCAATCTGGCCTCGACGTGCCGGTAGGTTTCCCGGTCCCAACCGCGAACGGAAACGCGCTCCAACCGGCCTGCCTGGAGAAGGCGCTGCACCGACGCCTCCCCAGCCTTCAGCGGGGTCCGAAAATAGTCGGCAAAACAGCGGACCGTTCCGATGCCGTGTGCCATTGCGGCTGCATCCATGAGCCGGTCAAGGGCGGCATCTGCATCCATCCCGCCGTGCACCGAACCCGGCAGAACCCTGGAAGTAAGCGTGTAGAGGCGTTCGAATTGGGGTGTGCGCGAAGCTGCCGAAACGCGGCCTTCTTCAAACAGATGCTCTAGAACGCGCTTTACGGTGTTCCAGTTCCAGCCCCAATTTCCGCTTTCAGCATCCCCTGTGTGCCCAAGTTGTGCAGTCAAGGCAGACGCCGTCATCGGCGGTCCAGCCTCCAGGGCCGCGAGGATTCGTTCCTCCATGGCAATCCGCACGGTGGGCTCCAAGTGATGAGCACCCACCCACGCCCGCTTTTGCCAGAGAAGGAGATCCTGAAAATGCTCCGGTCGGATATAGCTGGCTTCGTGTGCCCAGTACTCCATCATTTTGCGAGGGTTTCTACCTGCCATGGAGTGAAGGATTGCCGGATCGTAGTTTCCCAAACGGGAAAAGAATGGCAGATAGTGGCTCCGGGCCAACACATTCACGGAGTCGATCTGGACAAGCTGGATCTGGGCAAAGGTCCGGCCCACCGCCCGTGAGGTCACGGGGCCGGCGGGCCGGACTTTCGCCAATCCTTGGGCTGCCAATGCGATCCGCCGTGCCTGTGAGAGGCTCAGCGAAGCGGTCATTGAAGTCCTTTCACGGCGATCAAGCCTTACTTGGCGGTGGCCGCCTGGTCATCTGAGCGGTACGCGTGGATCTTCTCCTCCACGGCTTCCTCGCCGGGCTCGCAGGTGGAGTCCAGGGTTATGACACCATAAGTCCAGCCATTGCGCCGGTACACAACCGAGGGCGCATTGGTTTCCTTATCCAGGAACAGGTAGAAGTTGTGTCCCACCAGTTCCATGTTGTCCACCGCATCATCGAGCGTGAGGGATGCTGCAGGGAAAACCTTCCGACGGATCAAAACGGGTGAATCTCCCGCTGGAATGTCGTTCTCGATCTCGTAGGGCGACCGCACATCGGCCTGCGGTGAAGGCTCCTGGTGGCTGTTGGCCTCTACGTAAATTGGCTCGCTGGCACTCGCGGGCTCAAGGGAGGCCGTTGCTTCCCGAACGGCCTTGGGCGTGTGTCGCCCATGGTGCACCTTCTTCCTGTCCTTTGCGCGACGCAACCGCTCAAGCAGCTTGTTGTACGCAAGATCGAAGGCAGCAAATTTGTCAGCGGCTGTGGCCTCGGCACGGATAACGGGGCCTCGGCCCAGAACTGTCACTTCAACGGTGAGCTGTCCCGGCGTTTGCCGGGGGTTGGTCTCCTTGGAAACCTTGGCGTCGACTCGCTGGACTTTGTCCCCCAACGATTCAATCTTTGAGATTTTCTCGCCGGCATATTCGCGAAAGCGGTCAGAAACTGTCAGATTTCGTCCGCTGATCATGAACTCCATGGTGCCCTCCAAATAACTCAGGTGACACGACAACGACGCTGTAGGGGGCTGGTCTGACGGACAGTCGAGCCCCTTTCCGAGCCGCTATCGACAGGTACATCTGTTCTTGGTACCCACAACCGACGTTAGTTCATCGGCACGAGTTATTCACCCTTTGGCCACTTATTTTTTGTTTGCGTCTTAACCCCACCCCGGGGCTCGTCTCCGGCGGTGTGCGAGGCGTAGGCTGGTGGCCTCGTGGCCGCGAGAACAACGGCGCCGCAGACTATCCCTCCGGCCGCAGACACTGCCCGTGCAGCCTCCGCAAGCGTGGCTCCAGTGGTGAGAACATCGTCCACAATCAGGCACCTTTGCCCACGGATCTGTTCCCTGTAGCGGGGCCGAACCCTCATGGAACCCCGGACACGCCTGGCCCGCTCACCCCTGCCGAGTCCTTTTTGGCCTGTGGAACCATCCCTCCCCTCCGCGCCAAGGATGGCCCTGACGCCATTTCCGATCAGGTCTTTGCACGTTGCGGCCAGCCCCCTGTTTTCCAGGAGACTCCCGGTCTTCTCAAGTGCATCAAAACCCGGACACCGGGACAACATCCCTCGTCTCTTCATGCAGCGGAGCAGAACGTGTATGGGGCTGAAACCCCGGCTTCGGAAGGCCTTCGCGCTGCTGGGAACAGGAACAATGCAGAAGCCTGGCCGGTCACCAGTGGCCAGCCGAACTGCGTTTCCGAGGCAGGGCGCCAACACCTCAGCCAGTCGCCTCTGGCCGAAGCTCTTGAAGGACAACAGGGACTGCGAAAGTTCATCCCTGTAGGGCCCCGCGGCCACCACGCCCAGCTTTACGGTGCCATCCACATCAACCAGCGCAGGCGATTCCTGTTCGGCCCTGAAGGGCTTCCTGCAAAGCTGACGCACCCGCTTGGCACAATGCCTGCACAGGACGGTATCTTCCACACCACAGCAGACGCAATCAGCGGGAACCAGTAGTGCAAGCAACTCCATCAACGCCCCTTGCAGGTTCGCGATCAGGCGCCCAAGCAAGCGCCTGTCTTTTCCGCGTCGCCGGGGTCCTGAGGAGTCCGGGGCACCAACATCCGGGTCAAGCCGGCGTCGGATACGTTGAGCAGATCCAGGACAATTGACGGCAGATGGAAGGTTGTTCAAGGAAACGATCATGCTGGTAGCCTTGAGCACTTTTTGTTCCGGTGACAGCCCTGGAACCCGCTATGTGAACAACCACCGTCTTGTTGCGGCAGCGCCTCCAGGGCGCTCCGGCTTAGCCGGGGAAGGCCGGCTCCGTTGGGCCCTTGAGCTGAAGCTCCCAACCATTTCCGACACGTTGGAAAATTCCCGCTGCGGACTGGCCGTAGATCTGTTCTGACCCGTTCCCTGCGCTCAGGCTCATGAGGCCGTCCCAGGGTGCCAGTTGCTGCGGCTCCCCCGAGGTAAGGGAGAGCAACTCCGGAACCACTGTAGCCGTCGCCGAACTGGCCATGACGGCAACCGTGGATCCGTTGACCCACACTCCCTGGTCAGGCGAGGTGGAGGTGAAAAGAGTGACAGGAGCCGTGAGATCCTTCGGCGCGCCGTCTGCATTCCGGACGATGCCCGTCACCTGAACCACTGATTTACCGTTCGCCTCGGATATCACCAGGGCCCGGGTACCTTCGCGCGAGATCCGAAAATCCTTGACAGTCCGTCCAGACAGCCACGTGGGAGATATGGTCGCCGTGGGTATGGCCATTCCGGGGGCAACGCCCGTGGGTTTGAAAGCCACAACCTCAGTATTCCCGCTGGCGCCTGGTCCCGCCGTCCAAACCCAATCATGAGGACTGAACGATGGCCCGGTCAGCGTGCTTCGGGTGGTCAACTGGCGGGCCGGTTGACCCGGCTCGATGGAGTACAAGGTGGTTTTGTCGCCGTTGAGGAAGGCAACGGTTTGGGATACAGGCGATTCGGCGGGTGAATGGGGCCCAAGGCCTGCAACCGACTGGATGTCAGGCAATGGTGAAACACGATTGTTCTCGTAGCGGACCAAGTCGCCGTTATTGACCGCAATCTGGCGGGCAGGCACATTCTTGTCCACAACCGGCGGTAGAACTGTCCCGTTGTCCTCGACTCGGACCAGGTCCTGGTCGGCGCGAAGCTGGACATTAATGACGTCCGGTTGCCCCCTGAACGTTAGTGCCAGCTGGTTCTGCATGCGTTGGCGGTCTTCTGCCGATGCGTCGAACAGTTCCTTGGCTGACAAATCCACCTGGGCTGCTCCGGAAACTACCGGGACAGATTCCCGGGCCAACTTCATTCCAGAGGGAAAGGCGCTCACCACTGCCCCACGCAAGTAGGGCGCAGGCCCGGCAAGAAGGGCGCTGGTCATGGATTTAACAGTCTTCTTCTTGATGAACCATCGGTAGTCCGGCACCGCATACGTGAACGTCGGGTCATAGAAGTAGATGGGGAAGGCGCCGTAAATGACTTTGAACGTCTCTTCCGGAATCGCAGTACCATCCGGAACTTTGGAGATCCGCCACTCCCCTTCCACTTTCTCCAGCGAGACGGGGATGGTCTCCTTGGTCCCAGGTGGGAACTGCGTGGCTATTCCGTCCGCATCCACCGTGTAGGCAAGATCGACCTCGTAGAGGTATTCATTCTCCACGGCCGTCTTGACCACGTGCGCCCCGCGGAACACGACGGCCCGCTTGTCCGGTTTCCACGTAACGGCCTGGGCCTGGGTCAGATATTGCCGTGCTACGGGATAGTCGTCCTCATAGCCGCTGCCGGCCATATAGAAATCCTCAATGACGGCTTCAGGTGTGGAGCCCGCCCGCGGTGCTGCGGGGAAGAAAACAGGGGCGTTGGGGTTTCCTGCTCCCTCATCCTGGCTTTTTCCCACTGGGCCGGAGCGGGGAATCTGGGCGCATGAAGCCAGCAAGACCATGAGCGCCGCCAGCACGGCAACGGCAGCCCGTCTGCGTGCGGTGCCAAGGACGCTCATGATGCATCGCCCTTTCCCTTGTCACCCAAAGGAGGCGTTCCGACGTCGGACTTGCCCTCTGTGGCGCCAAAACCCGTACCCAGGACAAGCATCTGGCGTTCGCTGCCGGCTCCGGGCAATTCGATGTCGGCAGGTTCCAGCTGAAGTGGCGACTTGAG
The DNA here is from genome assembly GCF_052114885.1 of Paenarthrobacter sp. 2TAF44. NCBI lineage: Bacteria > Bacillati > Actinomycetota > Actinomycetes > Micrococcales > Micrococcaceae > Paenarthrobacter > Paenarthrobacter sp. 2TAF44. The sequence continues at coordinate 110,842 of NZ_JBFRFP010000012.1, read as the reverse complement.
GATGGTTCCGCCCTGCTTGAGCGGCAAGGTCAACCTGAAGTTTGAGCCCGCCCCTTTGCGGCCCCATGCCTGAAGCCAGCCGTTGTGCAGCTTGGTGTCCTCAGCGGCGATGGACAAGCCCAGTCCGCTGCCACCAGTGGTACGGGCACGTGCCGGGTCAGCCCGCCAGAAGCGGTCGAAAACCCTGGCAGCTTCCGCTTGGCTCATTCCAATACCGTGGTCACGCACGGCCACGGCCACGGCGTCATGGTTTGCTGCCACGGAAATGTGGATCGGCTTTCCTTCGCCGTGCTCAAGGGCGTTGAGAAGCAGGTTCCTCAGGATCCGGTCAATCCTGCGCGAGTCCATTTCGACAATGATGCTCTTCTGACGGGCGTTCAGGCGGACCTCAGAGCCGTATTCGGCGGCTACGGGTGCTGCACCCTCCATGACGTGCGAAATCACCTGGAAGATGTCCTGGGGTTCAGCGTCCAAGACGGCGGCCCCAGCATCGAAGCGCGAAATCTCCAGCAAATCCGACAACAAGGACTGGAACCGCTCCACCTGGTGATAGAGGAGTTCGGCCGAGCGTTTGTTCATAGGATCAAAGTCTTCACGGGCATCGTAAAGGACCTCGGCAGCCATGCGAACGGTGGTCAAGGGGGTGCGAAGTTCGTGCGAAACATCCGAGACGAATCTTTGCTGCATTTGGGACAACGTGGCCAACTGCGTGATCTGCTCCTGCAGGCTGGCGGCCATATGGTTGAACGACGCACCAAGCCTGGCTACCTCATCCTCGCCTTTGACCACCATGCGCTCTTGGAGTTGGCCTGCCGCCAGCTTTTCCGACACCACGGCAGCGTGGCTCACAGGGCTGACGACGTTGCGGGTGACGTACCAGGCGATGGCACCGATCATGAGCACCAGCGCCGCGCCACCTGCCCACAGCACGTTCTGGATTTCGTCCAGGGTCTTCTGGGCAGTGTTCAGGTCATAGATCAAATACAGCTCATAGGCAGTGCCGTTGAAGGTCACTTTGTTTCCGACAGCAATACCCGGGCGGTCCTCGTTTCCGACCGGGAATTGCATGGAGGCCCAGAATTGTTGCTTCCCGCCTTCCTGGACAGCCTTTCGCAATTCCGGCGGGATGACGCGGACCGTGAGCTGGTCCGAGGCGCGCGACTCAACCCAGCGGTTACGGGGTTTGGTCTGTTCCGGCACTGCTTCAAAGACGTAGCGCCGCTGGATCACAGAGCCCCGGCCCTCTACGGCGGTTAATGTGTCATAAACCAACGTGATGACGCTTGATTGATCAGTAACCTGTGCGCCGTCGAAGGTGTCCTGAACCTGTTTGACGTTGTAGCGGGATTCCGACTCCGCCTGGGCCAGCCTTTCCTGGAACAGGTTATTCGCGATCTGGTTGGAAAGGTAAGCTCCGACGATCGCAAAAGACGTCACGGCAAGCAGGAGAGTCGTCAGCACGGTCCTGAACTCCAAAGACCGGCGCCACCGCCTCAGCAAAGAACGCCAGAGGAAGCGAAGACCCGGCCGTATCTGCCGGACACCGATCGAGACGAGTCGGGAAACCCTCAGAACCAGAATCAGGCCACGTCGCGTCCATATCCTGGCGCGCCACATCAGCCAGGGAAGATTCCTTCTTACTGGATCGCTGGGAGCGGAGGGTGAATTCCCGGACGCCGAAGTCTCTGCGGTCTGTTCCTGGGCTGCGGTCTGCTCCTGGGCTCGCGTGGTGCCGGTCTTGCCGGTGGGAGACTCAGGAACCTGCTTTATACCCGACACCACGCACCGTCAATACAACTTCGGGCGCTTCCGGATCCCGTTCAATCTTGGAGCGCAAACGCTGAACGTGGACATTGACCAGCCGGGTGTCCGCGGCATGGCGGTATCCCCATACCTGTTCAAGCAAAAGTTCGCGCGTGAAGACCTGCCACGGCTTGCGGGCCAGTGCTACCAGGAGGTCGAACTCCAACGGTGTAAGCGAGATTCGCTCTCCACCGCGGGTGACCAGGTGCCCGGCGACGTCGATGGTTACATCAGCAATCCGCAAGGTTTCAGGCGCCTTTTGTTCGCCCGGCCGAAGGCGTGCACGGACTCGGGCCACGAGTTCAGCGGGTTTAAAAGGCTTGGGCACGTAATCGTCAGCACCGGATTCAAGGCCGCGGACAACATCCGAGGTGTCCGATTTTGCGGTGAGCATGACGATGGGAACGTCCGATTCTCCACGAATCTGCCGACAAACTTCGATGCCATCCGAACCCGGAAGCATGAGATCCAAGAGGACCAAATCGGGCTTGGACGAACGGAACACTTCAAGAGCCTGGCCGCCGTCTGCGCAGAATACCGGCTCGAAGCCATCATTGCGCAGGACAATACCAATCATCTCTGCGAGCGCTTCGTCGTCGTCAACTACCAGAATGCGTGCCTTCATAGTTATATATTCCCTTATCGCCCAGCCTTTGTCCTGTTGGGCGGCCGCACGGCATGGCGTCCCCCAAGGCACTTCCACCGTACTGCACGTCCGCGCTTGGCTCGACGTAGTTCCGCTGGCCAGGACAGTGAGGGCTTCAAGCTATGAGGGAGGACACCGGGACTATAGGCTTGGGGCGAAGGTCCAATGTGGGGGACGTCGCATGTCGGCGGCCGGGTCTCTTGGGGAGGAAATCGTGTCACAGCCAGAGCACGGCCAGCAGCCATATCCGGGCGGTCAGCCTGCCTGGGGCAACCAGCCCCAGTGGGGTGGGCCACCCACATGGTCACACCCACAGGGTGGCGCCAACAATTGGCCGGGCTACCCTCCGCCCGGACCAGGACCAGGACCAGGACCAGCGGGCGGATGGCCTGCGGCTGGGCCCGGCGGTCCATACTATGGAGCGCCCGGCGGTCCGCCCTATGGCCAACCAATGTACGTTGCCCCACCCAAGCCAGGTGTCATTCCCTTGAGGCCCCTGCAATTCGGGGAGCTGCTTGATGGCTCCTTCCAGACCATACGCCGGAATGCCGCCTCCATGTTTGGTTCAGCCCTGATCGTCCAGGCCGTTGCCGCTGCCCTCCTGGGTGTTGTCACCGTCGCCATGTACGAGCTTATGGATTCGTTGGAAGCGACGGATTTCAGCGGGGACGCGGCTGGGTTCTTCGGCCCGTTCGTGGCCGTCATGGCGGGTTCGGTGGGAGTCTCCGTGTTGATCGGCTTTCTCGGCGCCGTTCTTCAGGGCGTCATGGTCATTCCGGTTTCCCGTTCTGTCCTCAACCGGCGGACGGGCTTCGGTCAAATGTGGAAGCTGGCTGTCGGGCGGATCCTGCCTCTCCTGGGAGTAGCAGCCGTGCTCACTTTCGGTGGACTGCTGGCCGCAGCTGCCGTCGTCGGGATTGCCGTGCTGTTGTTCACGGCCTTGGGACCGGCTGCCTTGTTGATTGTCTTTCCCTTGGGCTTCGGGGCCATCGTCGTCTTTGTCTGGATTGGACTGAAGCTCATGTTCGCCCCCGCCGCCATCGTCGTGGAGCGGATCGGCGTCTATGACGGACTCCTGCGATCCTGGCAGTTGACCAAGAGCAATTGGTGGCGCATCTTCGGCATAACGCTGCTGGTGAGCGTCATGGTGGGAATCATCGCCCAGATAGTGCAGATTCCAGCTTCTCTCGCTGCTACCGCGATAGGCTCCGTAGTCTCCCCCCACCCCGACGCCGGGACAGTGGCCTCCACCCTGGTCCTCACGACTGTGATCTCGATGGCAATTGGGGCTTTGGTAGGGTCTGTGACCTTCGCTTTCCAAACCTCGGTGTCCGCGCTCATCTATATGGATCTTCGAATGCGTCGGGATGGGCTGGACGTGGAGTTGATGCGCCTGATGGAAAGTGGTGCAGATCCGGAGGGAATTCCCGGTGGTCCTGCCCCACAGTTCCAGGGCAGCGCATGGCCTCCTGGCGGCGGAGAATGGCCAGGCACTCCTCCCGGGCGCCGGCCGCAGGCATGAGTCAAGCCTTACTCCATGTCATTCCCGCTTTGGCCGGCACTGAGCCGCCGGTGAGTCCGGACCGGGACGAAGCACGTCGTTGGGCCGCGGAGGAACTATCCAAGGCGCAGTATGCCCAAGCCCGGCCCAGTTGGCTGGACCAGCTTTGGCGCGATTTCCTGGACTGGCTCAGCTCCCTGGACGGGGACGGAACTTCCCCGGACAGCAACATCGCTGTTCCCCTCATCATTGCCTTGGCTGTGGTACTCATTGTGGTGGCTATCTTCGTAGTCCGTCCCAGGCTGAATGCAACGCGAAAAACCTCCGTTGCCGGCATTTACGGCAAGGACGCGGTTGTGGACGCTGCCACATATCGGAAGCGCGCTTTGGCCGCGTCCGACGACGGCGACTGGCCGTCCGCCGTCGTCGATCAGTTCCGGGCCTTGGTGCGCTCCGCGGAGGAGCGCGATGTTATTGAAGCGCGGGCTGGACGGACGGCCGATGAAGCCGCTAATCACTTGGGCCAGGCCTTCGCTCCCGCCCAGCTCCGGCTTGTTGATGCCGCCCGCCTGTTTGATGCGGTCCGCTACGGAGAACAGGCCGCGACACGCTCGGATTATGACGAGCTGCGCAAGCTGGATACAGACCTCCTGGCCCTGACACCTGACTTCAGCGGCCAGTACCAACAGGGATTCGCGGTGCCGCGATGACCCTCCAGGAACAGGTGCCTGAAGCTTTGCAGGAAGGAACTCCTCCTCCACGGCGGACCAGCGCCATGTGGAGTTGGTTCCGAAAGCACCTGGTTTGGATTGCGCTGGGCGTAGTGTTTGCCGCGTTCGTGACGTTCCTGGCAGTGGAGCGGTTCTCGGCGCCCAACGACTCCCGGGCCTTGTCTACCCGTAATCCCGCTCCCGACGGGGCCATGGCGTTGGCCGAAATACTGGGGCGCCACGGTGTTGCCATAACTCCCACCGATACCCTCGAAGACACCTTGACAGCCATTTCCGACGACACCCATACCACCGTGCTGCTCTATGACCCCCGCGGTTTCCTGGACAGGTCGCAGTTGGAAGATCTCAGGTCCGATGCCGACCGGTTAGTGGTGGTCGCACCACGACTACGCACGCTGAACGGCCTTGAGCCGGGCATCCGTCCCGGCGGAGTGGTTCCCGAAGCAACGAAAATCCTTGAACCTGGCTGCGGCCAGGAAGACGCAGAGCGGGCGGGAGCCGTTGCAGCACAAGGACCCGTCTACCTGGGTCCCGTAATTTGCTACGCCACCCGCAGCGATGGACCTGGTCTTTATGTGGCCTCGGCGGATGGGCGCGTGGTGGTGCTGGGGAGCACTGAGTTGCTGGAAAACCAACACGTCGCTGCCGAAGGCAACGCAGCATTGGCCATCCGGGCCTTGGGAGGCGCGCCCGACTTGGTCTGGTACACACCAGGCCTCATGGATGTAGCGTCCGATAGATCCGCCCCGACGCTGAACGAACTTGCACCTGCATGGCTGGCGTTTGCGGGCCCATGGCTGGGTGTCGTAGCTATCCTTGCCATTCTCTGGCGCGGACGACGCTTGGGACCGTTGGTCTTTGAACCGCTTCCCGTGGTGGTAAAGGCAGCCGAAACGGCCGAAGGCCGTGCACGTCTCTATCAGGATTCACGTGCCGTTGAACGCGCGGCCGACAATTTGCGGGCAGGAACCCTCGCCCGGTTGGCCAAGCATTTCAATCTGGGGACCGACGCCACCGCGGAAGTCATCGTCGACGCCGTGGCCCGGCGCCTTGGACGGCAAGCACCGGCGATCCGGTGGTCGTTAATTGATTCCAAGCCGCAGACAGAAGGACAACTGGTGCAGTGGGCACAACAGATCGAACGAATCGAACAGGAGGCGACGGCCCGATGAGCAACCAGCCGAACAGCTATACGGACAGCAACTACCAATACTCCGGAGGGGCGGCCCATCAGGGGGTGGAGGATCCTGCCCGGCAGTCCCTGTTGAACGTCCGGACCGAGGTTGGGAAGGCCGTGGTGGGGCAGGATCCCACAGTGACCGGGATGCTCATCGCCCTTCTCTGCGACGGCCATGTCCTGCTGGAAGGTGTGCCCGGAGTCGCCAAGACCCTGTTGGTCCGGGCGTTGTCAACTGCCCTGAGCCTGGAAACCAAGCGCGTACAGTTCACCCCGGATCTCATGCCCGGAGACGTCACGGGTTCCTTGGTGTATGACTCGCATTCATCGGAATTCACTTTCCGGGAAGGGCCTGTTTTCACGAACATCCTGCTGGCCGATGAAATAAACCGAACGCCACCCAAGACGCAGGCCTCGCTCCTGGAAGCAATGGAGGAACGCCAGGTTTCCGTAGACGGCGTGTCCAGGCCGCTGCCGGCACCCTTCATCGTGGCAGCCACCCAGAATCCCGTCGAATACGAAGGAACCTACCCCCTGCCCGAGGCCCAATTGGACAGATTCCTCCTCAAACTGACCATGCCTTTGCCGGGCAGGGCCGAGGAAATCGAAGTGATCCGCCGGCACGCGGGCGGCTTCGATCCCCGAAACCTCGCCGCAGCCGGCGTGCGGCCGGTGGCTGGCGCCGTCGAGCTTTCCAATGCCCGCGCGGCTGTGGCTCAAGTGGCCGTCGCCCCGGAAATCCTGGCCTACATTGTGGACGTAGTCCGGGCCACCAGATCAGCCCCTTCCTTCCAACTGGGCGTCTCCCCTCGAGGCGCTACTGCTCTTTTGAACACGTCAAAGGCATGGGCCTGGTTGTCCGGGCGGCCCTTCGTGACGCCGGACGACGTCAAAGCGTTATCGTTGCCTTGCCTCAGGCACCGGGTAGGCCTGCGTCCTGAGGCCCAGATGGATGGCATCCACGTTGACGACGTCCTGGGCAGCATCCTCGCGTCCGTTCCGGTGCCTCGTTGATTCTGCCGGTGATGCAGATGATGCAAATGACAGCAATGGCAAGGTTGCCCTGATGGCCATCACGGGTCGTTTTGTGTTGCTGGCAGTTGCCGGGCTGGTTCCGTTGCTGCTGTTTCCCGCGTGGAGCACGGTGCTGTTCGTCGCTATCGGACTGCTGCTGTTCCTGACCCTTGACCTTGTCCTGGCGGCTTCCCCAGCCAAACTGGGCTTGGTACGTCAGCAACCGGGCAACGTCACTTTGGAGAGTCACGTTGATTCCGTCCTTACGGTAACCAACCTGGGCGGCAGGAAGCTGCGGGCGATGGTCCGGGATGGTTGGCAACCTTCCGCTGGAGCCCTTAACCCAGCCCAGCCGCTGGACGTTCCACCTGGCGAACGTCGCCGCATGACGGTGTCCCTGGTGCCACGGCGCCGCGGGGATCTTGAGAGCCCACACGTGACGATCCGCTCCTATGGGCCCTTGCGGCTGGCTGCCCGGCAGCGAACAAGGGCACTTCCCGGGCGGCTTCGAGTGCTCCCGCCCTTCCATTCCAAGCGGCATCTGCCATCGAAACTACGCAAGCTGCGCGAACTTGATGGCAGGGCCGCTGTGCAGATCCGGGGCGCGGGAACGGAGTTCGATTCCCTGCGGGACTACGTTCGTGGGGATGACGTCCGATCCATTGACTGGCGTGCAACCGCACGTCGCACATCTGTGGTGGTGCGTACCTGGCGTCCGGAACGGGACAGGCGGGTTGTGATCGTTCTGGACACATCGCGAACCGCAGCGGCCAGGATTGACGACGAGCCGAGGCTCGATACTTGGATTGAGGCTGCGCTGCTGCTCGCGGTTCTGGCGGAACGGGGCGGGGATCGGGTTGACTTCCTCGCCTACGACCGGATGCTCCGCGCGAGAGTCGAATCCGCTTCGAAAGGCAATCTCCTGGCCCAACTCGTTCAAGCCATGGCGACGTTGGAGGCCGAGCTCATCGAACTGGACTGGCAGCAGATCCCAGGCCAGGTGCGGGCTGTCTCGGCACACCGCTCTCTTGTGGTGCTTTTGACAGCCCTCGACGGCGGCGCCCCCGAGGAAGGCCTTCTCCCCATGGTGGCCCAACTGGTCCGCCAGCACGTAGTGGTGGTCGCATCTGTCCGGGACCCCTTGCTGGCAGCCATGAAAGCCGGACGTTCCACCGCCAGCCAGGTTTTCCGTGCCGCCGCCGCGGAACGCGCACTCCTGGAACGCGCTGCCGTCACAGAACAACTGCGGCAACTCGGCGCTGAAGTGGTGGACGCCGAACCCTCTGAGGTCCCTCCCCTGCTGGCTGACACCTACATCCGGCTAAAAGCGGCCGGACGGCTCTAGGAAGGATTCCAATGAACGAACCTATCTACCGGTTGGCCTTGGGCAATGATTTCACCAAGCTGGCCCCCGAACTCCAGGAGTACTTCTCCCTCGCGGCAGGCTCCGGTTCATATGGAATCGGCGAAGGGGTCTTTGACGTCGTGGGGTGCCAGCAAAAATGGCTGCGTCCTTTGCTGGCCTTGACGGGAAGCGAAGAGGCCTTCTTCCCTGAATACGGTGAAGGCATTCCGTTCCGCATTGAAAACCACGCCCACGTGGATCCCTTTGGCCGGCAAGCCCTCACGGCACGGCGTGAAATCTACTTCCCATCCGGGACGCGGTTGTTCCACGACACCACGAGCGCTATCACGACGCCGCATACCAGCTCCGACACGCCCTCGCCGACCCGCTTAGTGGACCATGTTGGTCGTTACCGCCGCCTCGTCACCGACCTCGATGTCAGCGTCACGCCCATCGGCAGGCTACGCGGAGTGTCGAAAGCGAGCCGGCTCTTCCTGGGTCCACTACGCATTCCATTGCCGGCGGCGCTCGACGCGAAGGCCTTCGCGGAGCAATGGTGGGACGAGAACGAGGGCAAGCACCGGATCCAGGTCAAGGTCATCCAACCCCAGATCGGCGTAGTGCTTGTCTATGCGGGCCGCTTCGATTACCGGTTGGCGCCCTACCTACCCGGGGCTGCCCCTGGCACATCGCTCCCCCGCTACGCGGAACCGGATCGCTGGGAAAAGAGAATCTAACCCCCTCGCCGATCAGCCTTGCGCCAGTTGGTCCAGGCCGTCCGCCACTTGGGTGAGCCGGGTGAGCACTTCCTTGGCTGTGGACGGCTTCAGATGCGCGAGTCCCGTTGCTGGCGTTAAGCGCAATGCCGACAAGGCCGACGCCGGGAGGCCCAGTTGGCTCCAAGGCCGCCAAATGCTTTCCACGACGTCCGCAGTCCGCGGGAGCATGGCATCAGCGCCCATTGTGGGCATAGCACCGGCCCACACACGTTTGCCATCTTCCACTGCCCCGGCAAGGTGCTCCCATTGGCGGGTTGTCAAGGCTTTCAGCGGCACGGCAATGCCATCGGCGCCCGCTTCGAGTATGCGATCGATTGGTGCCTCGATCTCCGGTACGGACACCACGATTTCGACGGCTCCCGCTGCCCTGAGCGCGTCGATCACCAACCGCCAGGCTCCCGCCACTTCCTCACCGGGGATGGAGCGCAGAGTGCGGTAACCACTCGCCGTCGGGATGGTTCCGCCCATAACTGCGGCAATGTCCGGCTCGTCCAACTGGACCACGACGCCCGCTCCTGGGACAGCTCCCAAGATCCGCTGAAAGTGTTCTGCGACTCCAGCTGCCAGTGACTCTGCAATGTCACGGCGCGCCCCAAAATCGAGAAGGGCTCTCTCGCCGTTGTGGAGGTACAAACCGGCTGCGAGGCTCATGGGACCCATCAGCTGGATCTTGATCCCGGTGGCTGAAACTTCCTCTGTTCCAGCGATGTCGGCCAGGATGTTGATGTCGGTGGCAAGCGCGGATCGTGCCCGCTGGGCGTCCTTTCCTCCCCGGTCCACCAATCTCCATCCGTGGGGTTGAACGTCCACGGCCAAGTCCACCAGCAGCGAAGCTGTACGTCCAACGGCGTCGGATCCGACACCACGGTCCGGCAGTTCGGGCAGGAACGGAAGGTGGGGGTCGCCCAATTCGCCCCGAATGATTCGCATGGACTCGGCAGGGTCAATCCCGGGCCATGGGCCCAGCGCCGTAGCGCTGACCCGCTGCACTTCTCCCGACATACTTTCAGGCCTGCCGGCTGGAGATCTGGTGATCCTCTGCGATGGCCTCGTGATGGCGGATCACTTCACTGATGATGAAATTCAGGAACTTCTCGGCAAATGCGGGGTCAAGATGCGCGTCCTCGGCCAGGCGGCGAAGCCGGGCGATCTGGGCTGCTTCCCGTCCGGGGTCGCCCGCGGGAAGCTTGTGCGTGGCCTTCAGGATCCCTACTTTCTGGGTGGCCTTGAAGCGTTCCGCGAGCAGGAAAACGAGTGTGGCATCAATGTTGTCGATGCTGGACCGGATGGAGAGCAGCTCATCCATGACGCCGCGATCCACCTGGCCCGCGAGGGAACTCGCTGACGGGTTGAAGGAATCGTCGTCTTCGGGGAGGGCATTGTTCTGCTCGGTCATGATCCCCAGTCTATGGTGTGGGGCGGTAGCGTTGCGGGTGTTACCTGCCGGCGCCGGTAGAACCGTGTTCCCGTCGCGCAAATCGGTGCAGAATGGCAGCATCACTGCACGTCGACCAAGGGAGCTTCCATGAAAATCGCTGTTCTGGGAACAGGAATGGTGGGCCACGCCCTCGCTGGCAAGTTGGTGTTGCTGGGCCACGAGGTCATGATGGGTTCCCGTGAATCAGGCAATCCCAAGGGCGAGGAGTGGGCGCAGCAGGCTGGTCCACGCGCCCATGCCGGCTCTTTCGCGGAAGCGTGCGCCCAGTCCGAGCTGATCATCAACGCCACACCCGGTACGGTCAGCCTGGCCGTCCTCGCCGAAGCCGGCGAGGCCAACATCAACGGCAAAATCCTGTTGGATGTGGCAAATGCGCTTGATGGATCCAGCGGCTTCCCGCCATCTCTCACTATCTGCAACACGGACAGCATCGCCGAGACCATTCAACGGACCTACCCCGAGGTGCGGGTAGTGAAATCCCTTAACACAGTCAGTGCCCCCGTGATGGTGGATCCAGGGCGCCTTCCGGGCCCACATGACATGTTTATGGCCGGAAACGACGCGGATGCCAAATCCACAGTGTCAGGCCTGCTGCAGGAGTTTGGTTGGGCACCCGAGCACATAAGGGACCTTGGTGGACTTGATGCTGCCCGCGGCATGGAAATGTGGCTGCCCTTGTGGCTAAGGATCTTCATGCAGCAGCCAAAGGGAAAGATGTTCAACATCGCCATCGTCTCGGAATAGGTCAGGAAGCGCCGTCCGCGATGGAGGCATCGAAGGTCCGCTCCCCAGCGTGGAGAACGGACCTTCGATGCAGCTTCACGGACTTCGCAGCCGCCGGGTTTCTGGGACCTAGCCGCCCAACAGCGCCCGGTGGGCCTCCCGGCGTCGTGCTTGTTCATCAGGGTCCGGAACCGGCAAGGAGGCGATCAGCCGTTTGGTGTAATCATGCTGGGGCGAGCCCATCACATGGTTCCCGATGCCCTGCTCCACCAACTGGCCCTTGTACAGCACGCCAACCCAGTGCGAGAGCATGTCCACCACTGCGAGGTCGTGGCTGATGAAGAGCGCCGCGAAGCCGAACTGCTCCTGGATGTCCTTGAACAAGTCCAGCACCTTGGCCTGCACTGAGACGTCCAGCGCAGAGGTTGGTTCGTCGGCAATCAGCAGACGCGGATTGAGCGCCAAGGATCTCGCAAGCGAGGCCCGCTGCCGTTGTCCACCGGACAGCTCGTGCGGGTAGCGTTGCGCGTACGACGCCGGCAACTGGACTGACTCAAGCAGCTCGCCTACCTTTTTCCGCGCCTCAGCCGCGCTGGGCTTCGTGTGGATAATCAGCGGCTCGGCCACGCACTCGCCGATGGTGAGATGAGGGTTGAAGGAAGCGGCCGGGTCCTGGAAAACAAAGCCGATCTCCTTCCGCAGCGGACGGAAGGTGCGCTCCTTGAAGTCCAGCATCTCGTAGCCGAGGACTTTCAGGCTGCCGCCCGTTGTCCGGTTCAGGCCTGCGATTGCCCGGCCAATGGTGGACTTTCCGGAACCGGACTCGCCCACCAAGCCAAAAACCTCGTTCTCCGAGACCGTGAAGCTGACGTTGTCCACGGCTTTGAAGCCATGACGGCCAAACCGGCCCGGGTACTCAATGGTGAGGTTCTTCGCTTCGACGAGGACCTTGCCATCCTGATGCAACCGACCGCGGGCGCCTTCAGAGGCTGAGTTCCGGCCCAGGTGCGGGACCGCGGCGAGGAGCTTTTTCGTGTAGTCCTGCTTCGGTTCCGCGAACAGCACCCTTGAGGGCGCTTCTTCCACCACGTCGCCCTGGTACATGACCACCACGCGGTCTGCGAGGTCGGCCACGACGCCCATGTTGTGGGTGATCAACACGATGGATGTGCCGTAGTTGTCCCGCAAGTCCCGGAGTAGCTGCAGGATTTCCGCCTGCACTGTGACGTCCAGGGCAGTCGTTGGCTCATCGGCCACAATCAGGCCCGGGTTCAAAGCCAACGCGGCGGCAATCACCACGCGCTGCTTCTGCCCGCCGGAAAACTGGTGTGGGTAGTAGTTGACGCGGGTCTCGGGGTCCGGAATGCCCACCTTTCGCAGCGCTTCCGTGGCCCGTTCCTTGGCCTCCTTGGAAGACACACGGTGGCCGTCCTTGGCGTGGGCACGGATCCCCTCGGCAATCTGCCAGCCAACGGTGAACACGGGATTCAAAGCAGTGGATGGCTCTTGGAAGACCATGGCTACGTCGCGGCCACGGATCTTTCGTAGTGCGGATTTGCTGACGCTGATCACGTTGTTGCCATTGATCACCACCGCGCCGGAGCTGATGGCAGTTTCCGGAAGCAGGCCAAGGATGGTCTTGGCCGTCACGGTCTTCCCGGAGCCGGACTCCCCCACGATCGCCACTACTTCCCCGGCTTTGACGTCCAGGCTGACATCCTTCACCGCATAGACATCCCCGCTGTCTGTGGCGAAGGTGACTTTGAGCCGGTCAATGGTGAGGACCGGTTCACCGGTGGCCCCGGCATCGGAAATGTTTCCGAGGTTGGTGGTCATGGCTTACCTGCCTCTGAAGATGTTGGAGTTGCCGGGGATTTCGTTGTCCCTGCGCGCTTGCGTCCACGGATCCGGGGATCGTTGAGGTCGTTGATGCTTTCGCCAACCAGCGTCAATCCCAGGACCGTCAGGACGATTGCAATGCCAGGGAAGACGCCGGTCCACCAGATACCGGAGGACGTATCGGCCAGCGCCTTATTCAGGTCAAAGCCCCATTCTGCAGCGGACGTTGGCTCGATGCCGAAACCCAGGAAGCCAAGGCCGGCAAGCGTAAGGATCGCCTCGGAGGCATTGAGGGTGAACATCAGGGGCAAGGTGCGCGTTGCGTTTTTGAAGATGTGCCGTCCGATGATACGGAGGCTGGACGCACCCAGGACCTTGGCCGACTCGACGAAAGGCTCTGCCTTGAGCCGAATGGTTTCAGCGCGGATGACCCGGAAATACTGTGGCACGAACACCACGGTGATGGAGAAGGCACAAGAGAAAATACCGCCCCAGAAACTGGACTGGCCACGGCTGATCACAATCGAGATGACGATTGCCAAAAGCAGGGTGGGGAACGCATAGATGGCGTCCGCCACTACTACAAGGATCCTGTCCAACCAGCCGCCGAAGTAGCCGCTGAGCAGGCCCAGGGCGACGCCGAGGAAAAGTGACATTGCCACGGACACGATGATGACGGTCACGGCCGTCTGGGATCCCCACAGGACGCGGGACAGGACGTCATAGCCGCCCACAGTGGTACCAAGCAGGTGCTTGCCACCCGGCGCCTCTTGGGTGGGGAAGGATCCGGACGCATCGCTGAGTTGGGAGTAGCCGTAGGGGGCCAGAAGCGGGGCGAAAATGCTTGTCAGCAGGAACAATCCACTGAGGACAACGCCCACGACCAGCATGCCGCGTTGGAGGCCAACGCTTTTCCTGAGGTGGGACACCACCGGAAGCCGGGAGAAGAGGGGCTGCTTGGGAGCAGTCAGTGAAGGAGTGCTCATGGTCAGTACCTCACTCGGGGATCGATGAGCGCGGCAATGATGTCCACGATGAAGTTGGTCACGGCGACGATGATGGCCAGCAGCACGACAATGCCTTGGACAGCCACAAAGTCACGGGCATTGAGGTATTGCACCAGCTGGTACCCCAGCCCCTTCCACTCGAAGGTTGTCTCGGTCAGGATGGCGCCGCCGAGCATGAGCGCAATTTGCAGGCCCATGACAGTGATGATGGGGATCAGTGCCGGTTTGTAAGCGTGTTTGGTAACCAGCCGGAACTCACTGACGCCCCGGGACCGGCCAGCCTCAATGTAGTCCTTTCCCAGCGTGCCAATGACGTTGGTCCGTACCAGCCGCAGGAAAACCCCGGCGGTCAGCAAACCCAGGGCTACGGCTGGCAGGACAGCGTGGGACGCAACGTCTCCAAGGGCAGCAAAGTTGCCGCTGCGGAGCGCGTCCAACCAGTAGATGCCTGATGGAGCTCCCAGGCTGCTCATGCTCAATTCCGTGCGTGTGGAGGCGCGTCCTGCTACCGGGAACCATCCGAGCCACACTGAAAAGGTCAGCTTGAGAAGCAGGCCCGAGAAAAACACGGGTGTGGCGTAGCAAAGAATCGCGAAGAACCGAAGCACGGCGTCGGAGCTCTTGTCGCGGTGTTGGGCTGCGATGAGTCCGAACGGGATGCCGACTGCGAGCGCCACGATCAGGGCGTTGATCGAAAGTTCAAGTGTTGCGGCCCCAAAGGTGGTGAGTACCTCCACGACGGGTCGGCGGTCGGTGATCGTCGTGCCAAAGTTGCCGGTGATGAGTTGGCCAAGGTATTCGAAGTACTGGATCAGAACCGGGCGGTCATAGCCGGCATCGTGGATTCGCTGTGCCAGGACATCCGGTGGGAGGCGTCCGCCCTGGGCAGCAGTGATGGGGTCTCCAATGACCCTCATCAGGAAGAAGACCAACGTCACCAGAATGAAGACGGTGGGGATGATCAGGAAGAACCGGATCACGATGTACTTTCCAAGGCCTCCCCCGGCCTTGGACTTGCTCCTGGGAGCTACTATCCCGGGCTCCGCCTCGGGTACCTCTATAACTGTTGTCATTGTTACCTGTATTTCCTGCCCGTGGATTGCGCGGGATTGGCTCATGCATGCCGGCCACGAGGGTGGTCAGCAAAGGAGGCGGGACACCGGATCAGTGTCCCGCCCCTTTCCATCACAGTGGTGTGGTTACTTGGAAACTGTTCCGAGGCGGAACTTGAAGGATGCGTCCAGCGTCTTATCGACGCCGTTCACGCTACTTCCGGCCACCGCGACTTGAGCGCCCTGCAGCAGGGGCAGGGTTGAGATGTCTTTGGCCAATGCGTTCTGGACATCTTTAATGTCTGCTTCCCGCTTGGTCTTGTCAGCCTCGGTCAGCTGCTTCGCGATCAAGTCGTTCACAGTGGGGTTGTTGTAGTGGTTCTTCAGGAAGCCGCCCTCCGGGAAGAACGGAGTGAGGTAGTTGTCGGCGTCGCTGAAGTCGGGGAACCATCCAAACTGGAAAACGGGATACTCGTCAGCACGGCTCGCCTTGCTGTAAGTAACCCATTCCGTAGACTGCAGATTGACCTTGAAGAGGCCGGACTTCTCCAGCTGCTCCTTGATCATGGCGTACTCGTCACCTGAAGATCCCCCATAGTGGTCCGGGTTGTACTGCAGGTTCAAGGCAACGGGTTCGGTAATTCCGGCGTCCGCCAGCACCTTCTTTGCCTTGTCCAGGCTCGGCTTTCCGTTATCTCCATAGGCATCCTTGAACGATTCGTTGGCGCCGAGGAATCCGCTGGGCACGTTGGAGTACAGCGGGAGGTAGGTGCCCTTGTAGACCTGGTCAGCAATGGCTTGCCGGTCCACGAGGTTGGCTACGGCTTGCCGGACGGCGAGCGCCTTGGCGGTGTCAGCGCCGGCTGCCTTGGTGCCAAAAGGCATGGTGTCGAAGTTGAAGGTGATGTAGCGGATCTCGCCGCCCGGGCCCGTCAACACCTTGACTTTGGAGTCTTTGCGCAGGTCATCGACATCCGTGGCACTGAGGCTGCGGAAGGCGACGTCGATGTTGCCCTGCTGGATGTCCAACTTGAGGTTGGTGGGGCTGGCGTAGTACTTGATGGTCGCTTCGTCGTTTGCTGGCTTGCCAAGGACACCCTTGTAGTCGCCGAAGGCCTTGAAGCTGACAAGTTCGTTCTTCTTGTAGCTATCGATCGTGTATTGGCCGTAGAAAGCTTTTGCCTTGATGATCTCGTCGTCCGGAAGAACCTTGTCCGCAGGGAAGACTTCGTCGTCAACAATGGGCGCGGCAGGACTGCTGAGAATCTGGCTGAAGGTCTGGTCATTTGCGTTCTTCAGCTTGAAGACCACCGTGGTGGCATCAGGAGTGCTGACACTCGCGATGTTGGTCAGCAGGGACGCCGGCCCGGCGGGGTCGTTGATCGCAACCTGTCGGTCGAACGAGAACTTGACGTCCTTGGAGTCCAGCGTGTGTCCATTGGCCCATTTCAGGCCCGACTTGAGTTTGACCGTGTATTCCGAAGGTGCCGTGAACGAGGACGATTCCGCAAGGTCCGGGACCGGTTCAGCACCCCCTGGCTTGGAGTTCAACAGGAACGAGTAGATCTGGTTCATCACCATGAACGAACCATTGTCATAGGATCCGGCCGGGTCCAATGACGTGACTTTATCTGTGGTGCCGTAGGCGATCGGGCCGGCGGCAGCCGGGGCGGACGAGGAACCGCCGCCGGAGGGGCCCGTGCATGCAGTCAAAGCGAGGGCGGAAACGCCCGCCAGCGCGATAACGCCATGCAGGGCCTTCTTCTTCAGTGCCATCTGTGAACCTTCTGTTCGATGGATTAGGCGCACCGCCGTGGGATATTTGTGACGGGGCGCACTCTTGATTCCACGATTCAATCAGACTTCAGCGCCGCCGGGTCCTTGATTTTATGATTCGAGACACAATATTTACCTACGAGTAGGTTTTCCGGGGGACGCCAAAGGATTGCCACTGAAGGATCGCCGGAATATCTTTATTCCGAGTTGATAAGCGCTGATCACGGACAGGCGGAATGCGGCCGTGGACAGCATCCAGGCGGCGGTTCAGGGGGCCGCCGCGGTAATGGGTGCAAGTACCAGTCCTAAGGACAGGAACATGAGCAAGGCAGCCCTCTGTGTGGGGATCAACAAGTTCAAGTATTTACCCGAATCGAGCTGGCTTCACGGTTGTGTTAATGACGCTGAAGACCTGGCCGCCCTCCTTGAGGCGCAGTATGGGTTCGCCTCCTCCAGCATCAAGGTCCTGAGAGATGCCAAGGCCAACAAAAAGTCCGTGATGGCTGAACTCAACAAGTTGGTCGATAGCGCGGTGGACGGAAAGTCCGACCACATCGTCTTCACCTTCTCCAGCCATGGCACGCAGATACCTGATACCAGCGGCGATGAGATGGATCGGCTGGACGAGGCCTTCGCCTGCTACGACATCAACAATGCCGGCGACTCATGGGACCCGGAGACGGTGATCAGTGACGACGAGTTGGCAACGCTCTTCGGGCGGCTGCCGGAGGGCGTCCTCATGGACGTCGTCCTGGACACTTGCCACAGTGGCACTGGACTGAAGTCCCTGGACCTCTTGCCGGGCCGACGCCCGCGTTTCCTGCCTGCCCCAACGCCCCGGGCTGTGGTCGCAAACGAGTCCAGTGACTCCCGCACCCTTCGCGACCTTGTGAAATCAGCAAAGTTATCCAAGCCCGTGCTGATGGCAGCCTGCCGATCGGATCAGACGGCTGCGGACGCCCTGATCGAGGGCCGCTACAACGGAGCCTTCACCTATCACTTTGTGAAGACCCTGCAGGGCAACGGCACAGCAGGACGGGCGGAAGTACTGAAGCTGGTGAGCAAAGGGCTCAAAGGCGGCGGTTTTGATCAAGTCGCCCAATTGGAAGGCACGACGGCGGCACGCAAGGCTGCGTGGGGCAGCTAACTTTCGCTCGTGTCACCTCAGGGGCACCAGCTGTTCCCGCGACCTTATTCCGCGCCCCTATTCCCCCGTGCCGTGGAACTTGTCCCTGACACCGGAAGACGCGGCTTCCTCGGCGTCGTGCTGTTGATCGGAACCAAACAGCATTCCTTGCCGCTCCCGGTCCATCACCGGTTTAAGGGCGGCATACACAAGCCGCCCACCGGCGTCGAATCTGAGGACTCCTCCTCCACGGACGTCCACGAATTCCCGCCGCGTCTTCAGGCCAAGGCGGACGTAGGCCTCCTTACGGCTCATCCGCACCGTTTGAATGAATGATGCCCCGATTTCGGAGATGATGAAGCCGTCCGGTGATACGCGTTCGGACGTACGCACCCTGGTGGAGCTCAGCGGAGTACGCCGCTCCAGCCGGGCCGCGTCCAGGAGCCTCGGGTTTTCCCACACGAAGCGTTGGACTTCCTGGGGATCGGACCCCAGTGCCGAAAGCCGGATCGGATAGCGAAGCCCTTGGTAGTTATCCACCCCGCTGATGTTGTTCAGCGACACCCGGCGGATCCCAATGGCCGAGAATTCCGTTTGGAGGGCATCCCGATAGCCGTAGGTGTCTTCCGGGACCATGTCCAGATCCGCGGCAATGATGCCACGCAAGAGGTCCCGCCAGGTAACGTCCACGGGTGGCATGTAGGAAAGGCCCCTGATCACCATGCGCAGGACCCTCATGGCCACAATTGAACCGGATTCAGCTTTCTGCTGCAGGCTTTGATTGTCCCCAAAACGGGCATTTCTTTCCGACCACAACCGCTGGACGGCCCGGAGTACTGCCCCAACCACCACAGCCCCGCGGGCGTGCGGGTCCAGCATGGTTTGCCAGCCCTCAGGAACGGAGCCAACAAATGGTTCCCTCAAGGGACCACGGGCGAAAAGGTCCCTCGCAAAGTCAAAGAGGGATCTTATCAGGATCGCGTCGTCCACGATCTGCCCTGCCTCAAAGCCTTCCCCTGCAGCTTCAAGTTCCCGGAAGACCACCTCACGGGAAGAAAACACCGACAATATGGCCACCAGGTCTGCCAGTGCCTCGTGCATGGCAAGTTGCTCCATGGTGGCCAGCTGGTCTGCCCATGCTGGCCGGAAGCCGTCAAGGATCGCATGGGTGACTTCGTGGGCAACGATGTCCCTGTACAGCGCAGTGGGTACTTTGTAGCCCATGCGGTCCACTGAACCGAAGCGGATGGTGTTGGTACCGCGCTCATATCCGGTATCGATGGCCGTGACGCGATCCCTTGCCTTCAGGACCACCCGCCCCTCCGGGTTCCAGGGCATCCGCCGGCCGAGCGTGGATTCGAAGATATCCAGGGTGCTCATGGCCACGCCGTAGACGTGCTGGGCAAGGAAGCGAGTATCGTCCAGGAGTTCGCGAAGGTCCGTGGGCGGAGGTTCTGAAATCAGTTGCCAAGGGTCGCCTTGGCGCGTCAGGGTAACTGGCGAGACATTGGTTCCACGCCACTTCCGAATGTGGATCGCGTAGCGGTGCCCAGTGGGACCACGCCGGAGCCGCTCTACGGGTATCCGCACTTGGGCTGTCAGCGGTGGCGCCCCGCCGCTGCCTATCGGCCCCTCTGCAAGCACTATCACGGAGACCATCTGCCCGGCTTTGATGTCTCCAGGGCTCTTCTTTGGAAATGCCACAGTCATCGCCATCCCGAGTGCGGACCCCAACATACCGCAGCGGTGCGCTGCTTAGGCCAGTATGGGGGCCCTCAAACCCGGAGGCAATAATGCGGTAACGGCTAGAGAATTGCCCTCTGCAGGGAACGAGCGGCGTCGATGGTTGCCTGTCCCAGTACCCGGGCGCCCTGATACAGCACAACGGTCTGGCCAGGTGCCACTCCCCGCAGCGGTTCGGTCAGGGTGACCACCAGTTCGGCCCGCTCAATACCCTCGTCATCGGCAACCGGCTCAATGTGTGCACGGGCCGGCACAGGGTCACCATGGGCCCGCACCTGGGCGTGGCACTCGAATTCCGCACCAGTCCCAACCTCGGAGATGGGCAAACCAGCCCAGGACACCTTGATTCCACGGATTTCATCGATGGCAAGGAGCGCTTCCGGCCCCACAACAACCTTGTTTTCCTTAGGCCGGATTTCCAGGACGAACCGGGGCTTGCCATCGGAGGCCGGGGTGCCCAGCTTCAGTCCCCGGCGCTGGCCCACGGTGAAGGCGTTGGCACCCGGGTGCTCGCCTACCTTCGTGCCAGTTTCGTCCACGATGTCGCCAGTTGTCATTTCGATTTTCTCGGCCAGCCAGCCACGCGTATCTCCGTCGGAGATGAAGCAAATATCGTGGCTATCCGGCTTGTTGGCCACCGACAAACCACGCCTCTCGGCCTCGGCCCTTACTTCGGCCTTGGAGGGGGTGTCCGCCAGCGGGAACATGGAGTGCTTGAGCTGCTCATGAGTCAGGACGCCCAGGACATAGCTTTGGTCCTTGGCCCAGTCGGCCGCACGATGCAGTTCGCGGTTGCCGTCCGCATCTTCGATTACCTTGGCGTAGTGCCCGGTGCAGACAGCGTCAAAGCCCAGGGCAATGGCCTTTTCCAGCAAGGCAGCAAACTTAATGCGCTCATTGCAACGCATGCACGGGTTCGGCGTGCGCCCGGCAGCATATTCGTCAATGAAGTCCTGAACGACATCTTCCTTGAAGCGTTCGGAGAAGTCCCACACGTAGTAAGGAATCCCCAGGACGTCGCAGGCCCGCCACGCATCACGGGAGTCTTCAATGGTGCAGCAGCCCCGGCTTCCGGTGCGAAGGGTGCCAGGCATGCGCGACAACGCAAGGTGGACTCCGACGACGTCGTGTCCGGCCTCGACGGCGCGGGCGGCTGCCACGGCGGAGTCGACTCCGCCGCTCATTGCTGCAAGTACTCGCATGCTGGCTTTCTGTGTTTTAGGGAGTTTTGGATATTGATTCCGGCTGAGGCGAGCCGGCACGCCCAACTATTCTAGCTCCCGCACCAATGTCCGTGCTAAATCCCTTGACTGTCCATAGGACCAAATCTAAAGTCAAAGTAAGTTGTTTTAGAAAATGCCAACACAAAGATGGGCTGAAATGACACATGAACGAATGGTCATCGCCGGCGGCGGGCTGGCCGGTGCAACCACAGCAAAAACCCTTCGCTCAGAAGGCTTTACTGGACCCATTACCCTCCTGGCATCCGAGGAACGGATCCCTTACCTTCGGCCACCTCTGTCCAAGGAGTTCCTTCTGGGCAAGGCCGACGAAGATAGCGTCCCGGTGATGCCGGCCGGCTGGTACGAAGAAAACGACGTCGAACTCCTGCTGGGCAACCCCGCAGTGGGCATCGATGCGGGAAACCGGACCGTAACCCTAAGGAACGGCGGAACCCTTGACTACGCCAAACTGCTGATAGCCACTGGAGCGCAACCGCGGCAGATTCCGCTGCCCGGCGCCGAGTTGGAGGGCGTGATGACTTTCAGGACCTTTGAGGACAGCCTGCGCCTGCAATCCCTGCTCAGGGACGGCGGCAAGCGTGTTGTCATGGTGGGTTCCGGATGGATCGGCATGGAGCTGGCCGCGGCTGCCCGCAGCTACGGCAATGATGTGGTCCTGCTCGGTTTGGAAGAAATCCCCCTCAGTGCCGCCATCGGCCCCGAACTGGGCAACTACTTCCGGGCACTCCACGAAGAGAACGGCGTGAGCTTCAGGCTGCCTGCGAGCGCTGCTGCCATAGAGGGGAAGGACGGCCAGGCCTCCGCGGTGCGAACCAACACGGGCGAAGTCCTGCCCGCAGATATCGTCATCATTGCGGTTGGGGTAGTGCCTGACACATCGTTGGCTGAGACAGCAGGGCTACGCCTGGACAACGGAGTCCTGGTGGATTCCGCACTTCGCTCAAGCGCCCCGGACATCCTTGCAGCAGGTGACGTTGCCAACGCCCTGCATCCCTTCACCGGAGAGCATCATCGCAGTGAGCACTGGGCAAACGCACTTAACGGCGGCAAAGTGGCCGCCAAGACGATGCTGGGCCAAAATGCCGCCCTGGATGTTGTCCCCTATTTCTATACGGACCAGTTCACGCTCAGCATGGAATACTCGGGTTTCCCCACTCTGACCTCCGGCGTAGAGCCTGTAATTCGCGGCTCGCTCGATGACGGCAGTTTCATCGCGTTCTGGATGCGCGATGGCCAGAAGGAGCAGGGCGAAGTGGTGGCCGGCATGAGCGTGAATATGCGCCGCGTGCAGAAGCCGATCAAGTCGCTGATTTCTGGCCGGGTGCCCGTAGACGTAACCCGCCTGACAAATCCCGATGTTCCCCTTGAGGAGCTTTTGCCTGGCGACTGATTTCCTGGCTAAAACTCCGTGGTGCCCCGTCGCGCTACCGTTGCCGCTGTCTGGATGCTGGATTCATGACCGGCCATGCCTGCTTGGCGAGCCCGCAAACAAGCTTCGGGCAGGGCGTTGAGCAGTGCCTCAACATCGGCATCTGTTGAGCTGTGCCCCAAGGTGAAGCGTTGAGCACCACGGGCAGTATCTTCATCCAGCCCCATGGCCAGGAGGACGTGGGAAGGGCGGGGCACCCCTGCCGTACAGGCCGAACCCGTAGATGACTCAACACCTGCGAGGTCCAGAAGGAACAGCAGAGAATCTCCCTCGCAACCGGGAAAAGTAAAGTGGGCGTTGCCGTGCAGCCGACCGTCCCCGGGTGCCCCACGGAGCACCGCGTCCGGCACAGCCTCCCGAACCCCGGCAATGAGTCGGTCCCGCAGCCTGCTGATTCGCTCGGCCTCCGTGGCCAGATTAGCCGTAGCGGCCTCCGCAGCCGCCGCGAAGGCGGCAATGGCCGGCGTATCCAATGTTCCCGAGCGCACATCGCGCTCCTGCCCGCCGCCGTGTTGAACCGGAGTCAACTTGATCGCTCGCCCAAGGAACAACGCGCCGACTCCGACGGGTCCGCCGAGTTTATGCCCTGACACTGACATCGCGGCGAGCCCGGACGAGCGGAAGTCGACCGGAACGGAACCGAATGCCTGGACAGCATCCGAGTGCACGGGAATGCCGTATCGGCTGGCCAGTTCGACTATCTCTGCAACCGGCTGGATGGTGCCCACCTCGTTGTTGGCCCACATCACCGTGACAAGCGCAACGGAGTCGGGGTCGCGCTCCAGTTCGCGCTGCACAGCATCGAGCTGCACCGCACCGTCTGCATTGACAGGCAGCCACACGGCTTCGGCCCCCTCATGACGCTCAAGCCACTCCACCGTGTCCATGACCGCATGATGTTCGACGGCGGAGCACAGGATTCGGGTCCGGCGTGGGTTTTCGTCATGGCGGGCCCAGAAAAGGCCCTTGACGGCCAGGTTGTCGGCCTCAGTCCCACCCGAGGTGAAAATTACCTCGGACGGGTGGGCGCCAGCGGCCGCCGCCAGCGTTTCGCGTGCATCTTCAACGGCGCGCCTTGCCCGACGCCCGGCTCCATGGAGGGAGGACGGGTTGCCGGTTCGCGCCAGCTCGCGCGTCATGACGGCAAGGGCTTGGGCCGACATAGGTGTGGTGGCGGCGTGATCGAGGTATACAGGCACGTTGTAATTCTACCGGCGGCGTAATTCCATCGACGGCGTCAGTGTCCAGTTTTGGGGTCAGGTCTTGGAGCCCGGTTCCAGGCTGCTAATCCGGGCACAACAATGACCAGAACCAGGTTCCGGAAGGACGTTGTCAGCACTAAGACCGGATGCGGTGGCCGCGCCCTTAAGGAATGCGCCATTCATGGCGCAGACCACCTCCTCATGATCCTGCGAAAGCCGATGGAAAGGGCAGTTAAGCAGGCGGTATCCTCCGGCGTCATCAGCGGTTGGCTCATAGCCAAGGTCCGCCAGGGCACCCAGGAAATCGCCGGGCCGGCCCGCTTCCTGGCCCTTGCGGTCGGCAACATCCATCAAAGCGTCCCGCACGGGCAGCTCGCCTTTGAGGGAACGCGTGATCGCTGTAGCCATCAGATCCCCAGCGAGATCGTACTGGCGCTCAGGGACTGAGGCCACAACCTCGTCCATGGCCGGGCGGTAGAGCTTGGCAGGCCGGCCGGAACCGGGCCCGGCTTTGTCGGAGGACTTTCTGAACTCCACTTGCAGGACGCCGTCCTTGACCAACCGATCCAAATGGAAGGAGGCCGTGCTTCGGGGAATACCGAGGGCACGGGCCGCTTCGTCCCGCCCTACGGCATCAGCAGAGCCGCGCACGTAGGCGAACAACACCCTCCGGTTGTCGTCGTCCAAAGAGGCGATCGCCGAAATCCTTTGGAGCCAAGAGTGGCGTGCAGTGGTCATACAGCCAGAATATCTCTAAAAACAAGATTCGTTGCTTAATCTGAGAAGGAGATCTAAAATCAAGATACCTATTTTTAGAAAGGAATGCGTCATGGAAGCCGCAACCACCCACATGAGCCCCAAGTCCAGCCGCAGCGACCTCCGGGACCCTTCCCGGCAGGCCTTTGTCCTCCTGAGGACGATCTTCACGATTGCCCCGATCATTTTCGGGCTCGACAAATTCACCAACCTCTTGGTGGACTGGACGGTCTACTTGGCGCCCGCAGCCACCGCCGTGGTACCTGTTTCAGCCCAGACCTTCATGTACGGCGTGGGAGTCATCGAAATTATCGCCGGCATCCTCGTCGCCCTGCGGCCGCGCTGGGGATCCCTCATTGTCGCCGCCTGGCTGCTCGGCATCATCGTCAACCTACTGGTGCTTGGCTCGTTCTTCGACGTCGCACTGAGGGACTTCGGCCTGCTGGTGGGAGCACTCGCGTTGAACCGTCTTGCCACCGTGTTCAAGAAATAGCAAAGCGTCAAAGAAACAAACTCACTCTGGTGGGACCACGGCCAACTGGGACTGGACCTCAGCCCTGGCCTTGGCCAGGGTCCCACTATCGGGACATGCAACTGATACATACACAGAGGAAGCCGGGCTGCTGAAAAGTCTGGCGAGTACCAGGGCAGCGGTGCCGCCGGAAGCCGGAGCTGATTCCAAGGCCAACAATTCCACGTGGCGCTCCGGCTCGCCGGAATCCTGGCCCCAGCCCAATGAGGTGCCCCAACGCAATGAGGCTGGCCTTAACTTCTCCACAACAATTCCAGGATCCAAGTAGCGGAACAGTTCCTTCGTGGACGCGGCGTCATCGCCCGGCACCACCAATGGCCTCTGATTAACGCTGACCCGGACAACCACCACGCACCCATCAGTCTTCGCGTACCGGGTTTCACCTTGCAAGCCGGAGTGCACAACGGACCATCCCTGCACCTCTTCAAGGCGGCTGGACACTAATACCGGATCTCCAGGCGCCAATGTTCCTCCCGCACTCAAAGGCAGGTCCTTCGCGGCGAGAGCCTCAGCATCATGTCCGGGCGTGATGGTTGGGGTGGACAGCGTCGACTCGGAAGGTGAAGGCTTCGGTGCTGAGGGATCAGGCACGTTCACACTGCATCCGGCAAGCAGCGCACCCAAAGCAGCCAGCGCACCCAAAACAGCAATGGCAGCCCAACCAGGCTTGGCGCCCGCCATCGCCGGGGCCTGACTTCGCGCAACCCTCCGTACCATCGGCGATCCTCTCTTTTGGCGGCGAGTCTTTTTGCTGGGAGCCGCTTCTGCCGCCATCGAGTCTAACTGCCTGCAGCAGCGGTTCAGCTAGGCAAGGACGCGGAGACCACGGGGTACAACCTCGACCTCCACAGGCAATCTGCCCACGCGCTCGCCGTCGGCGTAGGCCACTACACCTTCTGCCTCCAGGCGCACTTTCCGTACCCGGCGGATCTCCACGGCCGGATGGCCAAGGTGTTTGCCCGCGAAGACCTTGGGAAACACTGCCAGGAAACGCAGCCGCGACAATGGCTTGACCACAAACAAATCCAGCCACCCGTCGTCGGGCAAAGCATCGGGCGTAATCCTCATCCCGCCTCCGATCGATTGGCCGTTCGCCACAGAAATCAGCAACGCCGGTTGGCGCCACTGCTCGCCGTCGGCAGTCACCGTGTATTCGATACGCCGGAACGAACCGAGTTCACGGAGCATCGCCAGGTTGTAGCGGCTCTTTCCCCGGGGCCAACGCCACGAGTTCGCCCTTTCGTTGACAGCAGCATCAAATCCGGCCGACAGGACCCCCGCAAAATAGGTGCTTCGCCCGCTGGCGGTGACGCGTCCGGCGTCGATCTTCCGCCCGCCCGCAGCCATTGACTCCAGCAAGCGATTACAGGCGGCATTCGTGTCCGTGAGTGGCAGGCCCAGCAGCCTGGCAACATCGTTGCCAGTTCCAGCAGGAACAATTCCCAGCGGCACATCCAATCCGGCGAGCGCGTTGACGCCCAAATGGACCATGCCGTCCCCGCCCACCACAACCAGCGCACTGATGCCTGAAGTCAGGGCCTCATCAACCAAGGTCCGGAGGTCGTTATAGCTCCCCGCTTCCAGCACGACGACGTCACAACCCCGGGCGCGAAGGCAGGCCGCGGCTTCGTCCCCGGCAAGACCGTGACGGCCGAACGATGCTGTTGGATTGATGGCAAGGGCGATCTTGGGCGCCGGAGGATTCACCTGCTGAATTATGCCAGCCGGGAACCACGGAGCCCGCTGCCGACGTTCTCATAGTGGCTGGATAAACTGGCCATACCGCCCCGCCCCTGGAGCGGACCACCATCCTAGAGAAGGGCCTGTGCTTGGCCGAGGGCAGCAGTTCCCACTATCAGGTTCTTCGCGTGTCCGTCACTGCGACGGACAAGGAGATCAAGGTGGCATATCGGAAGGCCGCCCGGAAGGCCCACCCCGATCACGGCGGCGAAGCCGAAATGTTCCGCCGTGTAACGCTCGCTTATGAGACCCTGATTGATCCGAAGCGTCGGGCCGAGTATGACCGGAGGTATGCCAGCGGCGCCTCCGTCCGCTCCCAACCACGTCCGGGCGACTACACAGGCGCGGCGGCGCCGGGAGCGGCGACCAGTACGGGGGTCAGACGTCCGCAGGCCCCGCGCAACACGGCAGGCGATCCGCCCGTTTACGTTCCGGCCTTTGATGACCCTCTTGAGGTTCCCCTCATTTCGATGGCAGAAGCTGCCCGGCAGGTCCATGGCTTGCCGCGAAAGCGCGGCATTTTTGGAGCCGAAGCCCGCATCCAGCGCGAGATGCGTACGGTTCAGCTCATCAGCAGGCAGGTCCTGCCTGCCATCCCCGCCGCAAGGCTCATCAACGGGCTCCGCTCGCCCTCTGACAACAACCACATCGACCACGCAGTGCTTTCCGGCTACCGGCTGGCATTGGTTGGTTCCATGCTGTTGCCCAGGGGCGCCTACGCGTGGGACGGCAATTCGTTGCGCCACGGCGGCCGGTCCGTAGCCCCGCCGCAGCTCGCCCAAATCGTCCGCCACATGCAGGACATCTTCCCCGAGTTGAACGTCACCGGCTGGGTGGTCCTGCACAGTCCTGACGGCAACCTGCACGAACCAGTCATTGACCAGTACGGCAAAGGGCAGTCCAGCCATAACGCGGTTGAGGTGGTCAACGGCGCAGGATTGGTCCGCGGGTTGAAACAGTTCCTCGGTTCAGGACCAGCACCCAACACCGTGGTGGTTCCAGTTCTTGCCCGCTTGCTCCGCGGCATGCACTGAGATCGGCTTTCTCCGGGACTGGTTGAGTCAGTATGAGGCCGGTCCGATGGGACTGACTCGAACGGGACTGGCTAGGATGGGACGGTGTTCCGCATCCTCTTCCACACTCCAGAAATCCCGGGCAATACGGGCAACGCCATCCGTTTGGCCGCCATCACCGGCGCCGAACTCCATCTGGTGGAGCCTCTGGGCTTTGACTTTTCCGATGCCAAGCTGCGCCGGGCGGGCCTGGACTACCATGATCTCGCCGTCGTTACGGTACATAAGGACATCAACGCGGCTTGGGCTGCCCTGCAGCCTGAGCGAGTGTTTGCGTTTACGTCCGACGGCGAAACGTCCTACACGGATATCAACTACCGTGAGGGTGACGTCCTGATGTTCGGCCCTGAATCTGTGGGCCTCCCGGATTGGCTGAAGAAGGATTCGCACGTCACTGCCCGGGTGCGGCTCCCGATGCGACCTTCCCTGCGTTCACTGAACCTGGCAAACGCCGCGTCCATTGCGGTTTTCGAGGCGTGGCGCCAGAACGGATTTGCCGGCGCCAAGGTCTAGCCCATCCGCGGCGCCCACAGCTGCGAATAACCTATGCAGGATCAATTCCTGCCTTTGATATTCAATGAGGGAGCAGACGTGAGCGCGCTGGAGACCCAGGTGGTGGCGGCAACCCGCTGCACCGCTGTGCGCACAACGCCGGGCCCTCGTGCTGCGGGTTTCAAACCGCACGACTTATGCTGGACAGTGATGGACATCCCCAACAATCCTGGCCCCCCGGTCGTCGAGACTTCTGGCACGGCGACAGACCTGAACTCGCAGCTCACTGACCTGCTTGAATTGATTGCTGCGGGCGATCAGGACGCCTTCGCTGAGTTTTATCGGCTAACCTCCAGACGAGTCTTTGGCATGGCCAGGCGCGTCCTGATTGACTCCGAGCTGAGCGAAGACGCCACCCAGGAAGTCTTCGTCCAGGTCTGGCAGGGCGCCGCCAGGTTCGATCGCGCATCCGGCAGCCCCATGGCCTGGGTGATGACCATCGCGCATCGCCGTGCCATTGACCGCGTTCGTGCCGTGCAGGCAGCCACAGACCGCGAAGCCCGATACGGCGCAGCGAGCCAGGACCTTGATCGCGACGTCGTATCCGAGGAAGCCGAGACGAACTTTGAGGCCGAGGCCGTCAGCCGGTGCCTTGGCACCTTGACGGACACACAGCGGGAATCGGTCCGCCTGGCCTATTACGGTGGGCTCACTTACAGGGAAGTTGCGGAGCATCTTGGTGCCGCGGTCCCTACCATCAAGTCCCGCATCCGCGATGGACTCCTGCGCTTGAAGACCTGCTTGGGGGTGGGCTGAAATGAGCGAAAACAAAGGTGGAGGATTTGTCCGCAGAATGTTCGCCAATGACATCGCAACCGACTTGGCCGAGGGTCGGGTCCTCGAACTCGCGGAAATCTATGCCTTGGACGCGGTTACTGAATCCGAACGGGCCCTGATTGACGATTACGTCAAGGACGCCCCGGAAGGTCCAGCGTTCCAGGAGCGGGTCAGACAGGCCCGCGAGACCCTGGTGGCAGGTTTCGCCCCTGAGGAAGAGCCGCCCCCTGCCGTCTTCGCCAAAATTATGGACCGGATCAACCGGGAATCCGCAGATTCCCCTGCAGGGCCGGGCAGTGATCCAAAGCCGGAGCCAGTCCTCGACGAACTGGCACTCGCCCGGACCAAGCGCCGAGAACGCCGCGGTCTCGGGCGCGGACGCGCCTGGCTGGTGGGCGCAGCGGCTGCTGCCGTCATCGCCGTCGGTGGCGTGGGTGTAGGCGCGTACATAGCCGGCCAAAACGATCCCGTGAACCAGGTCCTGCAGGCCCAGGACGTCCAGAAGAAGACGGCCCAGGTTCCCGGAGGCGGCACGGCTACCATTTCCGCTTCCTCCGCCAAGGACTCCTTTGTGGTGTTGATGGACGGCGTTGCCCCGGCACCCGACGGTAAGGTCTACCAGTTGTGGACGTTGCCGAAGGATGGATCTGCCCCTGTGCCGCAGGGCACTATGGACGCCGAGACGTTGTCCAAGCCGGCGGTGGTGAAGGGATTGTCCACAGCTTCCTCAGTAGCTATAACGGTGGAGCCCACTGGCGGATCAAGCTCGCCCACGCAGCCGCCTGTGTTGGTGGTTCCGCTGAGCGCCTGACGTCGGCCAGACGGCGTCATCGCTTTAAGGCCCGACGGCGGCCGCGCACCTTCCGTGAGGTAGGTGGGGCGGCCGCCGTCGTTCTTGCCTGCAGTTGACCGGCAGCTACAACACGAGCGACAACAGCATCACGAAGCCGAAGCCAACCAGGGAGATCAAGGTCTCCATCACGGACCAGGTCTTGAAGGTCTGACCGACTGTCAGGCCGAAGAGCTCCTTGACCAGCCAGAAACCAGCATCATTCACGTGCGAGAGGAACAGCGAGCCTGCACCGATTGCCAAGGCGAGCAGTGCCGCGTGGGTCGGGGTCAAACTGCTGGCCAGGGGCGCGACAATGCCCGCAGCAGTCACGGTAGCTACAGTGGCGGAGCCCGTGGCGAGGCGGAGTGCCACCGCCACAATAAAGCCGAGCACAAGGACGGACATGTTGGCACCTTCCGCCCACTTCTTGACGGCGTCGCCCACTCCAGCACCAATCAGTGTCTGCTTGAAACCACCGCCGGCTCCAACTATCAGAAGGATCGCTGCGATGGGGCCGAGGCTGTCGCCCAGCTTGGCAGTGATCTTGCTGCCAGTGAATCCCACTGCGTAGCCGAAGCTCACAGTGGCAGCAAGTACCGCCAAGGTCATGGCGACCAGGGGCTGGCCCACGAAATCGAAGAAGATCCTGATCATCGGAGCAGTGGCCGCGTCCGGCCAGATAATGTCTCCCAAAGCCTTTAGCAGCATGAGGACTACCGGGAAAATGATGGTCAGCAGCGTCACCAGGAACGAGGGCTGGCGCTTGACGTCGCTAAGATCGGCGCGGTGCTTGGTGTCGATTCCACCCGCCACGGCGGGAGCGTTTACCGGAACCCAACGTGCAGCCAGCCGGGAGAAAAGCGGTCCACAAATGATGACCGTGGGAATGGCCACGAGGATGCCCAGGCCCAGCGTTGTTCCCAATTCAGCTTTTACGGCGCTGATGGCAATCAGGGGTCCCGGGTGCGGGGGCACCAGGCCATGGAGCACTGAAAGGCCCGCCAAAGCCGGTATCGCGATGCGCATGAGCTTCATCCCGGATCTCTGCGTCACAAGGACAATCACGGGAAGCAGGAGCACAAGACCGATTTCGAAGAACATCGGCAGGCCAATGATCACTGCCACAAGCGTGATCATCCAGACAATCTTGTTGCCGGTGGCCTTGGCCAACAACGTATCCACTACCCGATTGGCTCCGCCGGAGTCCGCGAGCAACTTGCCAAGCATTGCGCCCAAGGCAATCAGGAGGCCAACTTCCTTGAGGACGCCGCCAACTCCGTCCTCGAAGTTGGTAATGACCTTGCCCAGTTCCACGCCTGAGGCGAGGCCGACAAACGCCGAGCCCAGCACCAGCGCCAGGAATGGGTGGAATTTCAGCTTGGCGATCAGGACCACAATCAGCGCAATACCCAACGCTGCCACCACAAGAAGCTGGGTGTCGTGCGCGGACCACTCCTGCACCTGTGTGGCCGTTTCCAGCGCGATCATGACGCTGCCGCTTCGGAACCGGCGCCCAGGGGACGCAAGCCGAGCCGTTCGATGATTTCGTCCGCCTCCTCAGCGGGCGAGGCGGAAACACACAGCGAGATGTAGTTCTCGTCTTCTGTGGGTTCCTCAAGTGCTTCGAACTGGGACTCCAGGAGCGACGGCGGCATGAAGTGGCCGTGCCTTGACGCCAGCCGGTCCGAGATCTTGTCTTTGCTCCCTTGCAGGAAAACGAAAACAACCCCTTCGCCCCTAAGTACGTCGCGGTACTTCTTCTTCAACGCCGAGCACGTGATGATGGCCGGCGTACCGGCATCTGTGTGCTCACGGATCCACTGGGCAATGATGCCAAGCCAAGGCCATCGGTCCTCATCGCTGAGGGCCTGGCCCGCGTGCATCTTGGCCACATTGGCTTCCGGATGGAGATCGTCGCCTTCGGCGAGATCCCATCCAAGCTTTCCGGCGAGTACGCCGGCTACAGTCGACTTGCCCGAACCGGAGACTCCCATAATCACCAGTACGGGTTGCTGTGCAGTCTTCGCCATCAAAGTCTGCCTTCCTCGAATAAATATGATTTAACCGAGGTCCAGCATATGACACGGGTTACATATCGGCAATGTCAGAAGCCGGCGATAGTACTGGATCCGTTAACGGACACCACGTGGAAACTCTCAGCACTTGCGCCGGCAGGGAGCCCTGCACGCGCACCGTTGGCCATCAACATGCCACGGACCACACGCTCCATCCCCTCGATGTCCGGGTGCTGGCTCGCGTGGATGCGGATCGCATCGAGCTTGGCATCAACATGCTTGGTGACGTCCACGAAATGGTTCTCACGGTCCTCTGGACTTGAGATAAACCATAGCCAGGGCAGCTTGTAGGCCGTCAGTCCGGCCTCGACCAATTCAGGATAGGCAAAGGGATTCTCCACGGCAGGATAAACCGCCCTGGTCACAGCTTCCCCTGCTGCGAGGTGGTCGGGGTGGCTCTTCTGGAGGCGGTCCCAGTTCCGTTCCGGGTGCATGGTCAACACGATGTCCGGGCGGATTTCCCGGATCAGCTTCACAACCTGCTTGATGACGTTGTGTGTCGGCTCAAGGTAGCCATCGTGTTCGTGCAGGTAGCGGATGTCGTTGACTCCCACCAACTCTGCCGCGCGTTGCTGTTCTATGGCACGGAGTTCGATAATGCGTTCCCGGTCAACGGGATCAAACCCGCCGGCGTCGCCGTCAGTCATGATGCAGTAGGTGACCTGTACGCCGGCAGCAGTCCAGGCAGCTATGGTTCCTGCAGCTCCGAAGTCGATGTCGTCAGGATGGGCAGTAAAACAAAGCACCCGCTCAACACCCTCCGTGGAGGCGTTGAACGGGCTCTTTGCTGACGAAACGCCAGAAGTCAAAGGGATCAGCCTTTCCGCTTTTTGATCTCAGCTGTTGCTTGCGGCACAACTTTGAACAGATCGCCGATGATGCCGAAGTCCGCGATCTCAAATACAGGAGACTCTGCATCCTTGTTGATGGCCACAATGACCTTGGACGTCTGCATTCCTGCCTTTTGCTGGATTGCTCCTGAGATGCCTGCCGAAATGTACAGCTGCGGAGAGACAGTCACACCGGTTTGGCCCACTTGCGCGTCGTGGCCAATCCACCCTGCATCCGTTGCTGCCCGCGAAGCACCAACCGCAGCGCCAAGGGCATCGGCGAGTTCTTCCAACGGGCCAAAGTCGCCATCGACGCCCCGCCCGCCGGCCACAACGATCCGGGCCTCGCTGAGGTCGGGCCGGCCACTGGCGGGCTTCTCAGTGCGGGAGGAGATCCGGGCCGCATTCGCTGCAGCATCTGCAGGAACCTCAACCTTGGCTGTCGCGGGAGCTGTCGCTGCGCCTGCCGGCTCTGGTTCCACGATGTTCGCTTTTACGGAAAAGACTGCCACCGGAGTGGTGGCCTTCGCCGTGGTGTTGTACGAACCCGCGAGGACCGACTTGTGGGCAGTGCCGTCCGCCTCCAGACCAACGACGTCCGTGATGACTCCGGCGTTGAGCTTAATGCCGAGTCGTCCCGCGATCTCTTTGCCCTCGGGCGAGTTTTCGATCAGGACAGCGGTGACGCCTGAAGCCGCCACTGCAGCCGCGAGGTACGCGGCCTTCGGCGCAACCAGGTAGTCGTCCAGATCCGCCACAGAGGGCTGGTAGATCGTCGCCACGCCATAAGCACCCAAGGTGGCCGCGACGTCGTCGGTCAATTCACCGTTGAACGCGACGGCGGTCTCCCCCAGCTTCCGCGCAAGGGTCAGGAGCTCCAAGCTGCTCTTCTTGAGCGCAGCTCCGGGGTTGTCAATGAAAACAAGTGCATTTGCCATGATTGGAGTCCTTTAGAGCAGCTTCTGTGCGGCCAGGAAGTCGACGAGCTTGATGCCGGCGTCGCCCTCGTCGGTGATGATCGTCCCTGCGGTTCTGGGCGGGCGGGCAGCTGCAGACTCCACAACCGTCCACGAGCCTGACTGGCCTACCTCGGAAGGATCGACGCCGATATCGGCAAGCGACAACGAGGCAATCTTCTTCTTCTTGGCTGCCAGGATTCCCTTGAAATTGGGGTACCTGGGTTCGTTGATCTGGTCTGTCACCGAGACGAGTGCAGGAAGCTGCGCTTCAACGGTCTCCGAGTGGGAGCCGGCATCCCGGCGTGCCACCACGGTGCCGCCGTTAACCTCGAGGGTGGAAGCAAACGTGAGCTGCGGGAGCGACAACCGCTCCGCGAGCTGAGCCGGGATGAGTGAGGTCTCGCCGTCCGTGGAAGCCATGCCGGTCAGGACCAGGTCCACCGGGCGTCCATCGGCGGAGAGATGGCGGATGGTGGCCGCAAGCGCCAATGATGTCGCGGCGGCGTCCGAACCGGCCAGCGCGTCATCGCTGAGGTGGACCCCGGAGTAGGCGCCAATCTGCAACGACTTCTTGACTGCGTTTACTGCACCGGAGGGCCCCATGCTGAGGGCAATGACCTCGTTGCCGGCTTTGGCCCCGCCACGCTCTTCGGCCAGCTGCAGTGCTGCCTCAAGCGCGTACTCGTCAAGTTCGGACAAGATGCTCTCATCGCGGTCAGTCGTGTTGCCGGGTCCGGTGATGTGCCGGTCGAACTGCGCGTCCGGGACGTGCTTGACCAGAACGACAATCTTCAATGTCTCTTCCACTGTCTTCGAAGCAGCCTTCCATGCTTGTGGACGGCCAACCGCAGGAGCGTGGCCGTGAATTGCCCAGCGCGTGGGCTCCCCCTAGCTAAGCATATTGCCCGCAGAAATCCACTGCGCGCATTAACGCCTGTTTCATCAGCAACGGCACCCGGCCGTGGACGCGCCGACGGCGGGCCACACCACTGAGGTGCCGCCCGCCGTCGTCCGCTGTGCCAGCAGCAGTTTCCTGCTGTTGGGGTTTGTTAGTGCTCTTCGGGTTGTTAGTGCTCTTCGGGTTGTTATTGCTGTGCGGCGTCCAAAGTAACTTCTACTTCCTGCGACTGGCCGTTGCGCTGGATAGTTACCTTCACCTTCGCGCCGGCGGCCTGTTCGCGGACGGCCGCGGTCAACTGGTTGGGGTCAGTCACCTGGTAGTCGCCGAACTTGGTGACGACGTCGCCAACCTTGATGCCCGCCTTCGCCGCGGCGGAACCCGTGGTCACCGAAGCAACCTCTGCGCCAACGGAGAATCCGGAGTCGCTGCCCGTGGACGACTTCGATCGTACAGAGACACCAAACTGGCCATGGCTAGCCTTACCGGTATCGATGATTTCCTGTGCAACGCGCTTGGCGTGGTTGATCGGGATGCTGAAGCCAACGCCGATGTTTCCAGTGGAGGAATCTGCTGTGCCGCTGCCCGCGGAAGCGATAGCAACGTTGACGCCGATGATCTCGCCCTTGCTGTTTACCAGCGCGCCACCGGAGTTGCCGGGGTTGATGGCAGCATCCGTCTGGATCACGTTGATCGAGATTGAGCCCTCATTCGCGCTCGGCTGGCTCTGGCCGCCACCTGGAGGTGCAAACTGGAAGCCCTGGTCACCGCCCTGGGAGTTGTCAGTACCTTCCTTCGGGGCAGCCGAGGAAGCGACGCTGATGGTGCGGTTGAGTGTGGAGACGATACCGTCCGTCACCGTGCCCGTCAGGCCAAGGGGCGAACCAATCGCGACGGCGGTGTCGCCCACGTTGATTTTCGAGGAATCCCCGAGCGTAGCCGGCACCAAACCGGAAGTATCGTCCACCTTGATAACTGCCAGGTCCGAGAGAGGATCAGTTCCAACAACCTTGGCCTTGAGAACCTTTCCGTCACTGGTACGGACCTCGATGGCGGCATTGGATGTTGCGCCATCCAGCGTGACGACGTGGGTGTTGGTCAGGATGTGGCCTTGGTCATCGATAATGATGCCGGAGCCCGTTCCGCCCTCGTTTCCACTCGTTGCCTTGATGGTGACCACGCTCGGAGACGCCTTCGCCGCTGCTGCGGTGATGACGTTGACGTCGTCCTTGTTATTCACAATTACCGTGCTCGACTGGCCACCACTTGATGCCGCCGGTGCCGGGTTGTCCAAAAGCGCGGTGCTGCCTGCCACCACACCGCCACCTACCAGGCCAGCGGCAAGAATGCTGGCAATGAGCGTTCCAATACCGAATGCCGGCTTGCGCTTGGTGCCGACGGAGGACTGCTGACCCGGAGCGCTGTGGAGGTTCGGGTTCCCAGGATTGGTGCCTCCGCCATAGAACGGCTGGTGCTGCGGGTAGTTGGGACGGTGCCCCGGGTCCTGGTGCTGCGGACCGCCGTAGTACTGCGGCTGGGTGTTGGCATGCGGGCCTTGGTTTGCGTTGGTGTGAGGTGCCGATTGGGCAGGTGGCTGAAAGGCCGGCAGCGGAGTCGTTGCATGGGTACCGGTTCCCTGCCCGGAGTTCCAACCAGGCTGCTGTGCGTGCTGCTGTGTCGGCTGCTGTGGCTGCTGGTGGGTGGCAGCGGAGTCAGGCCTCGCAGCGGGATCCCGCGGCTCGGACGGATCACGGTTCTCTGGTGCGTTGCCCTGCGCTGGGTTCTCCGTCATGGGTCTTCCTTTCATCCTTGTCTTCCATAACTATGGCCCTTTTTACTGGAACAAAATCGGACGTTCGCTGGGAGCTTCCTGAAAGCCAACCGCCATGCTGCAGCAGAGCCAGCGTGAAGGGCTAACGCGGCAGACACAGAGACCCTCAACGCCCAGGCATCGCGCGTTTCTCCCGTGTTTCGCTGGTGGCATATTCAAGGCTGTGGACGGGGTATGGGGTGCACCATAGAATCAAGTGGAATTGCCACAGCGACCTGCGGCTTTACAAACCATGCGTGGGGGCGCTGAGCATTCTGTGACGATTGGTTCGCCTTGTTCCAGTCGCAGACGTGCTGAAGGGTTGCACATGCGGTCAATAGTGAAACGTGTACTCGCCGTGATTGGCGTGGCTGGAATGTTGGCCCTCCCGGCCGGCGCCGCCTGGGCTGCAGATCCGGTGACCATACCGTCCGGCCAAAACATCGTGGATGATGCAAATGTCCTGGGCAGCCGCAAGGGTGAAGTGCAGGAAGCCATCCAGAAGACGCTCAAGGACCACAAGTACAACTTGTACGTGGTTACGGTGAACTCCTTCGAAAACCCTTCATCGCCTGCGGAATGGGTTAAGGCCGTTGCCACCAAGAAGGGCATGGGCAAGGCCGACGCCATTCTGGCAATCTCCACGGCAGGTCAATACAACTTCGCCCTGAATTCAGGGAGTTCCATTTATTCCAAGCAGTCCACCATCGCGCAGAACGCCGTTGTTGCCAACCTGGCTGGTGGCAAGAAGGACTATGCCCAGGCAGCAATTGATACGGCCGCAGCCATTGGCGACGCGGCTGGCGGTGGAAGCGGTACCGTGCCGAGCGGCAACGGTGGTGTCGGAGTCCTTGTCGGTGTCGGCGTAGTAGCAGCAGGCGGCGCGGCCACCTATCTCTACCTGCGCAATCGCCGCAAGAAGGTTGGCCAGGCATCCAGCGCCAGCTACGGTCCCCAAGGAGAAGAGCTCGACCCGCTGGCAGCCCTCAGCATTCCGGAGCTGCGTCAGAAGAGCGGCTCGTTGCTGATCGAAGCTGATGACGCCATCAAGTCCAGCGAACAGGAGCTTGGGTTCGCACAGGCCCAATACGGTGATTCGGCGATCGGCAACTTCACCAAAGCCCTGCAGGAAGCCAAAGCCCACATGACCGAATCGTTCAAGCTGCAACAGCAGCTGGACGACCATATCCCGGACACCGAGGAACAACAGCGGACATGGCTCGGAGAGATTATTCGACGTTCGGAGGCGGCCCTCGCATCACTGCGTGACCAGAAGGCGGACTTCGACTCCCTTCGCGAACTCGAGAAGAAGGCTCCGCAGGCCTTGGCCACGGTTACGGCAGGTGCCCGGGAAGCCGACTCCAGGATCGCCACCGCGGAGCAATCCCTTGAGGGCCTCCGCAGCAAGTACGCCGAGTCCGCGTTGACGCAGGTATCCGACAACATCCTCCAGGCCAAGGAACGCCTGGCGTTCGTGCAGAATGCTGCCACCACCGCCCAGGAAAAACTGTCTGCCGGCGAAAACAGCCTGGCTGCCGTAGCGGTTCGCGCTGCCGAAGAAAGCCTGCATCAGACGAACGTCCTGATCGACGCTATTTCCAAGACGGCAGGCAGCCTTGACGAGGCACGAGCCTCCTTGGAAAGCGCCGTTGCGGAGACCAGCCAGGACCTCGCGCAGGCCAGGGCCATGATCCAGTCGGGTGAACATCCTGAACTCGCCGGCCCTGTGGCTGGTGTGGAGGCGGCGTTGGGCCAGGTCAAGGCTGAAATCCAGGGTGGCAAGATCGACCCCATTGCTACGTTGACCCGCGTAGAAACAGCGCACCAGGCGCTTGATCAGTCATTGTCCGGCATCCGGGACCAGCAGGAACAGGCCCGCCGCGCACAAGCATCCTTGCAGCAAACCATCATGGCGGCACAGGCCCAGATCAGTGCGACCTCGGATTACATCACGGCCCGTCGAGGCGGCGTTGGGACAGAGGCCCGCACCCGGCTCGCTGAGGCCCAGCGCAATCTCGACTACGCTTTGTCGATCTCGCGCAATGACCCGGTCACGGCTCTGACCTACGCCCAGCAGGCACACTCACTCGCTGCGCAGGCAGCGCAGCTGGCGCAGGCCGACGTCGACCACTTCGGCTATGCCGACCAAGGCTACGGCCGCGGCGGCATGTTCGGGGGTGGCGGCGGAGGCGGTGGTCTTGGAGGCGCAATCCTCGGCGGCATCCTCATCAACTCCATCTTCAACAGCGGTGGCGGCGGTTGGGGCGGCGGTAACAGCGACGGCGGTGGCGGCGGCGGATTCTTCGGCGGCGACTCCGGCGGCGGCGACTGGGGCGGCGGTGGAGGGGGAGACTTCGGCGGCGGCGACTCTGGAAGTTTTTAGCCCCACAGTTTAGATGGGGTCGATGCCCCGTCTAGGAGCGGTACAACAACTGATCACTGATTTCAGTGGCTTCCACTGAGCAGGACGAAAGGCAACACCATGGTTAAGCAGTCCATTTTCGGTCGGATCTCGCAGCTCGCCAAAGCAAACATCAACGCTTTGCTGGACCAGGCTGAGGACCCGCAGAAGATGCTGGACCAGATGGTCCGCGACTACACGAACAACATTGCTGAGGCCGAGTCGGCAGTGGCTCAGACCATCGGGAACCTCCGCATGTTGCAGGCCGACTACAACGAAGACGTCAAGAACGCCCAGGACTGGGGCAACAAAGCCCTTGCCGCCTCACGCAAGGCCGACGAATACCGTGCTGCCGGTGATACCGAGGATGCCACGAAATTCGACAACCTGGCCAAGGTTGCCATCCAGCGCCAAATGACGGCAGAGTCAGAAGCACGGGCCGCCGAGCCCAGCATTGCGTCCCAGACCGAGGTTGTGGACAAGCTCAAGAGCGGGCTTGACCAAATGAAGAACAAGCTCAACCAACTCACGGCCAAGCGTAATGAACTCGTGGCCCGTTCCAAGACCGCTGCTGCGCAGTCGCAGGTGCACGATGCCCTGAAGAGCATCGACATCATGGACCCCACCAGTGAGGTTGGCCGCTTCGAAGAGAAAATTCGCCGCGAGGAGGCCAAGGTCCTGGGCCAGCAGGAGCTTGCTGCATCCAGCTTGGACGCCCAGTTCAACCAGCTGGAAGACCTTGGGGAGCAGACCGAAATTGAGGCGCGTCTTGCGGCCCTCAAGTCCGGCGGCAGCAAGCCTGCCATCGGGGCCGGTGCCCCTGCATCCAGCAGTGCAACCATCGACGAAACCGATTTCGACAAGCTCTGACGATGTGAGGGCTTGGCGGCCCTGTGATATTGCCTGAACCGATGTTGGCTGGACCGATGTTAGCTGGACCGATGTTAGCTGGACCATGTGGAATGGCCGGATCCCACTTGGGGATCCGGCCATTTCGTTCTCTGAGGGCAACCCCGCCTAGACCGAGGAGGGCTCCAACGGATCCTGGCTGGGACTGACATCCGTGGCCACTTCAGCACGAATTTCGAAACCTTTTGGGTGGAAATAGGTCACAGTGCATTCAAGGACTTCACCGTGTGCTCCCAGTGTGGTCCTTTCCAAGCGCGGGACCATGGGAAATTCGCGGACATTCAGTGCATCGGCGAGGTGCTCCGGCGGGGCGTGCATCGTGACGGTGATTTCAGCACGCTGAAGGGGCTTGGACGTCCTGTCCTGGATGACCTGGTAGATGGAATTGCGCTCGGCGTCCGCGAGGCTGATATGACGGCCAATGTGCGAGGGAATGAAGATTTCAGCAATGGCATAGGGCCAACCGCCGCTTGAATAGGAACGACGGATCACGAGGACAAGATTGTCATCGGACACCAGCTTGGCTGGCACGGACCTATCCTTCTCCATCCACTTGTATTCGATCAGGCCTTTGACAGTCTTCATTCCTGCTGCTGTGAACGTCTCCATGAAGGGCGCCAAGCGGTTCAGCATTCGGACCGGACGCTGGGCCATGACGAAAGTTCCCTTGCCCTGCCGGCGAACAAGCAGCCCCTTCACAACGAGGGTTTCTATCGCCTTGCGGACGGTAGTACGGCTGATCCCGTACTCGTCCATCAATGATTCTTCGGTCGGGATCCGTGCGCCCGGTTCCAACCGGCTGACTTGATCAGTCAATACGTCTGCAACCTGCTGGTACACCGCTACGGGGCTGTTCCTTTGCAGGGCCTGTCGATCCAGGCCCTGGTTGTAGTCTTCCTTGACCATCCGGCCTTCCCATCCATTCCCGGCATTCCGCCATTCCGGATTTGATGCTAGCACCGGGGCTTCCAGGGGCCTGGTGCAGCCCAAAACAAAAGGTCCGGATCAGTGAAAACTGATCCGGACCTTTTCTCCAGTTGCGGGGACAGGATTTGAACCTGTGACCTCTGGGTTATGAGCCCAGCGAGCTACCGAACTGCTCCACCCCGCGTCGCAAGAACAACTCTACCGCACCCGGAAGGGTGCTTATGACCATAGTGAGGGGAAGGTGCTGCAGATCACGGCCCTGAGTGCTAGCTGGCAAATCGTCACCAGGGTCTGCGGCTCAATCGACCTTCCGAGCCTCCCCTTGACCCCGACAACCGGGCACAGTCCGGAGCCGCAGGGGACACGCAGATTCCACGGCGCCGCGGAATGGGACTACGGCTGCCCGGATTTGAGTGTTGTCGCCACCCCGCCAGCCTGTCAGGGGCGCATATGCGTGCCGACTCTTGAGCTGCGGAGGAGCATCCTTGGGTCGAGTCCGCAAGATCTGCCGCCGCCCCCAAACATCACGGGAAAACAAAAGACCCGGACCAGTGAATACTGATCCGGATCTTTTCTCCAGTTGCGGGGACAGGATTTGAACCTGTGACCTCTGGGTTATGAGCCCAGCGAGCTACCGAACTGCTCCACCCCGCGTCGCAAGAACAACATTACCGTCAGGTGAATGGCAGACCAAATCCTGACTACGTGATGTGCATCTCCCCCAACCAATATCGCTCAACGCGACTCCAGCAAGCCGCTGCCCAAGTGTTTCCTTTAAGCCGAAAGGGCCGTTGCCCCTCCAGGAGGAGAGGTCAACGGCCCTTCTTAATCAGGCTGTGTCAACTATTTACCGGGCATTAGCTGCTCGGCGAAGGCGACGGTGTGGCGCTTGGCGTAGCACTTGGCGTCGCTGTCGGTTCCGGCGTTATGCCGAGACGGGTTTCGGCGTCGATCGCCCTCTTGAGAGCCTCGGAGAGCCTGGTCTGCTGCTGGCCATAGGTGGCGAAGTCTCCCTTGGCCAGAGCTGCCTGGCCATCCACGATTGCCTTGTTGGCGTCGTCCAGAGCTGCCTTGAGATCAGCCTTGGCATCAGTCGGGCCGGCCGGGGGCGTTGTGGTCCCAGGCGGGGTCGCGGGCGTCTGGCCATTGTTCTGGAAGTCGCCTGCCTTGGCACCGGAGTTGCCACCGAACAACTGGTCCAGGGCCTCGTCCAGTGTCGCCGCAAAGCCGATCTTGTCGCCGAAGGCCACGAGCACCCGCTGCAAGGTGGGGTAAGACGTCTCTCCTGTTGACTTCAGGTAGACGGGCTGAACATAAAGTAGTCCGCCACCCACGGGCAGGGTCAGCAGGTTGCCGTTCAAAACATCCGAAGCACCCTGACGCAGCAAGTTAAGCGCCTGGGAGACTGTGGGATCAGAGTTGAACTTGTTCTGCGCCTGGCCTGGGCCAGGGACCTGGGTGTCCGTTGGAAGTTGCAACAGCCTTAGCTTGCCGTAGCTGTCCGCTTTAACCCCCTTGACATTTCCGGCATCTGAATCCGCCGCCAGGAAGCCATAGAGGATATTCCTTGCGTTCCCGTTGACTGTTTGCGGAATGAAGGACGACGTCAGTTGGAACGCAGGCTTGTCCTGGTCAGGCATCTGCAGAGACATGTAGAACGGCGGCTGCTTGACGGCTTCCGAAACTGTGGGGTCGTTCGGAACACTCCAGGCATCGTTGTTCTGGTAGAAGTTGTCAGGGTTGGTGACGTGGTAGCGTCCGAGAAGTTCACGTTGGACCTTGAAAAGGTCCTCCGGGTAGCGGACGTGACTCATGAGTTCGCCAGACATCTCTGTGTAGGGCTTGATAGTGGCAGGGAACACCTTCTGCCAAGCCTTCAGGAGAGGATCCTGGTCATCCCAGGCGTAGAGCGTGACCGAACCGTCATAAGCGTCAACAGTCGCCTTGACCGAGTTCCGGATGTAATTGACGGAGCTGTTAGGCAGCGTCACCGTCCGGCCTGCACTTGTCTGCGAATCAACGGTCGCATTCTGCAACTGCTGCGGTTGGGAGTACGGGAAGTACTGGCTGGTGGTGTAACCGTCAACGATCCACTTCACGCGACCATCGACGACGGCCGGATA
The DNA here is from genome assembly GCF_052114885.1 of Paenarthrobacter sp. 2TAF44. Taxonomy (NCBI): domain Bacteria; kingdom Bacillati; phylum Actinomycetota; class Actinomycetes; order Micrococcales; family Micrococcaceae; genus Paenarthrobacter; species Paenarthrobacter sp. 2TAF44. Next base: position 68,073 of record NZ_JBFRFP010000012.1, on the reverse strand, counting down.
CGCGTTGCCATCCACGGTCAGGTACGGAGCGAGCTTCTCAACCCGTTCGCGGGGATTGCGGTCATAGAGAATCTGGGATTTCTCGTTCACGCCATCCGAAAGCAACAAGTCCGAGGACTGGAATTTGATGGAGTACAGAATCCGGTTGAGCCAGTTGCCCACAACGGGCCCGCCGTTGCCGGTGAAGGTGTATTGCGTCTCTCCCCCGCCTTCGCGTCCCGCTGGGCGGTCTTGTTCGCGATGCTGGGCACCTTCCGGAGCGCCAACGATCGAATATTCGGGAGAATTCTCGCCGAAGTAGATGCGTGGTTCGTATGTTGTGTCATTGCCGAGAACGCCGTTGGACGGAATGCCCGATTGCAGGAATTCCGGCTTGCCATCAACCGTGAACTTATTGCCCTTCGCTGCGACCACACCGTAGCCGTGTGTGTACACGATGTGCCGGTTGACCCAGGTCTGCTGGTTTGCGCTCAGGCCATCCGGATTCAGCTCGCGAACAGCGATGACGGTGTCCTGTACTTTTCCGTCCACCGTGTAGCGGTCCACGTTCAGCGTCTGGGGGAATTGGTAGTACGGACGGTACTGCTCAAGCTGGGCGAACGCCGAGGAGATGAGATTCGGGTCCAGCAGGCGGATGTTGGCCGCGGTCTGGGCGTCCTTTGCCAAAGCTCCGCTTGTAGCAGTTGTTGTGGCGTTATAGGCCGAGACATCAATCTTGTCCAGGCCGTAGGCTGCCCGGGTCATCTTAATGTTGCGGTCGATGTACTCCCTTTCCAGGGTGTTCTCCGAGGGACGCACCTGGAATTGCTGGATAACCCATGGGTACACGCCACCAGCCAGGATGGCGGTGATGATCAGCATGGCTGTACCGATTACTGGCAAGCGCCAGCGGCCGATAACCGCAGCGATGATAAAGAGGATCGCAACCAAGCCGGCAGCAACCGCCAGGATGGCCTTCGTGGGTACAACGGCATTGACGTCCGTATACAGTGCACCCGCCCACCGTCCGGATGAGCTTTGCACCGTTGAGTACCTGTCCAGCCAGAAATTCACGCCAAGCAGCAACAGGAAGAATGCACCCGTCACGGCAATGTGGATCTGCGCGGCACGGCTTGTGAAGACACCACGCTCCATGAGCCGGATGCTTCCGTACAGGTAATGAGTGAGGATGCCCGCAATGCCAGCCACTACGGCGATGCTGATGAGGAATCCGGTAACAAAGCCAAGGAACGGAAGCGACATCAGGTAGAAGCTGATGTCCAGATTGAACAATGGATCCGTTTGGCCAAAGGGTTCCTGGTTGAAGAAGAGGAGGACCTTCTGCCACTGGCTGGCGGCGGCGCTTCCGGCAAAGAGTCCGAACAGGATAGGCAGGCCGATCATGACGACCCTGCGGACAGGCTCAAGCTGGGCCTGGTAGCGGTTGAGGTTGTCACGTGACTCAGCATCCGGAGCGTAGACCGGCCGGGCGTGGTACGCGATCCTGATGGCAAAGTAAACGGCAGCGAACATCATGGCGAAACCGACCAGGAAGGTGACGATCCGGGCGAGGTTCTCGCGGACATAAACTTCGAAGAAGCCGAGCTGTTGGTACCAGAGGACGTCAGTCCACACATTGGCGAAGAAAATGAATCCAACGACGGCCACTGCAACGACGATGAGTGTCGGAGTCAGGGCACCTCGTCTCAGCGGCGATCTTCCGGGCGGGTTGGAGCTGGCGGGACGGGACAAACTCTGTACCTCATTGGTGGTCGTCAGTTAAAAGTCGGTGTGCGTGTGTTCGACGATCTCTGCCCCTGGGCGATGGCGGAGTCCGTCATATATGCCACGAGTGGCGGTGGAGCTAAGTTCCACCGCCAGTCTAGTTGTTGGCGCAGGTGGGAAGGCCCGCCGTGTCTTGTCCTGAACCGAGTCGTTCCACTGCCGCGGTGGCATCGGCCAGCGTTTCCACCTTCACTACCTGCAGGCCATCGGGAATATGCCCTACGACGTCGGCACAATTCGCCGCCGGAGCCAGGAACATGGTGGCTCCATGCTGACGCGCTCCGATCATCTTCTGTGCAATGCCGCCGATGGCTCCCACTGCCCCATCAGCCGTGATGGTTCCGGTCCCTGCCACGTGCTTTCCTCCTGTGAGGTCCCCCGGCGTGAGATTGTCCACGACGCCGAGGGCAAACATCATTCCGGCGCTCGGACCCCCCACATTGTCCAAGGAAATTTTCACGTCAAAGGGGAAGGTGAAGTCGCTGCCCAGGAGAATGCCCAGAACGTAGCGGCCAGCGGGATTCTTGGTGGGCGTTATCGTTTCCGTGACGGCAGAACCGTTCCTGTCCACCACGACGGCCACCGGGGCGCCGTTTCCGGCTGCCAGTTCAGCCTGGACCAGGCTGAGGGAGGAGATCGGTTTTCCGTTAATGGAGGTCAGCCGGTCTCCTTCCTGAAGTTTCCCTGCTGACGGAGACGGGTCCGACAGGCCGGCAACCTTAAGCCTCTGTTCAAAAGGGATGTCCAATTGCCGCAGTGCTGCGGCAACAGCGTTTTCCTGCGAAGTCTCCATGGCAATCTCGCCTTGCTGGACCGTCTCCTCCGCTGTGGTGCCTTTGGGATAGATCAATTCCTCGGGATAAACGGCTTTCGATTTGTCCAACCAGGCGCGAAAGACCTCGAAAATAGTTGCGGGAGTCTTCGGCCCGCCCGTCATCACCACCGTCGTCAGGTCCAGGTTCCCCTTGGCTGGGTAGGACTCATGTCCCGAAATGCTGATGACCGGTTTGTCGCCATCCTGCCCCAGCGTATTAAAGGTCGGTCCGGCAGACTCAACAACATAGGGAACCGGCAAAGCAGCCGCCCCGATCCCAAGTCCCAGGGCCAAGAGGCCCGAAACCACCATGATCATGTACCGGCCGCTGCCGGGAGGTTCCGGAGATTCGGGGGAGGAATCGGCGTCGTGCGTTTGACGCGGGTCGAGCGAGCCCTCCGGGCTGGGCGAAGTAAGCATTGAGGCCTCTCTTTACCGGCACTATGCGACCGGTATTTTGGCTCCTGCCGCTGGCCGCGGCGACGGGCACATACCAAACATCCACATTACGCGGTTGGACGTTGTGGGGATGCTTTGCCTACAGCGAACGACGCCGCGCACAGGCAGACAGCCTTCCCACCGCGCGGTACGGTGAAAGTGATCACCAGCCAGTTCGACGATCGGCGGCACCATGACTTCCAATCCCAACAACCCGTCAGATGACGATGAGACGCCCAAGGACCCGCTGGCGGAAATGCTGCAGAACCTGATGGGCGGCCAGGGCATGGGCAACATCGATCCCGCCGAACTCGCCAAGGCCGCAGGGCTGCCCAACGATCCCCAGCTCCTGCAACAAATGTTCGCGCAGGTCCAGGCCATGATGAGCTCAACGTCCGAGGGTCCCGTGAACTGGCAACTGGCCCATGAGAACGCTCGACGCGTTGCGGCTTCCGGGAGCGATCCCTCGGTGAACGCCCAGCAGGCCCGGGACATCGATGAAGCGCTCCGGCTCGCGGAACTGTGGCTGGATCCGGTAACAGATCTTTCCGCTACTGGACTTATCGGCCGTGCATGGTCCCGCGCGGAATGGGTTGAAGCAACCCTTGGAACGTGGAAGCGGCTGACTGAGCCAGTTGCCAACAGCATCGCCAATGCCTTGTCCAACGCGCTGACCCAGCAGATGCCCGAGGAAATGAAGTCCATGATGGGTGGCGCCTCGTCCATGCTGCAGAATATGGGCGGCGCCATTTTTGGGATGCAACTGGGACAGGCGATTGGCGCACTCTCGGCCGAGGTAGTCAGCTCCACGGACATTGGTGTTCCCTTGGCTGACCTGGAGATGGCTCTGCTCCCGGCCAACGTCGCCAAGTTCGGCGAAGGACTCAGCCTCCCCGAAAATGATGTCCGGCTCTTCCTCGCCGTCCGCGAGGCAGCCCACGCCCGGTTGTTCGTGCAGGTGCCGTGGCTTCGCGGCCACTTGCTCGGCGCCATTGAAGCCTATGCGCGAGGCATCCACATTGACATGTCCCGAATCGAGGATCTCGCCCGGGATCTGGATCCCGGCAATCCTGAAGGAATCCAGGAGGCCTTGTCCCAGGGTGTCTTCACTCCGGAGCGGACGCCAGTGCAGACCGCCGCTCTTGAGAAGCTCGAAACGGCGCTTGCCCTGGTGGAGGGGTGGGTAGATGAACTCAGTGCTGAAGCCACGGACAAGGTACTGCCCTCGGCTACCGCCCTGCGCGAAACTGTCCGTCGTCGCCGTGCCACCGGCGGTCCCGCTGAACATGCTTTCTCTTCGCTTGTGGGGCTGGAACTGCGCCCACGCAGGCTTCGCGAGGCCGCTACTCTGTGGGCGACCCTGAAAGAAGAACGCGGTATTGCTGGCAGGGATGCCATCTGGCACCACCCTGACCTGCTGCCCACCGGGGAAGACCTCGACGATCCGAAGGGCTTCTCCGAACGCCGCAGGCTCGCCGAGGCCAGCGACACCGAAGTTGACGATGCTCTGCAGAAGCTCTTGAGCGGTGGCTACGATGAGCCCGCTGAAGCCACATCGGAGGACGAAGACTCCCAGGATGAAGGCTCCCAGGACGACACCGGGCCTGACTCGGGCAGCGAAGACCCGAAGTCACCGTCCACTTAATACTCATCGTCCACCTAAAGTCAGCAATGGTCGCCATGGATTATGGCGACCATTGCCCTCTCTAGCCCGTCGGTTCCGGTTCCGTTCCGGCGGCTTGGTTGGCGTCACCGCTCATCCCACGGGACGTCGCGAACGCGACCCCCTCCAAGAATGCTTTGGCGCGCTGTGTCTCCGGGTAGGCCTCAAGCAAGCGCCAAAACTGCGCGTTGTGTCCAGCTACCAGCAAATGCGCCAACTCGTGCAGGAGCACGTAGTCGATCACCCATTGGGGCATTGCCTGAAGCTTGTTGGAAAGCCGGATGGTTCCATCCGCTGGAGTAGCCGAACCCCACCGTGAGTTCTGGTTGGTCACCCAGCGGACCGACGTCGGAACCGCCCGTCCTCCGAGGTAGGTCCGCGAAAGGTGCGCTGCTTGCTGGGCAAGTGCCTCGTCCGTAGCAGGCCTGCGCCGATCTGGTTTACCCGCCCGGCGCTCACCTTGCCTCTGCAGCTTCGCAAGCATGCGCCGCACCCACTCGCGCTCCTGCGATTTGGTAAAGCTTGCCGGAATCGCGACAACGGCATTACCGTCTTCCCAAAACGCTGCTACCGTCCGCCGCCTCCGGGCTGAGCGCCTGACGACTACCGGAGCGCCGTCGTCGGTGAGCATCTGAACGTCGGGCTGACCGGCTGTTGAACGCGGCATCAGAGGTTGGTGCTTTCTGCGAGGACGGCGAGGACGGCTTCTCCGTAGCGCTCCAGTTTGGACGGCCCTACCCCCGCCAGTCCAGCCAATTCCTCCAGCGACGCCGGCCGGGCTTCGGCTATTGCCGTTAATGTGGCATCAGTGAAGACAACGTAAGCGGGAACGTCGGCAGATTGCGCTTCATCGCGCCGCCATTGCCTCAGGGCGTCGAAGGTCTGTTCCTCGTACGTGGGCGGGCATTGGTTGCAGCGACCCACCTTCCTCTCTGCCCCAGAGGCAAGCATGCTTCCACACACCCTGCACGACGCCGGTGCCGCAGCTTTGCGGCGCGTGGAACCTGCCCGGCTCCTGGCGTTCGCGGACGCCACCGAATCCGGCCGGAGTCCATCGAGGAAGCGGGAGGGCTTGCGGTTGGCACGGCCACCGGGAGTACGCGCAGAGGACCACGACAGGTTCAGATGTTCACGCGCACGGGTGATCCCGACGTAGAGCAGCCGGCGTTCTTCGTCGACGTCCTCCGGAGTGTCCGCGAAGGAGATAGGCATGAGTCCTTCGCTGAGGCCCACCAGGAACACGGCATCCCATTCAAGGCCCTTTGCCGAGTGAAGGGAGGCAAGGGTCACACCTTGAACCGTGGGAGCATGCTGGGCAACCGAACGTTCCTGGAGCTCGTTGACGAACTCAGCCAATGTGAAAGACTCTCCGCGGGTGACTGACAACTCATCAGCCAAGGCCACCAAGGCAGCCAGCGATTCCCAACGCTCGCGAAGGGCTCCCCCGCTGTGCGGCGCGGCTTCGCTGTAGCCAAGCGAAGCAACGATGTCACGGACAATCTGGCCCAAGGGCTCCGGAGCGCCTTCCGCCACGGCCCTGGTTGCAGCCCTCAACTGCAGGATCGCATCCCGGACCTCCTTGCGCGCGAAGAACCTCTCTCCGCCGCGAAGCTGGTAACCGATCCCAGCCGACGCCAACGCTTGCTCGTAAGCTTCGGATTGCCCGTTGGTGCGGAACAGTATGGCGATCTCGCTCGCCTTGACTCCCGTGTTGAGTAGCTCCTGGATTCTGCCGGCAACGACCGCCGCCTCCGCTTCGTCGTCCGGACATTCCATGAACCGAGGCTCCGGGCCGGCCGGCCTTTGGGCGACAAGCTTGAGCGGAGGCGCCCACGCCGCATCGGCAACCGGTCCGCCACTTCGCCGGGACCCGAGGAGATCATTGGCCAGCTTAACGACCTGTGGCGTGGACCTGTAGTCACTGATGAGCTTGACCACGGTGGCACCTGGATAGTGTGCCTTGAAATTCAAGAGATGCTTGGGCGAGGCCCCCGTAAAGGAGTAGATGGTCTGGCTGGCATCGCCCACCACGCATAATTCGTCACGGCCACCCAGCCAGAGATCCAGGAGCCGCTGCTGAAGCGGGGAGACGTCCTGGTACTCGTCGACGACGAAGTGGCGGTATTGCTCCCTGACCGTGGCTGCCACTTTGGGATCCTCCTGGAGGATCCCAACGGTAATCAGCAGGACGTCTTCGAAGTCAATGACGTTGCGGTCAGTCTTAATATCCTCGTACGCCTGGAACACCCTGGACACAGCCGTGAGGTCGAAACCACCCGGAGTCCCGCGTCCTTGTGCATTCTCCAGGTAGTTGGCAGGTGTGAGCATAGAGACTTTTGCCCACTCAATCTCTGCAGCCAAGTCCCTGATGGACGCGCGATCGGTGCTGAGGCGAAGCCTGCGTGAGGCCTCCGCGATCATGTTCGCCTTGTGGTCCAGCAGGCTGGGCAGGGTGCCGCCGACCGCCTGAGGCCAGAAGAACTGTAATTGCCTCAGGGCCGCGGCGTGGAAAGTCCGCGCCTGGACATTGGCCACGCCAAGATCCCGAAGCCTGCTGCGCATTTCGGCCGCCGCCCTGGCTGTAAAGGTCACGGCCAGCAGCCTCTGAGGCGAATACACCCCGGAGTGCACTCCATAGGCGATGCGATGCGTGATGGCGCGGGTCTTGCCTGTGCCCGCACCTGCAAGTACGCACAGAGGGCCTGTGAGAGTGCTGGCTACTTCACGTTGCTCATCATCCAGGCCGCTGAGGATTCGCTCCTCGAGTGAGCCACCGACGTCGAAAATTCCTCCTGTCACGGCTGGAGGTCTTCGATGACGCCGCCGTACCAATGCTCAATCAACGAGCGCGCGATCGACAAGCGCGTGGAGATGGTGATCTCGCCACTCAACACGGCCTCCTGCAACTCTTCCCGGCTGAACCACCGCGCTCGGGTGACCTCGACGCCGTCGGGGCGGGCAACGGCGTCGTTCGTTATTGCCGTAAAGCCCAACATGAGCGAGGCAGGGAAGGGCCACGACTGCGAACCGAGATACTGGCATGCAGTAACGCGGACACCTACTTCCTCGCCAATTTCGCGGACAACAGCCTGCTCAAGCGATTCCCCGGGTTCAACAAATCCAGCGAGGGTGGAGTAGTTCCTGGCGTCGGCAGGCCCGCCGCCACCCAGCAGAAGCCGGCCATCAGGGCCAACTACAGTAACGATGATCGCCGGGTCTGTGCGCGGATAGTGCTCAGAGTTGTCCTTGGGACACCGGCGCACCCAGCCCCCGGTTTCGATATCGGTCGGGGTACCGCACTGCGGGCAATGGGTATGTGTTGCGTGCCAGTTGGAGATGGCGCTGGCTTCGATGAACAGGGCGGTGTCAGTAGCATCGAGACGTCCGGCAACTTCCCGGAACCCTGCCCACTGCGCATCGGAAGGGATCAGGGCTGTCCCCGGAACGGGCGGTTCAGCAACTGTAAACAGCAAAACAGGAGTACCCTCGGCCACGGAAGAAGGCCGCAAGGTTGTACCCAAGTAGATAGCCGTCAGGGCGCCAGTTTTTGCCTCGCCGAGGGCCGCCCACAGCGGGCCAGCGTCCCCGAACCAGAGGCCGTCCGTGTTCACCAGCGCCTTGCGTTGGGAAATAACCATGGCCTTGGCCTTGCCAGAGACGATGAGGTCTTCAACCATGCCAGGCTTCATGCGCTCACTGGAGCCTCGGTCCACCAACGCCGGGCGCACTGGAAGAACAGTTTCCATCAAGTGGTTGGCCAGCGCCGGAGACTCCGCATAACTCATGTATCTACCGTACTGATTCGCACCGACAAAGAACATTTGGATGGGCCGCTTGTGCATATCCTGGCATTGCCGGCCGCTGAACTGAACCGATGATCCACTTCGGCCTTGTTTTCATGCGGATCTGAAGACTCGCCGCACTGCATCATGGCCACAGGCGCCAGTCAATCTACCGTGGAAGACGTGAGAAGAACACCGCTCGAACTGGCCGCTGTAGCAACCGCGGCGGTGCCCGGACTGGCACCGACGGCTACAGCCTATTCCCCCGACGACGACGCCGACTTCGATTCGGCGTTGTTGCTCGACGCGGAAGGCAAGCGCTGGCGCGTCCGTTCGCCGCGCCATCCCGAGGCAAGTACCCGCCTCGAAACGGAATTCATGGTCCTGCGGGCCTTCGCGCCCGGCATCCGTGCCGAGCTTCCTTTCCATGTGCCAACCGTCGCCGGCACAGTCCGGCAGGGCGCCCTCACAACGTTCGTGTACGCCCATCTGCAAGGTTTCACGCTGTCCATTGACGAACTATCCGCTGGCAGCTCGGCTTTGGCCCGTGATATTGGCAACGCCCTTGCCGCCATCCACGACCTCCCCCTGGCACTGGTCAACAACGCTGATCTGCCCAGTTACTCGGCCAACGAGTTTCGGCAGCGCAAGCTCAACGAATTGGACCAGGCGGCCACTACCGGCAAGATTCCTGCCATTTTGCTGCGGCGCTGGGAACATGCCCTGGAGGACGTCGCCCTCTGGCGATTTAACCCCTCGGTGGTTCATGGCGACCTCCATGAAGACAACCTGATGGTCCAGGACGACACTGTGACGGCCTTAACAGGATGGACCGACCTTCGCATCGGGGATCCCGCCGATGATTTTGCTTGGCTGGTAGCGTCCAACGAAGCCTCGTTCGTTGAGGCCGTGCTAAGCCGGTATACCGAAGCGCGCCGGGACACGCCGGACGCCCATCTGCTTCGACGGGCCGCTTTGCTGGCTGAATTCGCGTTGGCTCAGTACCTGGTGAAGGCAATGGCCGTTGGGCACGAGGATATGACGTCGGAGGCAGTATCAATGCTGCAGTCCCTCGCAGACGACATCCAAGAGCAAGCCCGGCATGACCAGGCCGTACTTGCCGCAGAGCAGGCAGCAGCAGCTGAGGCGGAGGCCGAAAAGGCAGCACTACAGGATGCCTCGAATCACTCCATCCACACCCAGCAGCCTGCTGTTACAGTTGTGGCGATTCCCGACGCCGGCACCTCAGTTTCAGCGACGCCCCTAGCTCCCACGTCTTCGAAGGACGTCCCCCACGCCGGATTGCCTGACGCCCAAGCGCCTGGCAAGGAAGCGCCTGGCAAGGACGCGCCTGGCAAGGAAGCAGCATCAGACTCGGATGCCGAAACCAGGTCCGATAAGTTGGCGGAAGAACCCACCTCCCGGCCTCAGGATGACGCGTCGACTGCAGCTTTGAACGTTGTCAATGTGACACCACTGCATGCTGGCGAACGTTCATAGACCAGCGTTTCCACACCGGGGTTCCGGGCGAGCTATCCAGCGCTCCTTCTAACTGGAGTCCCCACCCGATAATTCGTTCTTGAGGGCCTTGCTGATGATCTGCTCAAGTTCCCCGGCACTGCCCAAGTCATGCGGACGCACGACAGCATCCTCTGCAACGTAATAGAACGCCGCGCTGACTTCCTCCAGGGGAACGCCCTTCAACCTCGCCCATGCAAGCCGGTAGACAGCCAGTTGCACGGCTCTCGCTGCGAGCTGTTTGCCCGCCGGCCGGCGACCCGTCTTCCAGTCAATGAGTTGCCAGCGCCCGTCCGCGTCACGGAAAACGGCGTCGATACGTCCGCGGACCACCACCTCACCGATCCTCGTTTCCACAGGCACTTCCACAAAGGCTGGAGCCCGATGCGCCCACTCGGATTGCTTGAACGCTTCAACCATGTGATCCAAGCCGTACGCTTCGTCGATATGGGCATCCGAGCCAGGTGCTTCGTCGATGTCCAACATGCCGGTTGTTCCGAAGTACTCCTCCACCCAGGCGTGGAAGGCTGTGCCCTTTCGGGCCGAAATGCCTGGTTCGCGGGGCACGGGCCGACGGAGTTGGGCCAGCACAGCTGCAGGATCTGAGCCAAGGTCAACAAACAGGGACGCCGAGATATGGCTGGGCAAGTGCACGTCCTGATGAAGTTTTCCCTGGAGCCGGCGATCCAATAGCAGCTGGGCTTCGTGTGACCAGCGCCCCGGGTTGCCTGTCAACTCTTCCGGTGATGCTTCGGAAGCGGCTCCCTCCATGAATTCAAGTACCTGGGCTGCAGCCCGGTCCATGGCGGCCCGGCGGCCGGGAACGAGCCTGATACGGGCTCCGGTACGCGGATCGGACGGGCCTTCGAGTGGATCATAAGGAAATTGAGCCACTTCCAACGTTGCTGTGAGCGGACTGCTATCGGGCAGTGATTCTTCGGCTACTGATTCAGGGTGGACCACAACGCTCCGCCCGGCCACGACAGCGAGGGCATTCCCGGACGAGGAGGGCACTGCCGCGAGTGGCGCCAGCTCGGATAGGAACGACGACATCCCTGCCATACCGGACCTGGACCCATTCCACGCGGAGCTGGATACCATCAAAACGAACTTGGCCCGGGTGTAGGCGACGTATGCAAGCCTGCGTTCCTCGGCTTCGCCATGATGTTGAACTTCCGATTTGAAGTCCTTCTCTGCGTCCAGCCAACCCTTTTGGTCCTGCTGGTCAAGATCCCACTGCGGCAGATCGGCTCGGTCACCCCGCAACGGCCATGGCAAGGCAGCTGCACCGCTGCTCCACCTTGAGTCCCTGTTGCTGGGGAAGGAACCCGCGTTGAGCCCGGGGACAAAGACGACGTCCCATTCCAGCCCCTTGGAGGCATGGACGGTCAGGAGTTGGACTGCTTCCCGGTTGGTTTCAAGAGGGGCAATATCCAGGCCACCCTCTTCGGAGGCCGCAGCTTCCAGCCAGGAGAGGAACGCCAGGAGGTCGATCCGCTGCGACGTCTGCAGGAATCCAGCGGCTGCGTCCTGGAAGGCATCCAGGTTTCGCCGTGCTTGATGAATGCTCACTCCCGGCTTTGCCGCCACCTCGATATCCAGCAACATGGCACGCTCAACTTCGCCGAGCAGTGTAGTCAGGTCATCACCGATGTACGTTCGAAGGGAGCGCAATTCCTCAGACAACCTCGTCAATCGTTGCAGGGCTGAAGGGCTCAGTGTTCTCCCATGTCCGGATGTCCAGCCCGGCCGCGGCAGGAAGTCAAGGGCTTCCACCAGGCGTGCGGCGTCAGTGATGTCGCTTTCCATCACGACGGCAGCCGGGTCTTCGTCGGCGACCTCAAGGGTGTTGCCAGGTCCTGACCTCCGCTTGGCCAGGAAACGGGACCAATCGTTGAACGCCATGAGGTCCGCTGGTCCAATGCGCCAGCGGGCTCCCGCCAGGAGTCGCATCAAAGCATCGGAACGGCCAGGATCAGCCAGGACCCGCAGCGTTGCCACCAAGTCCACGATCTCAGGAGTGTCCAACAGACCGCCGAGGCCGACGATCTCATAGGGAATTCCTTGGAGTTCGAATTCCCTCCGAAGGCATTCCATCTGCGCACGTCGCCGGCACAGAACCGCCATGGTTGGCTTGACCGGAGTACCGTCTTTCTCTTCCTCGAAGACAGTCCTCTGGTAGCGCCGGATGTCGCGGGCAATAGCGCCAGCCTCGTCTTCGTCAGTGCCAAAGCGACCGATAACAACGCTGCCTTCGGCCGCGGCCGGACTCGGCACCAGGGGCGGAACAGCAACGCCACCTGCATTCCCTCTCTCCCCCGCCGGACCGTCGGTGGCCGCGGCTTTGTTCAACGGGGCCGCAATTGTGTTGGCCGCTTGGAGGATGTTCCGGCCGTTGCGCCAAGCCGTGGTCAGGTAAGACGTCGGGGCCACAGAATAGGCCTCGCCGCCTGACTCTTGGTCGTTGTGCCTCACAGGGAACTCCTGCACAAAGTGGAAGAGCTGCCCCGCCGAGGCACCGCGGAATCCGTAGATCGATTGGTTGGGGTCCCCTACCGCGGTGACGGCATGGCCGAGACCGAAGAGGCGCGAAAACAAGACAAGCTGAGCATGCGAAGTGTCCTGGAACTCGTCCAGCAGCACCACCTTGTAGCGTGCCCGCTCAGTGGCCGCAGCCAATGGTATTTCCCTCGAAATGCGGGCCGCGAGTGCCACGAGGTCCCCGAAATCCAGCACTCCCCTTTGCCGTTTTGCATCCTGGTACCGGAGAACCATGTCTGCGACGCTGGCCCGGGTCCGTAGCATGGCAGCGAGCTCGCCTGCCGCCTGCGTCGGGTTCTTCTTTGCGCCGGCCACATAAGGGAGCTGTTCGAAGGACTGAACGCGCTCCAGCAACCAGTCCCGGACGGCGGCCGGGTCCTGCAGGTGTTCTGCGCACTCACCCGCGAGCTGGATGACGGCATTGACGAGCGTCGACTTTGCCGCGGTGAAGTGCTCATATTCGCCGTCGTAGGCCTCAACGACCTCGCTTGCCAACTGCCACGATTGCGCGGCACCCAGCAGGACGACGTCACGCTCGATGCCCAATCTCAATCCATAGTCCGAAACAATTCCGCTCGCGTAGGAATGGTAGGTGGACACCTTGGGCTCAAGGTCATCGGCACCCAGAAGCCCCTCAGGGAAGCCGATGCTGCCATCGTCCTCGCCTGCTATTCGCTGGAGGGTGGCCAGTTTGGCCCGGATTCTGCTGGCCAGCTCGCCGGCAGCTTTACGGGTAAATGTCACACCGAGGACTTCCTCGGGCCGGACCCAACCATTGGCCACAAGCCACACAACGCGGTCTGCCATGGTGGCCGTCTTCCCCGAGCCCGCGCCAGCTATCACAAGGCGCGGAGTGAGCGAGGAAGAAATAATGCTGGCCTGCTCTGCAGTGGGATGGTTCTTTTCGCCAAGAATGTCTGCCAACTCGGACGGGGAGAACCTGGGAACAGGCAGCCCGGACACCACATCCAGGATTTCGGCGTCCCTGGTTTCGGATCCTTCAAGAAGATCGGTAGTCATTCAGTGACCTGCTTTCCTCTGGCGCACAGTGGGCAAATATCGGGTAGACGGCAGCCATGTCCGCCGTGTCCCCCTTTGCTCGGATCGTGCCGGGCCTCGAACGTTGCGCCGGCCATGAGTTCCGCGGCCTCGTTGACCAAAGCCTCTGCCCAATTGTCGTCAGGCTCGAGTGGATCCTGTTGTTGAACCCCGGGGCTTTTGGTCTTGGTTCCCAGCTGTGCAAGGACGGCCCCACCGGGAACAGGTTTGTCGAACTCCCCCAACGTGCCCGCATCCTCAAATGCACCTTTGAGAACCGCTGCCTGGTACGCTCCCAGCTGAGGGTGCCGGGCCACTTCGGCCTTGCCCGGCTGGCGTTTTCCGGTCTTGAGATCGACGATCACCAAACGGCCTTCGGCGTCGATTTCCAAGCGGTCAACCTGTCCGCGAAGCACAGCGTGCCGGGTGGCTGTGGAATCATCCGCGCCTTCCTCCAGACATGCAGAAGGAAGGTGGACGTCAGGAAGTTGGACTTCGAAGTCGTGCTCCACCGCGAGCAGGCTCCGGCCTTCGCTGCGCATGATGAGCACGTACTGCGCTAACTTGCGAACCATCAGTTCCGCGCGCTGGTAATCGAGCTTGCCCTCCCAATTGTCCTTCATGCCAAGGGTGGGCCAGCGGCGAACGAGTTCGGCAACGTACTGCGCACCCGAAGCGTCCGGCAGCTCCTGTGCAATGGTGTGGACCAGTGTGCCAAGGCTCCGTGCGAAGTCGGTGGCAGCTTCTCCCCCGGCCGCTTGCACAAACCAGTCCAGGGGGGACTTGTGGACAGCCTCCACCTTGGATGGCGACACGGATACAGTGCCTCCCGCCGGGACCACCGCTTCCTCGGAGCTCAAGGGAGCCAACCCCCACCATGTATCCGGATGGGCTCCCGCTACTGGTGGATCAACAGACGCGAGGCGAGCCAGCACCCGCGCTGCTTCGCGCGCGGTGGACGATTCGCCGTCGTTCTGATCCTCAGCCTGGGCATGCTGTCTCAACTCAGCTACCAGCGCACGCAGGGTCATTGGACGATCTACCGGGGTGTAGTCACGCTTGTAATCGCCGGGAGCCAAGGGGGCTACATAATCCAGGAAGGCCGATGGTTGTTCGTCCTCGGAGGAGACTGCCGTGCAGATGAGGACCTCCTTGGCGCGCGAGACCGCTGTGGAGAAACTCCTGAGTTCGTCGTAGCGAATGTCCCTCAGCCTGCTGAGTGGTCCGCGGCCCAACGCGTAGTCAACTCCATGCTCCACGGCGTCCGCAAACAGGGTACTGCCCAGGAGTTCACCACGTAGACGGGTGTTCGGCCAGACACCTTCCTGCAGGCCGGCCACGATCACCACAGGCCATTCGCGCCCGGCAGCACTGGCCGGAGTCATGATTTCCACGCATTCCTCAAGCTGGGCCCTCGCCGCAAGTGTGTCCATCGGAAGTTCCTGGTTCAACAAGTAATCGAGGAACTGTTCCGGGCCAGAGCCGGGCAGTTGATCCACAAAACGCTCTGCTGTGTGGAACAGTGCCATCATGGCGTCAAGGTCGCGGTCAGCGCGGGCCCCGGCACTCCCTCCTTCCAAGGCGGCGTCAGACCAGCGCGAAGCCAAGCCCGTGGCATGCCACAGCGCCCAGAGGACAGATTCCGCATTGGCCCCCGGCTCGGCTGCTGCGGCGGTGCCGGCAGCGATCATCCGTGCAAGCCGCCGGGCAGGGTTCCCTTCAATCCCCAACGACGCCAGCGCTCCGGGTTCAAGCAGCGCTTCTACCAGCAAAGCGTCACTGGATCGACCGCCGCCCCCCAGGAGCTCCTCGCGCCGGAGAGATTGACGGAGGCGGCGCAGCTCAATGGCGGAGGCTCCACCAATACGCGAAGTCAGGAGGGAAACAGCACTCTCAGGAGTGAGCTTGGCCGGGTCAAGGATGACAGCGAAGACCTCCAGGAGGGGTCGGACGGCCACCTCGTCCCGTACTGCGGAATCAGCCACCGGAACACGCACGGGGATTCCCTGCCCGTTGAGGTAACGCTGGAGCTGCGAGATCAATCCACCATTGCGGACAATGACGGCGATGTCACCAAACTCGCGGCCCTCACGCAACTGGGCTTCCAGAATCCGCTGCGCAACATACCGAAGCTCATGGACAGGAGAAGGAAGCACATGCGCTTCCACCCGCCCACCGTTGCTGATTTCATCAGCGCTTTCGATGGACTCCGGCTGTTCTAGGCGCCTGGCCCGTTGGCCTCCGGATCGTTGGGAGATACGTGCGGCAACCCTTGTCCAGGCCTCCGCCACCTCGGGTCGGTGACGATGCGTGATCCACAGTGGCCGCTCAAGAACCCCGTGGCTTCCTTCGAGCAGCAAGGGCAGCTCGGCGACAAGGTCGGGCCGCGCTCCGCGAAAGCCCTGTACCACCGTGTCAGGCGAGTATGTAACTACGGCGTCCTTGCCCTCTGCAATATCCGCGAGGAGTTCAAACACGGCAGGATTGGATTCCTGGGCGTCGTCCACGAGAACCAGCTGCAGGCGGTCGCGCTCAGCGGCCAGGAAAGCCGGCGAGTCCTGAAAAATCTGGCGCGCCGTGGTGATGATCCCCGCGGGGTCGAAGGCCTCGGGCATTCGGAGGTCCAAAACATCCCGGTACTCACCGTAGAGCTCGGCGGCTGCCATCCAATCCGGACGCCCACATTCATAGGCGAGGCCCACCACGTCCTCTGCAGTGCGGCCGGCCTCGATAATGCGATCAAATAATTGGCGGACCTCGTGGCGGAAACCACGGGTGGGCAGCGCTGCGGAGAGGTCCTCTGGCCAGGGCAACTGGTGCCCTGGGCGGGAATGGCCCTCCAGTAACTCTTTGATGATCAGATCCTGTTCCGGTCCGGACAGGAGCTTGGGCGGCCGGGGCAACGGCAGGACGCCTTCCGCTTTGGCGCGCCGGATGACGTCGAACGCGTACGACGCCCAGGTGCGTGCCGGCGTCGTACTGAGGCTCCGGTCCAGGCGACCGGTGAAGGTGTCCCGCAAGGCGGCCGCGGCGTGTCGGCCAGGGGCGAGAATAAGGATCCGTTCGGGATCCACGCCGTCTTCATTAACCCGGCGGACCGCTGATTCGACCAGCACTGTGGACTTTCCGGTGCCCGGACCTCCAGGGACCAGCACAGGTCCGCCTCCTTGCCCGACTGACACCACCGCACGCTGGTCCGTGGACAGGTCAGGTGCCGCGTAGTGAATCTCGCGCGGCGGAAGCAGGCGGAGGGCTGCCGGGGCTTGGCGGGTTTTGGTAGCTGTTGCGGTCACAAAGTCATTTCATCATCGGGCACCGACAAAATATGGAGCTGACGCTCCAACTGGTCCGAGATCACATCAATAAGATCGAAATCAGCATCAGTTGGCGCCCATCGTGCAGTGCCAAGGTCCACGCGCCAGCGGCCCTCACCTGTTCGCAGGAATTCCTCAAAGGCGCCGTGCAGGGGCGTGGACTCCTGTACATAATGGCGCAGGGCTTCTGCCTCGTGGCCGGGCGGGGCATCACCGCTAGCCCGTAGGACACGCCACCAAGCTACGGAACTGCCGTAGTGGCTCATCACCGCGCCCACTTGCCTGGGTCCGCCGGCTCCAAGGAGTTCTGCGACGTCACCATATGACACGGCCGTGCCGGGCGGAACAAGGTCCACGACGGCCAGTACCGCCGTCACATACTCCATCCGCATGTGCTCCAGCGTAGCCGCAGGAGTGTCGTGCCCAGTACTGTCAGTGCCAGCCGGTAGCGTGAAAACATGAGCTCCTGGAATACCCTCCCCCGCGCTGCCTTCGACCTCGAAACCACAGGGAAGAATTCCCGTTCCGCCCGCATCGTCACGGCTTCAATCACTGTGGTGGACGCGCACGGACAGCTCATCAAAGAGCATGAATGGCTGGCGGACCCCGGGGTGGAGATTCCGCTGGAGGCCAGCGAGGTCCACGGAGTGACCACCGAGAAGGCCCGCGCCGAAGGCCGCCCGGCGGCCGAGGTCACCCGCGAGGTGGCCGCCGTTCTTCAAAAATTGTTCGACGACGACACCCCGGTCATTGCATTCAACGCCAGCTACGACTTCACGGTGCTCGCCGCCGAGTCAGCACGGCATGGTGTCCCGCAATTGACCCGTTTCCCGGTACTGGACCCATATGTGATGAACAAGCAGGTGGACCGGTACCGTAAGGGCAAGCGCACCTTGACAGCTTTATGCGAGGAATATGGTGTGAACCTGGACAACGCCCACACCTCCGCCGCGGACGCCTTGGCGACACTGCGCGTTTTGGATGCCATGGCTGGCAAATTCCCCAAGTTGCAAATGCCGGCCTCCAAGCTGCACCATTTGCAGGTGGACTGGGCCGCATCCCAAGCTGCTGACTTCCAGCAGTATCTGCGGCGAAGCAAGCCCACCGCTGTCATCGAAGGCGAGTGGCCCGTACTGCCACCCGAGGACGCCAGTCGAGGCGGCTTCTGAGGGGGTTCCAGCTCCAGACCAGCCGGAGTTGGGACGCAAGTCACAAGAATCCCGAAGCTCCTTCAGCACGAAACTTGCGCGCAGGGATTCCATCTCTTTGCCTATCGCCGGAATAGTTCGGCGAGGTAAGGCGTCCTCCAGAAACTTTATTCGTAATAAGCGAGCCAGAGCAATCACTTGTTCGATTCACAGCGCTTCCGTGGGCTGGTGACATAATTAAGTTTGGCGGGTTGAAGTCTGCTAGGGCAGCCATCCCCATACTTGCTGCCACGTTCCCCGCCCACCGCGAACGTCTCTGTGACCCGACGAAAGTGATTTCTTCATGAAATTCAAAGCCCTCAAGTGGCTGTCTGCTGCTCCCGTAGCGGCGGCCCTGGCGATCTCCTTGGCAGCATGCGGCGGAGGAACCTCCCAACCCAGCGGCTCGCCCACCGATGCCCTCGCCGGCAGCGACCAGCAGACCCTGGACAAGTACACCACTGCGGACGTCAAAGCGCTGGACAAGATCGACAAGTCCAAGCTGGGCCTCGTCACCGATGGCACGCTGCGTGTTGGTACCCTGTCTGATGCACCGCCGAACATCTTCATTGATCCTTCGGGCAAGTTCACCGGTTATGACAACGAGCTCCTGCGCGCCATCGGCGACAAGCTTGGCCTGAAGGTGGAGTTTGCCTCGACTGACTTCTCCGCCCTGCTCTCGCAGGTAGCAAACAAGCAGTTCGACGTCGGATCCTCCTCGATCTCCACCACGGACGCCCGTCGCAAGACCGTCGGCTTTACCAACGGCTACGACTTTGGCTACATGGCCGTTGTGACCAAGAACGACGCCAAGGTCACCGGCTTCGCCGACCTTAAGGAAGGCGTCCGGATCGGCGTCGTCCAGGGCACCGTCCAGGATGACTATGTCACCAACACGCTCAAGCTCGAGCCCGTGCGTTTCCCTGATTACAACACCGTTTATGGCAACGTGAAGAACGGTCAGATCGACGCTTGGGTGGCTCCCTCCCAGCAGGCTTCCGGCCAGGTCAAGGACGGCGACGGTACCAAGATCGCCGAAAAGGTTGTCAACACGCAGAACTTCACGGCTTACGCTGTGAACAAGGACAACCAGCCCCTCCTCGATGCCCTGAACGCCGGCCTGGACGCCGTTATTGCTGACGGTACATGGACCAAGCTCACCTCCGAGTGGTACAAGGATCGTCCCACCGCGGCCGAGCAGACTCCGCAGGGCTGGAAGCCGGGCAGCAAGGCCGTCCAGATCCCAGCCAAGTAACCCGGGCGTTCCATGGATATCCTCAAGCAACTGGCTGACACCTTCCTTGACTGGGAGGCGATGGGCGAAGTCATTCCCAAGATGTTTGCCGTCGGCCTGCCGAACACCCTGGTGCTCGCTGTCATTTCGGGCATCATCGGGACCCTGCTGGGCATGGCCCTGGCCCTGATGGGGATTTCCCGGAACGCCGCGGCCCGGTGGATTGCACGCATCTACACGGACGTCCTCCGCGGACTTCCGCCCGTGCTGACCATTCTGGTCATCGGATTCGGCTTTGGCCCCATCATCCGTGAACTGACTGGTTCCACGAGCCCCTACCCGATGGCCATCGCAGCATTGTCTTTGATGTCCGGGGCATACATCGGCGAGATCTTCCGCTCCGGTATCCAAAGCGTGGACAAGGGACAGCTCGAAGCGTCCCGTGCCTTGGGGTTCGGCTACAGCGCTTCCATGCGCTTGGTAGTGGTTCCCCAAGGCATCCGACGGGTGCTTCCTGCCTTGGTCAACCAATTCATTGCCCTGATCAAGGAATCCTCCCTCGTCTTCCTCTTGGGCCTGCTGGCCACGGAGCGCGAGATCTTCCAGATAGGCAAGGACGCGGCTGCGACCAGCGGCAACCTCTCGCCTTATGTGGCTGCGGCGATCTTCTACCTGGTACTCACTATTCCGCTCACGCACTTCGTGAACTGGATTGATGCCCGCTTCCGTTCAGGCAGGCCTGAAAAGAAAGAACCGGACGATGCCGCGGCGGTCGTCGGGAAGGGAGCCCACGCATGAGTGAATTTACATCCGGCACGTTGACGGCAAGAAACATCCATTTGTCGTTCGGCACCAACCATGTCCTGCGGGGAATCGACCTGCACGTTGAGAAGGGCACCACGGCTTCGGTCATCGGCCCCTCGGGTTCCGGCAAGTCAACGCTGCTCCGCGTGATGAACCGACTCATCGAACCTGACCAGGGCGACATCCTGTTGGACGGCCGTTCCGTCCTCAAGGACAATCCCGACGAGCTCCGGCGTCGCATCGGCATGGTGTTCCAACAATTCAACCTCTTCCCCCACAAGACGGTGGCCGAGAACATCTCTCTGGCGCTCCGTAAGATTCGTGGACTGTCAAAGGAACAGGCACGTGAGGAGGCCTTGGCCCAACTGGACCTGGTCGGCCTCAAGCACAGGGCCGATGCCCGCCCTGCCAACCTTTCGGGTGGCCAGCAACAGCGCGTAGCCATTGCCCGTGCGCTTGCCATGAAGCCCGAGGTTATGTTCTTTGATGAGGCCACTTCCGCGCTGGACCCGGAACTCGTCAAGGGTGTACTTGCCCTGATGACCGATCTCGCGCAGGGAGGCATGACCATGGTGGTGGTTACCCATGAGATGGGCTTCTCCCGCAATGTCTCAGACGTAGTGACGTTCATGGACGCCGGCGTAGTTGTGGAATCAGGTCCGCCGGAGCAGCTGTTCAACAGCCCCCGGACAGAGCGGCTCCAAGGATTCCTCTCGGACGTCCTCTAGTCCCCCGCAAGGCAGCCAAACAGCAGACCCCGCCTCCAGACGGTCGCCCCAGTGGTGAAAAGTCATGGAGGCGGGTTTCCTGCATTAAGCGCAGCTGCGGTCAGCACCGGCCAGTCTCCGCGCCCTTGACTTATTTCCAGCATTACTTCCCTGGTTTCACCGACAACACCGTCAAGGCCGCAGCATCTACCTTGGTACGGAAATCCGGCTCGGACTGTGCTTTCTGGAGTACGGCGTCATACATAGCCGGGATGCTTCCCGGGTCCGCGCAAACCAGCATCGTGCCGCCCGCTGCGAAGAAGTTGATGGCACGGTCCGCGGTGGTCCACGGCTTCAACTGCGCTGCACTACAGACGTCATCCGAGAGGATAATGCCCTTGAAGCCAGCGTCCCCGCGAAGCATCTGCCCCATGACCACGGGCGAGAACGGCGCAATGTTGGCGGGGTCGATTTGGTCGTAGTAGGCATTGGACACCATGACCCATTGCACGCCGTTCGTAATGGCTGTGCGAAATGGCTCCAAGGCGGGATCATTCCGCGTGGTTTCAGTGTCCCTGACGTTCTGGCTGACATCGGTGTTTGGAATTACCCTGCCGAGGCCTGGAAAGTGCTTCACGACCGGTGCCACCCCCGCGTCCTTCATACCTTGGGCAACAGCGTTTCCGAGGTTGGACACTTGCCCCGGCACATATCCGTACTCGCGTTGGAATTGTCCGATCGGTGCATTGGAGGGCGCGAATTCAGGGCTCGTCACAGTATCAAGGACCGGAGCCAGATTGACGTTGACGCCAGCGCTAAGCAGTTCCTTTCCCCAAACGCTGGCGTCTGCCCGCAGCTTCGCGGGACCAGCTCCGGCTTGCACCAACGCGGCAGGGATGGTGGAGAAACCCGGACCAGCCAGGACCTGGACGTATCCACCTTCCTGGTCTGTGGCCACGAAGAGAGGCAGCCCACCGGTAGTTTCGGCGGAAACTGTCCTGGTAAGGGAGGCCACGACGGCAGCTGTGGCAGCAGCCCCGGCCTTGCTGCGACCACTCAAGTAGACGTTGCCTGCGTGGTATTTGGTGAGTGCTTCCATGGTGCCTGGCTCAGCACCCGTCGCCTTCGCGGCAACCATGAAGAGCTGCCCCACGCGTTGTTCGAGACTTAACTTGGCAAGCTGTTGTTGCGCCGTGGACAGTGCTTCAGGGGTAGGTGCTGCCGAAGGTGGCCGGGAGTCCGTGGGTTCGGTTGAAGCCCCGGAAGCGGACTTGGACGGAACAGGGGTCCTCGTGGGCGAAGGGGTAGTTGCAGATGGTGAAACGGGCGAAGTCGTTGGGCTCGCGGTTTCATTTCCATTTGAGCAACCAGGCACCATTGTGACCAGGATTCCGGCCGCCGCGGCCCTCACTCCAAGGGATGCAATTGACTGGATCTTGCGCATGGTAAACCGTGAATTCGTTGGGGTTGGGTTTCCCTTACGAGCCTACCCCGGGAAGTGACAGTGCCCCAGCCTGCTTGGAACAGCCGGCCGGGGCACTGCAAGTTCTTGCCTTGGGCGATCGCGAACTTAGGCGACCGCGGACTTAGGCGATCGCGGCGGCTGCAGCCTTGGCAGCAGCCGGGAGTGCGTCAACGATCCTGTTCATGGCAGCGTCGTCATGCGCCGAGGACAGGAACCATGCTTCGAAGACTGATGGCGGCAAGTAGACGCCGGAGTCCAGCATCGAGTGGAAGAAGGGTGCGTAGCGGTAGGCTTGCTGGCCCTGGGCGTCGTCGTAGTTGTGCACACCGCTGACCGAGGTACCGAAGGCAACCGAGAACAGGTTGCCTGCACGCTGGATGGAGTGGTCCACACCCTCGGCATCAAGTGCCGAGGAAAGAGCAGCGGACAGCTCCAGCGAACGGGCGTCCACATAGGCGTAAACGTCAGGCGTGGCATGGGTAAGCGTTGCGACACCGGCAGCCATAGCCACAGGGTTTCCTGAGAGCGTGCCTGCCTGGTACACCGGACCCACGGGTGCGAGGTAATCCATGACGTCGGCACGTCCGCCGAGGGCCGCCGTCGGCATTCCGCCGCCAATGACCTTGCCGAAGGTCAGCAGGTCCGGCGCCCATCCTTCCTGGCGGCCCGTGAGTCCCCAGTAGCCGGCGTAACCGGTGCGGAAACCGGTGAGGACTTCGTCGAGGATGAGCAGCGCCCCGTGTTCCGTGGTGATGCGGGACAGCCCGGCGTTGAAGCCCTCGGCCGGGGTGACGACACCCATGTTTGCCGGGGCAGCTTCGGTGATCACGGCCGCGATGTTGTTGCCGTGCTTGACGAAGGCAGCTTCAACAGCTGCGAGGTCGTTGTAAGGCAAAACAAGTGTCTCAGCGGCGGTGGCGGCCGTGACGCCAGCCGAGCCGGGGAGGGCCAACGTCGCGAGGCCGGAACCTGCTGCTGCCAGCAGGCCGTCCAGGTGGCCGTGGTAGCAGCCGGCAAACTTGATGATCAGGTTGCGGCCGGTAAAACCACGGGCGAGGCGAACCGCCGTCATCGTGGCCTCGGTGCCCGTGGACACCATGCGCAGGCGTTCGACGGCGGACACGCGCTCCTTCACGATCTCGGCGAGGTTGGCCTCATCCGGGGTGGACGCTCCGAAGGACAGGCCGCGGTCCACAGCAGCGTGCACGGCGTCGAGCACGGCAGGGTGGGCGTGGCCGAGCAGGGCCGGGCCCCACGAGCAGACAAGATCCACGTATTCCTTGCCATCAGCGTCAGTGAGGTAGGCGCCCTTGGCCGAAACCATGAATTTCGGAGTGCCGCCAACGGAACCGAAGGCACGCACGGGCGAGTTCACTCCGCCGGGCATGAGCGACTGGGCTCGATCGAAAAGCTGGTCGGACACAGGGGTGTTTGAAGTCATGGTTCCTATTCTTTCAGTCATTCAGAAACGTCTTTCGGCGATTCAGGAGCGCAGCTATGAGGCGTCCGCCAACAGCTCAGCGACGCGTGGGGCCACTTCGGTGCCGTACAACTCAATGCAGCGCATCATGGATCCGTGCGGCAGGGTGCCGTTGCTGTATTTGAGGTCGAAGCGGTCCACGCCGAGGTTGCGTTTGAGCAGGACAATTTTTTGGGCCACAGTCTCGGGAGAACCCACGTAGAGAGCGCCCTCCGGGCCGCACATTGCGTCGAATTCCCCCCGGTTTCCCGGACCCCAGCCGCGCTCGGCCCCGATTCTGTTGCGCTGCTCCAGCCAATGCGGAAAGAGTTCCTCCCGGGCATCCTGGTCAGTGTCTGCAATGAAGCCGGGTGAGTGGGTTGCGATTTGTCGCATGGGGTGACCGTATTTGGCCAACGCGTCGCGGTAAAGATTTACGAGGGGAGCGAAACGGCGGGGCTCTCCCCCGATGATCGCGAAGATAATCGGGTAGCCATATTCCGCGCACCGCAACACGGATTCAGGTGTCCCACCCACGCCTATCCATGCCGGCAGCAAATGGTGCTGCAAACGCGGGTAAACCTGGAGTCCGTTCACGTTGGGGCGCGTCCGCCCTTCCCAATGGACCGGCTTCTGGGCCCGTACTTTGTCAAACAGCTCAAGCTTTTCTTCGAACAGGACGTCGTAGTCCGCAAGGTCCAGTCCGAACAATGGGAAGGACTCAATAAATGAACCCCTGCCCAACATGACCTCGGCCCGGCCGTTGGAGATTGCATCAACAGTGGCGAAACGTTGGAAAACCCGGATCGGATCATCCGAACTAAGTACCGTCACGGCCGATCCCAGCCGGATCCGGGATGTCACTGCGGCAGCTGCCGCGAGGAAGACCTCGGGAGCCGATACAGCAAAATCGCGGCGGTGATGCTCTCCCACGCCAAAAGCATGAATGCCCAGGGCGTCAGCCAGCTTTGCTTCCTCAAGCAGCTCCCGCAGGACCTGGGCGTGCTCCTTCGGATTACCGTCGGCATCGAGGCCCGCGTCCCCGAAGGTGTTCAGGCCGAGCAGGATTTCGCTTGCACCCACGGGTGCGGTGGGGTCGGAGTCAGCCCTGGATGCGGACGCGGACGCGGATGCGGATGCGGATGCGGACGGAAGTCCCGATTCGGAAGGCACGGCGGTCATCAGGACTCCTTCAGCCAGCCTGCCAGTTCGGAGGCCCAGTAGGTCAGGACGGTATCGGCTCCGGCCCTCTTGATGCCCAGTACCGACTCCGTGATGGCGCCCCGCCGATCGATCCAGCCGTTGGCAGCGGCCGCTTCGATCATGGCGTACTCCCCGGAGATTTGGTAGGCCGAGACCGGCACCGGGCTCATAGCCGCAATATCCGCGAGGATATCGAGGTAACTCATGGCCGGCTTGACCATGACCATGTCGGCGCCTTCTTCAAGGTCCAGTTCCACTTCGAGAATGGCTTCGCGACGATTGGCTGCGTCCATTTGGTACGTTCGGCGGTCACCCTTCAGTTGGGAGTCCACCGCTTCACGGAACGGACCATAGAAAGCTGAGGCGTACTTGGCGGCATAGGCCAGGACAACGGTGTTCTTGTGGCCGGAATCCTCCAACGCCTGACGGATGACGGCGATTTGCCCGTCCATCATGCCTGAAGGTCCAAGCACGTGGGCGCCCGCCTCAGCCTGGGCAACGGCCATCTGGCCATAGATCTCCAGGGTGGCGTCGTTGTCCACATATCCATCGGCATCCAGAACGCCGCAGTGTCCGTGGTCAGTGAATTCGTCCAGGCAGACATCGCCCATGATGACGAGGTCATCGCCCACTTCGGCCTTGACGTCGCGGATGGCCTTGTTCAAGACACCTTCCGGATCCAGGGATGCGGTGCCCCGCGCATCCCGAACCTCCGGCACGCCGAACAGCATGATGCCGCCCACGCCAAGTTCCACGGCTTCCGCGGCTGCGCGCTTGAGAGTGTCGGTGGTGTGCTGGACGACGCCGGGCATCGAGCTGATCGGGCTGGGCTCGCTGAGGCCCTCACGGATGAAGGCCGGAAGTATGAGGTCTGCGGGGGCCAGGCGTGTTTCTGCCGTGAGCCTGCGCATTGCCGGGGTTGTCCGCAAGCGGCGGGGACGGTGGTTCGGAAAGCTCATCTGGGGTTCCCTTCGTTGGCGAATACTGTTTCCAAGGCGGCCGCCATGCCGTCCGGGGTAGGTTCTTTGGCCGTGGCTGCCACGGTGATGCCGAGCTGGGTGGCCTCTGCCGCCGTCGGACGCCCAATGGCTATGAATCGGCAACTGCCCAACGGCAGGAGGGTCTCCGCAATCCGCCGGGCGGCACTCGGGGAAGCAGCCACGACGGCGTCCAGCATCCCGGCGTCAATGGCCGCGCGGGCTTCCGAGGGAGTAATCTCCTGCGGCTGTCCGGTCGGGGAACCAGCACTGCCGGAGGCAGAACGGCCGGATGCAGAACGGCCGGAATGCACGACGCCGGCGGGCAGTTCGGCTTCGAGGCGCAGTCCCGTCCGGGCCGGGTAGTCCACCGTGTGATAGGCGGTCACGGACGTTACGTCTGCGCCCTTGGCCGCCAATCCGTCACGCAGGCCGGGGCCCGCAATATCGGCTTGCGGGAGAAGAACGCGTCCAGGAGCCTGCTCCCAGAGGGCGACGAGGCCTTCGGCAGATTGAAGGTCAGTGGGTGCCAGTGAGACGGTCAGGCCGATAGCTTCCAGGATCCCCCGGGAGGATGGACCGATCGTGGCCACGCGCGTCCCTGACGGCACGAGGCTTGCGGGGGGCGTGCCACGCTCGGCAGCCTTTTCGAGCAGGACACGCACGGTGGTGATGCTGCTGATCACCATCCAGTCAAAATATCCGGCGGAGAGCTGGTCCAGGGCGACGTCGAGGGAAGCCTGGTCCTCAGCCCGCTCGAAATCGATGAGGGGAAGCACCAGCGGCTCCGCTCCAAGCGTGTGCAGAAGCGATGCAAGCGGCCGGGCACGGTCGGCGCTCCTGGTAATCAGGACCCGCCGACCTGCCAAGGCCGATGCTTGAGTCACATCAGGACGCTGCAAGATCCGCGATCTCCGCGGCACCAGCAGCGAGCAGAAGCTCCGCAACTTCAATGCCGAGCAACGTTGCCCCCACTTCGGTCAGGCCATCCGTGGCTTTCTTCTCGCGCACGGTCTTGGTGCCGTCAACGGCGCAGACAACGGCTTCAAGGTGCAGTATGCTGCCCTTCCTGAAGGCGTAAGCGCCTACCGGCGCGGCACAGCCAGCTTCGAGCCGGGCGAGGACGGCACGTTCAGCTGTCACAGCAAGTCGGGTGTCGTCGTCGTTCAAGGCAGCGAGAGCCTGGGCGAGAACACCATTGGAGCCTTCCACCTGCGGGGCGTCCGCCGTGCGGCATTCGATGGCCAGCGCACCCTGACCCGGGGCAGGCAGCATGACATCCGTCTCGAAGAACTCGCTCACGGTGTCCAGCCGGTCCATCCGTTCCAGCCCAGCAGCAGCGAGCACTACAGCGTCCAGGTCGCAGGACTTGCCGGGAACAACTTGGTCGGTGACGTTGCCGGGAAGCCCGGGGACGCGTCCCAGGCGCGTGTCCACGTTTCCACGGATATCCAGCACCTCGATGTCAGGCCGGGCCGCCCTTAGCTGCGCCGCACGCCGGGGTGAGCCCGTGCCAACCTTGGCGCCACCGGGCAATTCGGCAAGGGTAAGGCCATCCCGGGCACACAGGACATCCCTGACATCCACGCGCTTGGGGGTAGCGGCGATGCTCAATCCAACTGCAGCCCCCGTGGGCAGGTCCTTCAAAGAATGAACAGCGACATCGCAGGTTTCAGCAAGCAAGGCGTCGCGCAGGGCCGCCACGAAGACACCCGTGCCGCCCATCTGTGACAGCGAGCCGGTCCTGACATCGCCCTCGGTCTTGATATGCACCAGCTCCACCGGGAATCCACCAACAGTTGCCAGCTGATCGGCGGTCTGTTGGGTCTGGGTCAGCGCGAGCTTGCTGGCCCGGGTGCCAATGCGAATGGTCACTTGGTGACCTCCGAGGAGGTGTAATCCTCATGTCCGACACCGATGGTGGAGCCAACCTCGGCAATAACCGGCTTTGCTCCCCGGAAGTTTTCGCAACAATTGGGGCGGCAGACGTCGTACCAAGGACCAAGGTCCGTAACGTGGGGGCGATCGGCGATGTTGTTCTCCACCGTGCGTTCACAGATCAGGTCAACCAGCCCGGAAACAAAGGCAGCATGCGTTCCCGGGGTGGGGACGCGGGTGGCTTCGATCTCCAGGTTCCTACAGGTCTCCAGGGCTTCGGTGTCCAGGTCCCAGGCAACCTCCATATGGTCGCTGACGAAGCCGAGGGGAACGATCACGACGCCGCGCACGCCTTGGGGCGCGATTTCTTCGAGGTGATCGTTGATGTCCGGTTCCAGCCAAGGAATGTGCGGCGCGCCGGAGCGGGATTGGTACACGAGGTCCCAGGCCACGCTCGGGGCAACGGCATCCATGATGGCCTGGGCGTTTGCCAGGTGCTGTGCCGCGTAGGCAGATCCTTCTGCGAACTCGCGCGGCTCGTCCTCAGACCTGCCGGCTGCTTCGGCATCACGCGTGGGGATGGAGTGGGTGGCAAACAGGACTCGGATTTTTGAATCGGGGTCGGATTCGCCGGCGGCAGTCAGCTTGCCACGGATTTCTTCGAGGCCGGCGGCGGTACCTTCAAGGAAAGGCTGCACAACGCCCGGGTGGTCGAAGTACTGGCGGATCTTGTCCACCTCGAGCTTGCCGTCCAGCCCTGTTTCCGTCAGGGCGATCCCAATGTCTTCACGGTACTGGCGGCAGCTGGAGTAGCACGAGTAGATGCTGGTGGTGAGCATCAGGATGCGGCGGTGGCCGGCGTCGTAGGCGTCCTGCAGTACCGGAGCGATGTACGGATCCCAGTTACGGTTACCCCACAGGACCGGAAGCTCAATGCCGCGCTTGGCCAACTCGACCTCGATCGCGGCCTTCAGTTCACGGTTCTGCTGGTTGATGGGGCTGATGCCCCCAAACGCGCGGTAGTGGTGTGAGACCTCTTCAAGGCGCTCATCCGGGATGCCACGGCCACGGGTGACGTTGCGAAGGAAGGGAATGACATCTTCCTGGCCTTCAGGACCACCAAAGGATGCAAGGAGCACGGCGTCGTACTGCTTTGCTTCCTGGCGGCCACGCTCGGTGACCTCGTTGGGGGCCGCGGAGACGGCAAGGCCACTCATGCGAGGACCTCTGCAATCTCGGCAGCAGTCACCCGGCGGCCTGTGTAGAACGGGATTTCTTCGCGGACATGGTTACGGGCGTCGGTTGCACGCAGGTGGCGCATGAGGTCAACGAGGTCAACGAGTTCAGGTGCCTCCAGTCCAAGGATCCACTCCCAGTCACCCAGCGCGAACGAGGAAACGGTGTTGGAGATGACCTGCGGGAACTCCCGACCCAGCATTCCATGGTCACGCAGCATTTTTCCGCGCTCTTCCGCTGGGAGCAGGTACCACTCGTAGGAGCGGACGAACGGATAAACGCACAGCCAGGTGCTGGGCTCGACGCCCCGCGCGTAGGCCGGGACGTGGCTCTTGGCAAACTCGGCTTCCCGGTGCACGCCCATGGCGGACCAGACGATCTCTGTGCCGGCAAAGAGCTTGCTGCGGCGAATGGAACGGACGGCGGACTGAAGGTCTTCCGGCTTGGATCCGTGGAGCCACACCATGATGTCGGCGTCCGAGCGCATGGCGGAAACATCGTAACTGCCCCGCAGGGTCACGCCTTCTTCGGCGAGCTTCCCTTCAAGGGCTTCGAATTCCTGGGCAGCATCGCCGCTGCGCAGGACGTCGGCCGAGCGCTTGAAGACGGTCCAGAGCGTAAAGAACTGCTCTTCGGTTCCAGCAGTTTTAGTGACAGATTCGGCAGAAGTGTGGCTCATGGTTCAAGTTTGCCCCGTGCCAGCCACTAAGTCGAAACGGATCACTTCTACAAGGCGTAGAAGTGACACAAATCACGAAATTGGGCGAATATCGCCGATGCCTTGGGCAAGCTGCGAGCGGGTATCCGACACTACTGCGGCAAGGCCATTACCTGCCAACCAGCCACCAACCACCGTCAGGCCATCGGCTGCGGCGCACACCTTCCGGACCTGCTCTACGCGCTGTTTATGACCGACGGCGGCAAACGGCAAGGCGCCTGCCCAGCGCACCACATCCCAATCCACAATGTCCGCGCGCGTAACGGGCACCGTCAACAATGCGGAAGCATCATCAAGCGCTGCGGACAGCAACTGTTCATCGTCCATGACAACATCCGGCGCTCCCCCATCGGCATCCTCACGGCGGCCGTAGGAAAGGCGCAGGACGTGCGTGCCCGGCCCGGCTTCTTCTGCCAGCCAGTCCCATTTGGCAGTGGCATGTGTCAGGGCCTTCGCCCGGATTCCCGGCGTCTGAGGGGCCACGAGGATCCCCGTCCCACGTGGCCGCCCGTCCAGCTCGGGGAGGTCAACAACCATCGTCACCAAGCTCACCAAGGGGCCCGGAGCAGGGCGTAGGCCGGACAGTTCCGGCATGGCCCCTTCCAGGAGCCCCACGGCAGCCGGACCATCCAGCGCTACTACCAGCCGGCCGGCGTCGTACGTGGTTTCGCCGGCGCTGACCCGCCAACCATTGCCCGATTTCGAAACGACATCAGCCCTCTTTCCACTCACCATGTCCACGCCCCGGCGACGCAGGTCGTTAACCAGCGCGGCGACCAGTGTGTTCATGCCACCCTTCAAACCCGCGACGGCGGAACCTGCTTTCGCGGATCCGGAACCGGACCCGGGGGCTGCTTTGCGCTGGGCAGCGACAGCCGCAGCCAGGGACCCATGCTTCTTCATGCCGGCGCGGAGGCCCGGAGCCACCATATCGACGTCCAAGAGGCCTGGATCGGCGGAGTGAACACCACCCACCACCGGAGCAACCAGCCGCTCCAGGACCTTCTTCCCCATACGGGCGCGCACCAGTGAGGACACGCTGGAGACCTCCGATGATGCGCCAAAAGATGTGGGCAGCCAGCGATCCAGGGATGCACGCAGGGCGCCGGCGAGGCCCAGGGAACGCCTGACCTCGGGGTCCCAAGGATTGGCGGGGATACCAAGAATTCCAGTCTTGGGCAGCTCTTGCGGTCCATCCGGCAACTGCACCCAGGCGCCGCCCGGGTGCGGGGAAACGATCTTGCCCTCCAGTCCGAGCTCGCGCGCCAGATCGGCGACAGCTGAAGACCGCGTGGCAAAGGACTCGGCCCCGCTGTCCAATGACAGGCCGGCTACCACGTGGCTTCCCACGCAACCACCCCAGGCTTCGCTCGCCTCAAGGATGGTCACCGCGGTTCCCGCCAAGGCCAGTTCCCTCGCAGCAAGAAGGCCGGATATGCCGCCACCGACCACTACAGCGGCAGGCGCAGGCATTGATGGTTTAGTGGCGGCTTCCTTCGCTTTGCCGTGGGCGTGTTCCCCGCGCATGCGTCCTACTCTGCCGGGATCGAGTGGATGAGCTCCACAACCCGCGTCAGGACAGCCGGGTCCGTCTCCGGGGGCACGCCATGGCCCAGGTTCACGACGTGGCCTGGAGCCTGCGAGCCCGCCGCGATCACTTCGCGGACATGCGCTTCCAGGACCTCCCACGGGGCCGGGAGGAGGGCGGGGTCGATGTTGCCCTGGAGCGGAACCGTGCCACCCAGACGGCGGTTGGCCTCATCAAGTGACAGCCTGTAGTCCACCCCCACAACGTCCACACCGACGTCGCGCATAGCGACAAGGAGCTCGGACGTGCCGGTACCGAAGTGCACCAGCGGAGCACCCAGTCCACGCACGTGATCCAGCGCCCGGGCCGATGCAGGAGCCACGTACTTGGCGTAATCAGCCAGGCCCAAGGACCCCGCCCAGGAGTCAAAGAGCTGTCCAGCGGACGCTCCGGCCTCGAGCTGCGCCCGAAGGAACATTCCGGAAGCATCCGCTGCCCAGTTGGCGAGGGCTGTCCAGGTTTCGGGGTCCGCGTGCATCATGGTCCGGGGGCCGAGGTGGTCCCGCGAAGGTTTCCCCTCCACCATGTAGGCGGCGAGCGTGAACGGCGCGCCGGCGAACCCGATGAGGGGAGTCTTGCCCAGCTCCGCCACTGTCAGGCGAACGGCTTCGCGGATGGGCTCGAGTGCTTCCCAGGTCAGCTTGGGGAGGGCAGCCACATCGGCTGCCGTTCGGATCGGCTTGTCCAGGACCGGACCGACGCCCGGAACGATGTCCACGCCAACGCCTGCGAGCTTCAGCGGGATAACGATGTCGGAGAAGAAAATCGCGGCATCCACGTCATGGCGGCGAACCGGCTGCAGGGTGATTTCCGCGGCCAGTTCGGGGCGCAGGCAGGAGTCCAGCATGGCAACGCCCTCACGGACCTTCAGGTATTCCGGCAGGGACCTGCCAGCTTGGCGCATGAACCATACAGGCCTGCGGGACGGCTTGCCGCCCCGGTAGGCGGTGATGAGCGGGGAGTCCGACGTACGGCCGTCCATCAACGGGTGATCCGCGCCAAGTTTGCCGGCAGGTTCGCCTGCAGGGGCGTTGGTGGCCGTACTATTGGATGCTGCCGCGCTAGAAGTCATGCCTTTGATTGTGCCGAAAATCCCGGCCAAAAGATAACGACAGGCTGTCACGTCCCACCCCTCCAACCGGTGGGGTGGCGGGGATCACGGAACCGCGTGTGAATTCCCACTGCGCCGCATTGTTCTACCGGCCTGCGAAAAAGCTATGATTGGGGTGCTGTGGTTCTTTTCTCATTGGTGGCTACACACGCCGACATCGACCTCGAAACCGTTGCTCAGCTGAGCAACGGTTCCTCTGAGCTTGCCTCTTCGGCCCTCTCCGGATCCCCGTTGGTCTCGGGCGCCGTAGTCCTGGCAACCTGCAATCGCTACGAGATCTACGGCGAAACAGCCAACGGAGCAGGCCTCGAAGCCGCTCGTTCGGCCCTTGTCTCCCAGATCAGCGAATTGAGCGGCCTCAACGAGCAACTTGTGTCCCGCTCCTTCAGCACGCACACGGGACCTGACGTCACCCGGCACCTCTTCGCTGTAAGCGCCGGCTTGGACTCCGCAGTGGTGGGCGAACGCGAAATAGCCGGCCAGGTCCGCCGGGCCCTGATCACCGCGCAGCAGGAAGGCACTGCGAGTTCCGGACTCGTCCGCCTCTTCCAGGCTGCATCCAAGACCGCAAAAGACGTAGGCGCCCAGACGGCCCTCGGCTCCCGCGGCCTTTCCATCGTCTCGGTGGCCTTGGATCTGGCAACGGACCTCTCTGACAGTGACGATTGGTCTGCCAAGAAGGTAGTTGTCTTCGGAACCGGCGCTT
This sequence comes from Paenarthrobacter sp. 2TAF44, assembly GCF_052114885.1. Classification (NCBI taxonomy): domain Bacteria; kingdom Bacillati; phylum Actinomycetota; class Actinomycetes; order Micrococcales; family Micrococcaceae; genus Paenarthrobacter; species Paenarthrobacter sp. 2TAF44. The sequence continues at coordinate 34,928 of NZ_JBFRFP010000012.1, read as the reverse complement.
ATGCCGGGGCCACCATGTCCCTGCTCCGTGAACGCGGATGCACCGACATTTCCGTCTACTCTTCCTCCGGCCGCGCCGAGGGTTTCGTCGCCACCCGCGGCGGCACAGCGCTCGACGCCGATAGCCTTCCGGCGGCGGTTGCCGCAGCCGACGTCATGATCGGATGCAGCGGTTCGGACACGCGCGTTGAAGCTGAGGATCTGGCCCGCGTCAGGGCGAATTCCGGTAAACCACTCATCGCGATTGATCTCGCGCTCACCCATGACTTCGATCCTGCTGTGGGCGAGCTCGACGGCGTGGAACTCCTCACGCTTGAGTCCGTACGTCTCGCTGCACCTCAGGAGCAGGCAGAATCGCTGTCCCACGCCAGCAAGATCGTCAACGGCGCGGCAACGGCGTTCGAAGCGGAGCGCGAATCCCGCTCCGTCGACTCCGCGATCGTGGCCTTGCGCCGCCACACCATGAACGTACTTGACGCGGAAATGGAAAAGGTCCGCGCCCGCCACGGTTGCACCGCCGCTGCCGAAGAGGTGGAGTTTGCGCTCCGCCGGATGGTCAAGCAGCTCCTGCACATTCCGACCGTGCGCGCCCGCGAGCTGGCAGCCAACGGACAACAAGACGACTATGTAGCCGCCTTGGAAGCCCTGTACGGCATCCAAGTGGAGCAGCCCCAGTCTCCCGCTGCTGCAGAATGCCCCGTGGACCACGAGCAACTCCGCTCCGAAAGCGCCTGACGTCCCAGCCCCCAGCCCGAAGCGGCCGGGACTCCAGCGATGCTTTCTTAGCGCATCCGGAAAACGAGATCCGGCTAACGAGATCCGATTAGCCGAACGCGTTGATCCCGGTCAGCTCTGCCGACAACGCCCACAGCTTCCTTGCGTCGGCTTTGTCCACCGCGTGGGCGTCGACTCCCTGGTAGCGCGACAGCGGAGACGCCTTGTCGGTCGGATTGGCAATGTCACAGTCCTCGCAGTAGACACCGCCCATGCCGGCCAAAGCCGGGGACGTCGCCGCCCAAACTGACGTAGCTGCCCCTTGCTCCGGCGTCTTGAAACCTTCGCGCACCTTGCCCTCGGCGTTCATCCAGCCTGCGGCCACCATTTCCTCCTTGGGGAGGTGCCGCTGCAACTCGGTCATGATCCCGCCTGGATGGACGGCGAACGCCCGTACACCGGATTCACGGCCCAGGCGGTCGAGTTCCACCGCAAAGAGGGCGTTGGCTGTCTTTGCCTGCCCGTAGGCCTGCCACTTGTCATAACCGGTGCTGAAATTGAAGTCCTCGAACCGGACCGGTGAGATCTTGTGCCCGGTCGATGACAATGAGACAACGCGCGCATTCCCTGATGCCTCCAACGCCGGCCACAAGGTGTTGACCAATGTGTAGTGCCCCAAGTGGTTCGTGGCGAACTGGGCTTCCCAGCCTGGCCCGACACGTTGTTCAGGACTGGCCATGATGGCAGCGTTGTTGATCAGGATGTCCAGCTTTTCGTGGCCGGCCAGGTAGCGGGCGGCAAAATCCTTGACGCTGTCCTGATCGGCGAGGTCCATGTGCTCCACGTGGACGGCCCCGGAGAGGCCTGCGTCCGCGAGGACGGAGCGGGCGTGCTCAAGCCGCCTGGCAGGTACCGTTACGTCAGCCCCGGCCGAGACCAGGGCACGCACGGTCTCCAATCCCAACCCGGAATAGCCTCCCGTTACGATTGCCGTCTTGCCCTGCAGGTTGATCCCGTCAATGACCTCCTTGGCAGTGGATCCGTGCCCAAATCCGGAGCCGATGGGATGCTGCTCTGTCTCTGTCCAATGTTCGCTCATTGCCTGAGCTTCCCAGAGAAGTCTGGGAACGGGCAACGACTAGTAGACGGGCTTTTCGGGCTCGACGTCGCGGACCCAGGCGAGGATGCCGCCGTCGAGATGGCTGACGCGGGTGTAGCCTGCCTTCTGCGCGGCCTCCAGGACGGCAGCAGAGCGCGTGCCGGCCTTGCAGTGGAACACGATGTCTTTGTCCTGCGGCAACTCGACCCAGGCCTCGCCTGAAAGAATCCTGCCCTGCGGGATGAGGACCGAGCCATCGATGTTCACGATGCTGTGCTCGCCGGACTCGCGGACGTCCACCAATTCAAAGTCGCGTTCACCAGCTTCCCGCTCTGCCAACATCCGGGCAAGGTCCTTCGCGGTGACGGTGTGCTCCAGGTCACTGGCAGCAGCCGGAGTCACCCCACAGAATGCTTCATAATCCACGAGTTCGGTGATGGGCTCCGCTTCAGGGTCCTTGGACACCTTGATTTCGCGCCAGCTGCCGCCAAGGGCATCGAACAGCGCCACACGGCCAAGCAAGGAACGCCCGACGCCGGTAATCAGCTTCACTGCCTCCGTCACCATGAGGGATCCAACGGCGGCACACAACATACCGAAGACTCCACCCTCACCGCATGAGGGTACCGAGCCGGCGGGCGGGGCTTCCGGGTAGAGATCCCGGTAGCTGGGGCCGTGCTCGGCCCAGAAGACGCTGACCTGGCCATCGAAGCGGAAGATGGAGCCCCAAACGTACGGCTTGCCCAAAATCGCGGCGGCGTCGTTTACCAGGTAACGGGTGGCAAAGTTGTCAGCGCCGTCCAGGATGAGATCGTAATCGGCGAACAGCTCCAAGGCATTCGAGGAGTCAAGGCGGACGTTGTGCAGGACAACATCCACCAGAGGGTTAAGCTCCGCAATGGCCTTCCGCGCAGATTCGATTTTGGGGGTGCCCACGTCCTTGACCCCGTGGATGACCTGCCGCTGCAGGTTGCTGAGGTCTACGTCGTCGTCGTCAACTATTCCCAGGGTTCCTACACCCGCCGCGGCGAGATACAGCAACGCTGGAGATCCCAGCCCGCCGGCACCGATGACAAGAACTTTCGCATTCTTAAGCCTGCGTTGGCCCAGAGCGCCGATTTCCGGAATGATGAGATGCCGGGAGTACCGTTCCACCTCGGCCGGCGTTAGTGCGGCGGCCGGTTCAACGAGGGGCGGCAGGACAGCGGGCGCGGGGTGGGCAGCAAGAATTGAGGCCATACCCCAATGTATGCCTGCCGATGCCGCCCGGTCATATTACCCACCGGTACAGTGGTCATAACTGCAAAGGAAAGGCGGCAGACTGTGGCTGACGGCACACGGGCAAACGATGGAGCACCAGCGAAGCAAGAACGGACTGGTTCGACGCGTTCAGCAAGGTTGCCCCGGGACGAGCGCCGCGCACAGTTGCTTAACGCCGCCTTGGAAGTTTTCGTGTCCAACGGCTTCCATGGTGCCGCCATGGACGAAATCGCCGAGACAGCGCATGTGAGCAAGCCGGTCCTGTATCAACACTTCCCTTCCAAGCGCGAGCTGTACATGGCGCTGCTGGACAGCCACCTGGCTGCCCTGACCGATTTGATGCTCAATGCGCTGAACTCAACCACGGACAACAAAGAGCGTGTGAAGGCAGTTATGCGGGCCTACTACAGGTTCATTGCCGACGACGACCAAGCCCACCGGCTGGTTTTCGAGTCTGACCTCATTAATGACCCCGATGTCAGCTCGCGCTTGGAGACCTTCAACAAAACGTTCGCGGACGCAGTGGCCCATGTCATCGCCGAGGACACCAAGTTGCCCCCTCTGGAGGCGCAGCTCCTGGGCCGGGGACTTGCAGGAATGGCGCAGGTCAGCGCCCGCTACTGGCTCGAAACCGATGGAAACCTCGACCTCGATGTAGCCAGCGATCTGATCTATCGTTTAGCTTGGCGCGGAATCAGTCGATTCCCCAAAGAGTCCTAGGCTACAAATAGAGGACTGACTTAAAACTTGATTGGCTTGGAGGCCTTGCTGTGGAAGTAAAGATCGGCATTCAGAATGTTGGCCGTGAAATCGTGCTCGAATCCGCACTCGATGCTGATGCTGTAGCCAAGATTGTCGGAGAGGCCATCTCCAAGGGTTCGGATCTTCGGCTCACCGACGAGAAAGGCCGCCAGATCATCGTTCCCGGCAGCGTGTTGGGATACGTTGAAATTGGTGCTGAGGAAGTCCGCCGCGTCGGTTTCGGCGCACTCTAGCGGTTCCCGGTTACAGCTGCCGCTAAGGAGTCTCCATGCTTTCACTCGTTGTGGTGGTTCTTGCCACCATCGCTACAGGATTCATCGTGTGGGCAAATGACAAGCGACACGGCAAGTACGGCATTGCATTGCCGGCGGGCGTTTCGACAACCGTCGGCGTGCTGAGCTGGATAGCTTTCATCATGGCCGGCTTTGGTTACCAGCCCGGGCTGACCTGGATCCCCTGGATCCTCCCTATCGTGTTGGGGACGGTTATCGCGATTGCCGTTGTGCTCTTTCTTGGCCGCACGCGCACCCAGCATGACACCGCCGCCCTCACCAAAGCCCTGAGGCTCTAGGGCACTGAGACTCTAAGGCACTGTTCAGTTTTAAACGACGCTGGCCACCACCCCGTGGGTGATGGCCAGCACCGTTTAACCTCTTCTATCCCGTTGAAACTCCCGGGTAGCGATCCGGCTGCGCCAAGGCACCGGACGCGGCCGCGGCCTCGCTCACGGCAGCGGCTGCCGCGATGTCGCGTTGGGTCACCTGGCCGCCTGCGTCATGGGAAACGTAGCGCAAGAACACCCTGTTGTAACGCCAGTCAAGATCCGGGTGGTGGTTCTGTTCCTCGGCGATCCGGCCAATGGCGGCGATAAGCGCCAGGGCGTCGGCCGCCGTCGAGGTTTTGAATACCGTCACGAGGCCGTCCTGGAGCTTCCAGTCCGGAAGGCCCTTGAGGGCGGTCTCCACGGCGATCTGGGTCAATGGCTCTTTCCTGTCAGCCACCACTGCTCCTTCATTGAGAGGAACTCTGCATTTAGAGGAACTCTGCCCGGCCTTCCATGGCCGATGACGCGAGGGCGTGCTCCCGGCGCGGGATTCGGCCAGCCTGCTTGGCCAGCCTACCGGCGATCACTGCGTGTTTGAAGGCTTCACCCATCTGCACGGGGTTCTGCGCACGGGTCACGGCTGTTGCCAGCAGGACAGCATCGCATCCCAGTTCCATGGCGAGCGCGGCATCGGACGCGGTTCCAATGCCGGCGTCGAGCACTACCGGGACAGAGGCCCGGGACACTATCAGTTCGATGTTGTGCGGGTTCAGGATGCCCAGCCCTGTACCAATAGGCGAGCCGAGGGGCATGACTGCTGCGGCACCCAGGTTTTCCAGGCGCAGCGCCAGGACAGGGTCATCATTGGTGTACGCGAAGACCTTGAAGCCGCGGTTCACCAGCTGTTCGGTGGCCTCCACGAGTTCCACCGCATCCGGAAGAAGTGTGTGCTCATCGGCGATGACTTCCAGCTTCACCCAGTCTGTCTCCAGCGCCTCCCGGGCGAGCTCCGCGGTCATCACTGCGTCTTTGGCAGTAAAACAGCCAGCGGTGTTGGGCAGGACCCGAATGTTGTGATCCAGCAGGAGTTGAAACAGTGAGCCTGTCTCGGCCGGTGAGTACCTGCGCATTGCCACAGTGGTCAGTTCCGTTCCTGAAGCCAGAAGGGCTGCTCCCAACCCGTCAAGACTCGGTGCACCACCGGTACCCATGATCAGGCGGGAGCCGAATTCGACGCCGTCGATCACCAAAGCATCTGTGCGGATGTCAGATTTTGCTACTGTCATTTTTTCAGCCTCCCTGGACTGCGGTTACGAGTTCGAGTTCGTCTCCATCGGCGAGCGCAGTCGCGGCCCACTGGCTGCGCGGCACTACCTCGGAATTGCGTGCGACGGCGACACCCAGCTTGCCGCCGTCGGCCGCCTGTCCGCGGTGGTCCAGGATGCGGCCTGTGATGGCGCTGACGAGCGTGCTGACGGATGCGTCATCCGCCACGGCATGAACGGAGCCATTGAGTTTGATGTTCATGGTGTGTCCTTGGTTGCTGGTTGGAGGCGGTCATCCGGCGTTGCCGTAAATCGATCAGGGGTGAAGTTGGACCATCGGGGATCGGCTGAGGCGCTGATTAGCCCGCCTACGATTTTGGCGGCCACAGGCGTCAACAGGACGCCATGGCGGAAGAACCCGGTTGCGATTACGAGACCGTCGATGGTGCCCGCGCGCCCGGCAACGCGTCCCAGTAATGGTGCGTTGTCCGGAGTGCCGGGCCGTGCGCGGGCTGTCGCTTCCAGCAGTTCCAACTCCGCCACGGCAGGCACCAGGACTTGAGCGTCCCGCAGGAGTTGGTAGACGCCTCCGGCGGAGACTGCATTGGTGGAGGCGGATAGGCCGTCCTCGCGCTGGGTGGCTCCAATCACCACCGTGCCATCATCCCGGGGCACGATGTAGACCGGCACCCCGCGGACCATGCCCCGGATGGTGGATGTGAGGAGGGGCTGGAGGTGGTGGGGAACGCGCAGCCTGAGGATGTCACCGTAAACGGGCCGCAGAGGAAGACTGAGACCCTCGGGGAGATTACCGATCCTTGCCGCGTCCAGCCCGCAGGCGATCACAGTTTCCGAGGCCTCGACTGCGCCAGAAGCCAGTTCAACCCCGGAGACGCGGTCCCCATCCCAGAGCAAACGGGATGCGTGGAACGGCAGGGCGAAACCGTCCTCCGCTCCGGAAACCCACGTTGCGTCACCTGGTCCGTGGGCTGCCAACCCTTCCATGAGGCATCGTGCAAGCCGCCGCGGGTCCACTTGGTGATCGGCCGGTATGTCGAAGGCACAGGAAATCTGTGGACTCAGCAAAGGCTCACGTTGGCGCGCCTCCCGCAATGACAATGGCTCCACGTGCAGGCCCGCGGCCTGCTGGACTGTGCGGAGGTCTGCGAGGGCGCGGCGGTCGGCGGCGTCGGCACCAACGGCGATTGTCGGCGTCGTGCGGTATCCGGTGGCTGATTCGCCGCCATGGACGCTCCGGATGAAAGCGGGCCACAGTTGGGAGGATTCCAGCATGAGTTCCAGGAGGTGTTCCTCCTGGTAGTGGAGTTCGCTGACCGGAGCCAGCATCCCCGCGGCAGCAAACGTCGCACCGGCCGCGGGGGTGGGATCAATGAGGACCACCGAGCGGCCCTGGCGGCGCGCTTCGTGGGCGATGCCAAGGCCAACGATGCCGCCACCAATCACTGCAACGTCTGCCTGCAAGGGGGTTTGGCCGGATTCTGCCATGTGTTTCCTTCCCTACGCCGGTACTAGCCGGATCAGGTCAAGCGGTCGGCGCTGAAGCCCTCTCAGCCGGACGGTCATATGACGCTGTCACGGCTCCCGCAGTACGTGCCCAGTTTAGAGGAACTACTCTGGTTTCCATGACCCAGCATGATGTCCACACCACTGCCCGCCTTTACTTATGCACTGATGCCCGCAAACGCCAAGGCGATTTCGAAGACTTCGTCGACGCCGCGTTTGAGGGCGGCGTTGACATCATCCAGCTTCGCGACAAGACGCTCGAGGCCGCTGAGGAGCTTGAGGTACTGGAGGTTCTGCACAACGTTGCCCAACGGCACGGACGGCTGTGGGCCGTCAATGACCGCGCCGATGTTGCCAGTATTTCCGGGGCTCCGGTGTTCCATATCGGGCAAAAGGACATCCCCCTGCCCGCGGCAAGGCATCTCCTCCACGACCGCACCGTGATCGGCCTTTCCACCCATACGCCGGAACAGGTTGACGCCGCGATAGCCGCCTCCCCTGGCAGGAGCGGACTGGATTATTTCTGTGTTGGTCCGGTGTGGGCAACGCCCACAAAGCCCGGCCGTGAAGCAGTCGGGCTGGATCTGGTCACATATGCCGCAGAAGCCGTAAAGCGCGCGGATGCGGAGACCGTAGGTGGCGTCCTCCTCCCCTGGTTCGCGATTGGCGGCATCGACCTCACCAACATTGAACAGGTGGTGGCTGCGGGAGCGAGCCGGATCGTCGTGGTGCGGGCCATTACTGAGGCGGAGGATCCGACGGCGGCGGCAAAGACTCTGCTGGAAGCGCTCGACGCCGGATAATCACCGCCGGCGCCCTGGCGGCAGCCGAGGATATGCGAAAGTCTCTTAAGCCGTGAGCCCGAGCCCGGACATCCGTCGACCATGCCGCTCGGCAAGTTCAGCGGTAAGGACCTTGACTGCAGTGCGGGCATCCCCGCCGCCCTTGAGCAGCGGTCCCAAGTGAGGATGTTCCATGCCCACGCGTTGGGCCTGGGTCAGCGCTTCACCGACGAGGCGGCGGCCCCACAAAGCCAGTCGCGATGCCAGGCGAGGATCATCAGCCAGGGCCCTGCGCAGGAGGACGCGTAATACTTCCGTGGCTTGGTCGGCGGAGGCCACCTTCTGGACAAAGAGTTGCGTTCCGCCGTCGAGGTACGAAGCGACCATGCGGTAAAAGTCCGATGACACGGTGTCGATCACATAGGCCTTCATGACTGATTCAAACCAGTCCGCCGGCTTTGTTCGCTCATGGAAGTGGTCAAACGAGCGCTGGAACGGAAGCATGGCCTCTTCGGCATCGAGTCCCATCTCCGAGAGCCGGCTGCTGATCAAGGCAAAGTTTCCGTAAGCCCCAACGGCAATCTTTGCCAACACTGCCCTGTCGTGCAGGGTGGGAGCGTACCGGGAGTCGAAAGACAGCCGGCCAAACGCCGAGAGCTCGCCGTACGCCATGGCTCCCAGCAGCTCCGAAGAGAGGCGCTGGACGCGAGCATTATCGTCCAAGGAAGTGCTCATGGTTCAAGACTATCCAGCGATTTCGGGCTAACCTGATTTTCGTGTCACATCATCGGATTTCGCCCAACGTCGACGACTCGTCGGACCAGCTCGCAGAGGCATTTGCAGCCCTTCGGACCGAACTGGAGCTCCCAGGCGAGTATCCGGCCGAAGCCGTGGCGGAAGCCCGGAAAGCAGTAGAAAACCACACGCTGCCAGAGCGTGACCTCAGGGACATTCCGTTCGTGACCATCGATCCAGCAACGTCCACCGATCTGGACCAGGCGGTATTCATTGAACGGGCCGGTGACGGTTACAAAGTCCTCTACGCAATCGCCGACGTGCCATCCTTTGTTGCTCCCGGCGGGGCGCTCGATGCAGAGACGCGGCAACGGGGACAAACGTTCTACGCTCCTGACGGGAGGATCCCCCTGCACCCGGAAGTGATCAGCGAGAACGCCGGAAGCCTGTTGGCTGGTCAGGACTGCAGCGCCTTCGTGTGGGACTTCGAACTCGACCACAATGCGGAGGTGTCCACTACGTCGGTGGCCCGTGGCACTGTCCGCAGCCGCGCCAAGCTCAGTTACAAGGGTGCCCAGGAACAGATCGATGCCGGCACAGCCCCACCGGTCCTGAAGCTCCTCAAGGAGGTTGGCCTGAAGCGGGTGGAACTGGAACGGCTGCGCGGTGGCGCCAATCTGAACATGCCCGAGCAGGAAATCGTCCAGGCGACCGGCGGCGGGGGCTACAGGATTGTGGCCGCGCCTTCCCTGCCTGTGGAGGACTGGAACGCGCAGATATCCCTCATGACCGGAATGGCAGCGGCCCAACTGATGCTCGATGGAAAAGTGGGCATCCTGCGCACCATGCCGGCACCAGACGAACGGTCCCTGCTCCATTTCAAACGCCAGACCAAGGCTCTGGGGAAACCGTGGGACGGCGAGGTTACCTACGGTGAGTACCTTCGGACACTTGATGCTTCGGATCCCAAACAGCTTGCCATCCTGCACTCGGCAGGCACGCTCTTCCGCGGCGCAGGGTACACGCCTTTCGATGGTGAGCTTCCCCCAAACGTCATCCAGTCAGCCATCGGCGCACCCTATGCCCACACCACTGCACCTTTGCGCCGACTCATCGACCGCTTTGTCCTGGTGATCTGCGAGGCCCTCAGCAACGGCCACCAGATCCCCGCGTGGGCGCGGGAAGCACTTCCATCCCTGCCTGAGGTCATGGCGTCATCCGACCAACTGGCCGGGCGGCTTGAGCGTCTGGCCATGGACACCGTCGAAGCTGCACTCGTCGCGAACCACATCGGCGAGGAGTTCGATGCAGTGGTCATCTCCGGTTCCAAGCCGTCCAATGGGACCACCAATGGCAATGGAAGGGGAAACGGAAACGGCAATGGGCCCTTCGGCATCATCCAGATCGCTGAACCCGCCGTGACAGCCCGGTGCGACGGCGAACTGGAGTCAGGCACCAAGGTCCGGGTGCAACTCCTGAAGGCCGATATCGCCAGCCGCGAGATCCGTTTTACCCTGCTCCCCTGAAGCCCCGCAGCACGCGAACTACCGCCGATCCGGGCTTTAGGGCTCCCAGAGGATAGACTGACCCTGTAGTAATGGATGCCCGGTCGTTGATTCAGTTAATTTTTGAACTCAACAAGCCCGCCCCTACGCGATCTTGAGATGTGCCCGCTGGTCACCAGTGCCAGTACTTAGATAGCCCGCGATCGGCTTCCACTGGATTAGCTTGCGCGCCCGTTCGTGCTCCGGTACGGCTCCGCCACCCGTTGAGCATGCAGCGCCAATGCCCAAATGAATAAGGAAACTCCCTGTGAGTGAATTGCACACCCATGAAGTCCTGACCGACGACACCGGAACCGAGTCCATCGAGCCCGAGGAAACGATCATCTCTGATGAGACGCCCCACGAGATCGAAGAGAAAACGTTCGCTGACTACAACGTCCGCGCCGACATCGTTGAGTCCCTCGCCGACGCCGGTATTACCCACCCCTTCCCCATTCAGGCCATGACGCTGCCCGTAGCCCTCAGCGGCCACGACATCATCGGCCAGGCCAAGACCGGTACAGGGAAGACCCTCGGTTTCGGGATTCCGGCATTGCAGCGCGTGGAAGGCCGGGATGACCCCGGCTACGCCAAGCTGGCCGTCCCCGGCGCACCGCAGGCCCTGGTCATCGTTCCTACACGTGAGCTTGCGGTACAGGTGGCTAATGATCTTCAGACGGCATCCCGTAAACGCAACGCCCGCATCGCCACGATCTATGGTGGCCGCGCCTACGAGCCACAGGTTGACGCCCTGCAGAAGGGTGTCGAGGTAGTTGTCGGCACGCCAGGCCGTTTGATTGACCTCTACAAGCAGAAGCACCTCAGCCTGAAAAACGTCAAAATGGTGATCCTGGACGAGGCCGACGAAATGCTGGACCTCGGCTTCCTGCCGGACGTGGAAACACTCATCGCAGGTACGCCGGCAGTGCGCCAGACCTTGCTCTTCTCTGCCACCATGCCGGGCCCGGTCATCGCGATGGCCCGCCGCTACATGACGCAGCCCACCCACATCCGCGCTGCCGACCCGAACGACGAAGGCCTCACCAAGCGCGACATCCGCCAGCTCATCTACCGTGCCCACAGCATGGACAAGACCGAGGTAGTGGCCCGCATCCTCCAGGCACGCGGACGCGGCCGCACCATTATCTTCACCAAGACGAAGCGCACAGCTGCCAAGGTCGCGGAGGAACTGGTCGACCGCGGATTTGCCGCTGCTGCGATCCATGGTGATCTTGGCCAAGGCGCCCGCGAGCAGGCTCTCCGTGCTTTCCGCAACAACAAGGTGGACGTCCTGGTTGCCACGGACGTTGCCGCCCGTGGCATCGACGTGGACGACGTTACGCACGTTATCAACTACCAGTGCGTGGAAGACGAAAAGATCTACCTGCACCGCGTGGGCCGTACCGGCCGCGCCGGCAACAAGGGAACCGCCGTCACCTTCGTCGACTGGGACGATATGCCCCGCTGGGGCCTGATCAACAAAGCACTGGGGCTCAGCGTTCCGGAGCCGGTTGAAACCTACTCCTCTTCCCCCCACCTCTACAGTGACCTCGACATTCCCGAGGGCACCAAGGGCCGCCTCCCGCGCAACAAGCGTACGCTTGCCGGTGTCGATGCCGAGGTCCTGGAGGACCTGGGCGAAACAGGCAAGAAGAACTCCCGTTCCGGCGGTTCATCCCGTGACGGTGGACGCGATGGCGGCCGTGGCAGGGACGGCGGCCGTGGCCGTGGAAACGCAGCCAAGTCCAGCGAAGCCAACTCAGAATCCAACGGTGAAGGCGGACGCAACCGTACCCGCCGCCGTCGTACATCCGACGCCGATGCGGCGCCTGCTGCCGGTTCCTCCGAAACCCGCACAGCGACCGGCGAAAACGCCGAGAAGCCGGCCCGCACGCGCCGTACCCGCACGCGCCGTCGTAACGGCGAAGTGGTTTCCGGCGAGACCGCTGGCGCCCAGCCCGGCAACTCCGAGGCCTAAAGTCCTCAATGACTGATACTGTTTGGGCGCCGGACGGCGGCAATCTGGTGGTGCACGCGGACAACGCGGAATTCCTCCCGACGCTGCCGGACGGCGCCTTCACACTCATTTATGTGGACCCGCCCTTCAACACAGGCCGGGTCCAACGCCGCCAGGAAACACGCATGGTCCGCAACGCGGACGGCGACGGCGACCGCGTCGGGTTCAAAGGACGCTCCTACGACACCATCAAGGGTGCCCTTCACAGCTACGATGACGCCTTCAGCGACTACTGGTCCTTCCTGGAACCCAAGCTCGTAGAGGCCTGGCGGCTCCTCGCCGACGACGGCACGCTGTACCTGCACCTGGACTACCGCGAGGTGCACTACGCCAAGGTGATGCTGGACGCCATTTTTGGCCGGGAGTGCTTCCTCAACGAGATCATCTGGGCCTACGACTACGGCGCCCGGGCCAAGAACCGCTGGCCCACCAAGCACGACAACATCCTGGTGTATGTAAAGAACCCTGCGAAGTATCACTTCGACAACGCTGAAGTGGACCGCGAACCCTATATGGCCCCCGGTCTGGTCACGCCTGCCAAACGCGAGCGGGGAAAACTTCCCACGGACGTCTGGTGGCACACCATCGTTTCGCCCACCGGCAGGGAAAAGACCGGCTACCCGACCCAGAAACCCGAAGGCCTGGTGCGCAGGATCGTCTCTGCCTCAAGCCGCGAGGGCGATTGGTGCCTGGACTTTTTTGCTGGATCAGGAACCCTCGGCGCTGTTGCCGCCAAGCTGGGCCGCAACTTCGTCTGCGTGGACCAGAACGAGCAAGCCATCGACGTCATGCGCAAACGCCTTGGCACGAAGGCCGTCTTCCACAGCAGGGGGCCTTTGCCGGACGGCGCGGTGGACCAGCCGGAAGGCGCCCTGGATCAGGCAGTGCCCTTCACGAATGCCTGATTAGCCGCGGCGATCCTGACCAGGGGCACATCCATCAGCGAACAACCGTGCTGCCGGTTGCCAGTTCCTCGATCTTTGCCAGGACGTCCGGGGATGTCAGGTTCTCTCCCAGCCGATTCGGTTTGCCCGCTCCGTGATAGTCGGATGATCCCGTGATGAGCAGCCCATGTTCGGACGCCATGTTGCGAAGGAACCCGCGTCCTTCTTCCGGGTTGTCGCGGTGTTCAATTTCCAGGCCAAGCAGTCCGGCGTCGATCATCTCCCGGTACGTCCGCTCACCCACAATTCGTCCCCTCGCCGAAGCGACCGGGTGTGCGAAGACCGGCACGCCGCCAGCGGCACGGACAAGCTCGACGGCGATAGCGGGGTCCGGTGCGTAGTGCTGCACGAAATATCGCGAATGCGAGGTGAGGATCGATGTGAAGGCTTCCGAGCGGTCCGCGACCACACCGGCAGCAACCAAGGCATCAGCGATATGCGGGCGCCCTACTGTAGCGCCAGGAGCCACATGGTGAATGACGTCATCCCACGTCAGAGGGTAATCCTCGGACAGCAGGGTGACCATGCGCTCAGCGCGCGTGAGCCGGGCGTCCTTTGACTTGGTGATCTCTTCAAGAAGCCCAGGGTGGGAAGGGTCATGCAGGTAGCTCAACAGGTGCACGCTGATCCCCTGCTCCGTCCGGCATGAGATCTCCATGCCGGGAACAAAAGTGACTCCGTGCTCCTTGGCAGCGGCGGCAGCAAGCTCCCACCCATCAGTGGAATCGTGGTCCGTCAACGCAATGACATCCAGGCCTGCAGCTGCGGCCGAAATGATCACCCCGGCGGGGGTCTCGGTTCCATCGGAAACATTCGAGTGCGTATGCAGGTCTATCCTCACTTTCCCAGCCTATGGGATGCGGACCGCCTTGGGGTGTTGCGCCGTTGGCCTCCTCACGAAACTGGTGGGACGATGTAACGGTGAATGATGCCGAAAACACCCCGTACGCGGAATCCACAGATTCCCAGCCCCTGCAAGAACGCGTCAACAACCGTTCGCAGCGGCCCACATCCGATGCCTTCAAGGCATTCATGGCCAGCAACTGGGCGCCCGCACCGCAGGTAACCCCCGCTCGTGATGCCGTCGCAGACCACGCTGCCCGCCGCCGTCGTGCCATTTCCGAACTGTTCAAGGGCGAACGGCTCGTTATCCCGGCCGGTCCGCTGAAGGTCCGCTCAAACGACTGCGACTACCGCTTCCGCCCCCACTCCGGATTTGCCCACCTCACAGGGTTGGGCCTGGACCACGAGCCGGATGCCGTTTTGATCCTGGAACCGGTGGGGGAAGGAAAGGGCGACGACGGCGGTCACCACACTGCGACGCTGTACTTCCGTCCTTTGGCGGGCCGCGATACCGAGCAGTTCTACGCCGACTCCAGGGCCGGTGAATTCTGGATTGGTGCACGGCCCACGCTGGCAGAATTCAAAGCCCGCCTGGGTCTGCCCACGGCGCACATTTCCGAACTCGAACTGGCCATCACCAAAAACGTGGGCGCCCCCGAAATCGGCGGCATCTCCATCCGCCTGGTCCGCAAGGTAGATGAGAACATCGATGCTTTGGTGGACACTGCCCGTTACAACACGGCAAAGGATCCTGAGAACCTTGACCTGGGCGAGCTCGATGCTCTGGACGAAAAGCTCAGTGAAGCACTCTCCGAACTCCGCCTGATCAAGGACGAGTGGGAAATCGAGCAGATGAAGATCGCCGTCGCCGCCACCGTGGAAGGCTTCGCCGACGTCGTGCGGGCCCTCCCACGTGCTCTGACGCACAAGCGTGGCGAACGCGTGGTTGAAGGCGCCTTCTTCGCCCGTGCCCGCGAGGAAGGCAACGAACTCGGCTACGACACCATCGCGGCCTCAGGCAACAACGCCACAGTGTTGCACTGGACCCGCAACTCGGGAGCCGTCAACGCTGGTGAACTCCTGCTGCTTGACGCAGGAGTGGAGGCTGATTCGCTGTACACAGCGGACGTCACGCGGACCCTGCCGGCAAACGGCACCTTCACCGAGGTGCAGCGCAAGGTCTATGAAGCTGTCCTGGACGCCGCTGATGCGGGGTTCGCCGCCGCACGGCCGGGCGTGAAATTCCGGGACATCCACACGGCAGCCACCACGGTCCTTGCTGAGCGCCTCGCTGAATGGGGTCTGCTGCCTGTCTCTGTTGAGGAAGCCATCAGCCCCGAAGGCCAGCAGCACCGCCGCTGGATGCCACACGGCACCAGCCACCACCTCGGCCTGGACGTACATGACTGCGCCCAGGCCAAGCGCGAACTTTACCTTGATGGAATCCTCACGGAGGGCATGATCTTCACGATCGAGCCCGGCCTGTACTTCAAGAACGAAGACCTGGCTATTCCCGCCGAATACCGTGGCATCGGTGTCCGCATCGAGGACGACATCCTCATGACGGCAGACGGCCCCGTGAACCTGAGCGCGGCGTTGCCACGCAAGGCCGACGACGTCGAGTCCTGGATGGCCGGCATCTATCAGGAAGCTGCGGGCTAGCCTCCGCAAAGGCCTCCTCAGGCGACAACAGCAGAAAAGGGAAGGCCACCGGATGGATATCCGGTGGCCTTCCCCTTTGCGCTTCTTTTGAAGTTATTGCTTCTGGGAGTCGTCCTTCCCAGGCTGCTGTTCCTCGTGCCGGGGGGCATTCTGGCCCTCCGTGACCCGGACGCCGTACTGGGGGCGGCCATCGGGCAGGTCCGGATAGCGCACCGGTGACGGCGTCGGGTTCTGTACAGGCTGCGCTGGCTGCGCAGCAGGAGCCTGCGCGCCGGAAGCCTCGGATTCAGTGGCCTCCGGTCCGCGCTGGCCATAGGGATCATTCCAGGTGGCCGGACGGTCAGGTGCCTGGCCGGGCTGCTGGAAGGGCGCGTTTGGCGGACTGTAATTTTGCGCTTGTCCGGTGGCAGCCTGGGCGGAATTCATGGGCAGTTGGTGGAGCAACCGACGGGCTTCGTGGGCAGCCTCGATGGCAACAATGACATCGTAGTTGGTGGCGACCACCTGGCTTGTGGACGTGAAGTCGCGCTTGCCGCGCTGGGTGGCGTAGGTGGCGATGCCGAACAGCATAAAGAAAGCTGCACCCATGAGCACGGACGTGATGATGGAGAACGTGCCGCCACCGGGCGTGAAGAAGGAGAGCATGACGCCGACGAAGAGGCCGAACCACATGCCGCTCAAAGCACCGGACAGGGCAACGCGTGGGTAGCTCAGCCGACCGGTGACCCGCTCGACCATCTTGAGGTCGTTGCCCACGATCGACACCAAGTGGACGGGGAACTGCTGGTCCGCGAGGTAGTCCACCGCCTTTTGGGCATCCAAATATGAGGTGTACGAGCCAACAGTGTCACCTTGGGGTACGCTGCGGGATTCCTCAACGGCTTTGGGAGCACCAAAAATGTTAGACATAGCCCCATTGTGTCGCATGTAGATGTGAAGCGGCTGGAATTCAGCTAAAAGAGAGCAGACTCGGTAGCCTGTAGACATGAGCACACATCCCTCACGCGTCTTTGTCGCGCGTCTGCTCGGCTTGGACGTTTTCGACCCCCTGGGCGATCGTTTAGGCCGGTTGCGCGACGTCGTCGTGCTCTCCCGGGGGACCCGCGGCGCCCCGCACGTTGTTGGCATCGTGGTGGAAGTGCCGGGCAAGAAGCGGGTCTTCGTACCGATGACCCGCATCACCTCCATCGACCAGACCCAGATCATCTGCACGGGCCTGGTGAACCTGCGTCGTTTCGAACAACGGGGCGCTGAAACACTCGTGGTAGCGGAAATGTTTGATCGCCGCGTCACCCTGGCCGATGGCAGCGATGCAACGATCGAGGACATCGCGATGGATCAGCATCGGTCCAAGGACTGGTTCGTCAGCAAGCTCTTCGTCCGTCGCGGGCATTCCTTGTCGCCCCTGAGCAGGCTCCGCCGCAACGAAACCCTGATCATTGACTGGGCGGACGCGCAGACCGGCGGGCACAACGAGCCTCAGGCGGCCACCCAGTTCGTTGCCACGCACGAAGACCTCAAGCCCGCCGACTTCGCCGAAGCCCTGCAGGAGATGAGCGACAAGCGCCGTTTCGAAGTGGCCAGCGAACTTCAGGACGAACGGTTGGCAGACGTACTCCAGGAGCTCCCCGAGGACGATCAGGTGGAGATCCTCTCCGCGCTGGACGTGGAACGGGCCGCCGACGTCCTGGAGGAAATGGATCCCGACGACGCAGCCGACCTCCTCGCCGAACTCCCCTCCGCCCAAGCGGAAGAACTGCTCCAACTCATGGAGCCCCAGGAAGCCGAAGACGTCCGGCGTCTTTTGGAGTACGACGAAGACACTGCAGGTGGTCTCATGACACCCGTGCCCGTCATCCTGCCTCCTGAAGCCACGGTGGCCGAAGCCCTGGCCCACGTTCGCCGCGAGGAACTCTCCCCCGCCCTGGCGTCCTCCATCTTCATCACACGGCCTCCGCTGGAAACGCCCACCGGCCGGTTCCTGGGCGTCGTCCACATACAACAACTCTTGCGCTTCCCTCCGCCCGAACCGCTGGGCAACCTGGTTGATAAGAACCTTGAGCCGTTGTCGGACCAGGCGCACATCAGCGAAGTAGCCCGGACCCTGGCCACGTACAACCTCAACTCGCTCCCCGTCGTCGACGACGACGGCCGCCTTGTGGGGGCGGTGACTGTTGATGACGTGTTGGATCACCTGTTGCCCGATGACTGGCGCGCTCACGAGGACGACGCCCCTATAAGGAAACTCGGAGGCCGCATTGGCTGAAAACAACGCCCCCCGATCCCCCAGGTCCACTGGACGTACAAACGGTCTCGGAAGCCTGGACACGCCGCTAAGCGGGCGTCAACGCATACTGCCCAAGTTCTCCCCCAACCCTGACGCATTCGGCAATGCCACCGAGGGTTTCGCCCGTTTCATGGGTACGCCGCAGTTCCTCGTGTACATGACGATCTTCTGTCTCTTCTGGCTGGCTTGGAATACGTTTGCGCCCACGGAGTGGCAGTTCGACCGCGTGGAGCTGGGCTTCACGCTCCTGACGCTCATGTTGTCGCTCCAGGCCTCCTACGCCGCGCCGCTCCTGTTGTTGGCCCAAAACCGCCAGGACGACCGCGACCGCGTCTCGCTGCAGCAGGACCGCCAGCGCGCCGAGCGGAACCTCTCAGACACTGAATATCTGACCCGTGAATTGGCTTCCCTGCGAATCGCACTTCGCGAAGTAGCCACACGCGACTACGTCCGCGCCGAACTCCGCAGCCTGTTGGAGGACATCATCGATGCCCAGGAGGAACTGCGGGAGAGCGAAGCCGCGGCAGACGGCACTGAGTCTCCAGGCGAGAAGGTCAAAGAGAAGCTCAAGGAGAAGCGGGACAAGTCGCGGGGACCACGCACGCAGCAGATCCCCAAAGTACGTCCACAACGCCCGGGGCCCCAGCACTCCAGCGCAAAACCGGCCCCTTCCGAAAATCCCGAAAGCCGAGCGTAACCCATGAGCACCCCATCAGCCGAGGCACTTCACGCTGCCTTGGCAACCGTCATTGACCCCGAGTTGCGGCGTCCAATCACCGAACTTGGCATGGTGGAGTCGGTGGCGGCCAACGACGACGGCACCGTCCACGTAGCAGTGCTGCTCACGATCGCCGGCTGCCCACTCCGCGACACCATTACGGCGGATGCCACCACTGCCTTATCAGGCATCGCAGGCGTCACCGGTGTTGACGTGGAGCTGAAGGTCATGACTCCCGCCCAGCGCGAGGCCCTGAAGGAACAACTGCGCGGTCCAGGTGGTCAGCGGGGCATCCCTTTCGCCAAGCCCGGGTCCTTGACGAAGGTCTACGCGGTAGCGAGTGGAAAAGGCGGCGTGGGGAAGTCTTCGATCACCGTCAACCTTGCCTGTGCCTTGGCCGCCCAGGGCCTGCGGGTGGGCATTGTGGACGCCGACGTACACGGCTTCTCCGTCCCGGGGCTCATGGGCATCACACAAAAACCGACGCAGGTGGACGACATGATCCTGCCTCCTGTGGCGTACGGGGTGAAGGTCATATCAATTGGGATGTTCGTTGACGGAAACCAGCCGGTGGCGTGGCGTGGTCCCATGCTGCACCGGGCCTTGGAGCAGTTCCTCACGGACGTCTACTTCGGTGACCTCGATGCCCTTTTCCTGGACCTGCCTCCCGGAACAGGGGACATCGCAATTTCCGTGGCCCAGCTCCTCCCGGACGCCGAAATCCTTGTGGTGACCACCCCGCAGGCAGCCGCCGCGGATGTCGCCGAACGCGCCGGAACCATCGCAACCCAAACAGGCCAAAAGGTTGCCGGCGTCATCGAGAACATGTCCTTCCTGGAAATGCCCGACGGCGGTCGCATGGAATTGTTCGGAAGTGGCGGCGGTGCCGTCCTGGCTGAGCGGTTGAGTGCTGCTGTGGGCAGCGACGTACCCCTTCTCGGCCAGATTCCCTTGGATATCCGGTTGCGTGAGGGCGGAGATGCCGGAAAACCTGTAGTCCTTGCCGCGAGCGAGACTGCTGCTGCGAAAGCGTTGGCAGGCATTGCCGGGATGTTGGCCACTCGTCCACGGGGATTATCCGGGATGCCACTGGGAATCCAGCCGCGCTGACCGTCCTGGATTTCGGGAGAGCCTTCGAAAGGGCTTTGGCAGGCTAAGTAGCTTCGGTATCGAAGGGCGCAGCCTCGCCCTCGGCGAGCCGCTCAATAATGCGGGCCGGAGCCTTGGGCGTCGTATCCACCACTGCCGCCGCAGCTGTTGCAGCAGCAGCCGGCGCGCCGGCGTTGACGGGCTTGGAATCATCGTCAAGCAACGCATCCTTGATGATGCGCCGCGGATCGTACTGGCGGGGATCGTACTTCTTCCAGTCGACCTCATCGATGTCGATGCCGACTTCTTCCTTGATCTGCTCACGCGCCCCCGAGGCCATCCGGCGGACTTCCTTCACCAGGTTGGCGAGCTTTTGAGTGTATTCGGGCAAACGGCTGGGACCGATGACGAGTACGCCGATAATCAGAAGGAGTATGAACTCCGGGCCGTTGATTCCAAACACGCTACGAAGATTACCTTGTCTGTGGTGCCGGTCATAAACCAGCGGGACGGAGCAGTGTCCGGAGGCCGCGGATCATCCGTTCGGACCACGTCTCGGATGCTTGCGGGGCTTTCGTGCCGATCACGGAGTCGCCTGCACGAACCAACTCGGGAACGGCGTCGTCGGCTACATCTGCCGGCAAGTCCGATGCATAGCTGAGGACGGCCGTCGAGGTCCTGTATACGGCCTCCCACGGGGTCCCCTGGGTGACAGAGAGCTGGGCCGATGGCGAGCGTCCAGTGAGCGCCATGTCTGAAGTCTGCAGGTGCTCTTCCACAACAGTCGCGTAATGGCCCTTGCTTTCCAGCCGGAGTTCTACTGCCGGGTGGCCATTGTACATGGTGGCCTTGGCCGAGACCACGTGGAAGCCCAGACCACCAAGTTCAGGACACGCCCATCCCTGGTCCCGCAGGGCATCCAACTGCTCAGAGTTCAAGTTCAGCGGTGTGCCGGCTCGGAAGTCCGGCGTTGCCACGAACTCCGGCCTCGTCATCAGTTCTGCCGGGCCGCCGGTGAGTGCACTGGAAAGGGACGAGGCATCGTTGCCTGCACGGATGCTTGCTTGTGGCGCGGTATCACCTGCCACCACATAAGCGGCAATCGCCAGGGCACCTGCACTTACCGTAAGAGTACCGGCGGCCAGGCCGGCAATCCGAAGGCCGCGCCACGCACCGCCCTCGGTAGCACCACTCCTGGTCCGGGAATTTGCGACCGGCGGGGCCTGCTCATTCGCGAGTCGTTGGGTGTGCTGGAGCAAACGCGTCGTAAGGTCCTGACTGGCTTCGGGCACCGCTGCTCCGCGAAGCCGTTCAAGATATTGCCGCTCCCGGTTCAGGGCAGCACGGCACTCGGGGCAATGCCGTAGGTGCTCAGGGTTCCGGGTGTGGCGAAGGGCAGCCAGTTTGTAACGTGCAGCCAGTTTGCGACGTGACAGGGCACCCGGACGAATGTAGCGTCGAGGCATCGACTACCTAAAGAATGCTGGCGATGCGAGGCATCTTCAGGCGGGGCTTGCGGGCCTCGGCCGGGCGTGGGTCACGGTGGGCGAGCTTCTCCCGCAGCATGGTGCGGCCGCGGTGGATACGGGACCTGACAGTGCCCAGCTTCACGCCCAGCGCCTCCGCCACTTCGTCGTAAGACAATCCTTCAAGATCGCACAGAACAACGGCAGCCCGGAAATCCGGTGGCAATTCTTCCAACGCACGCTGAACGTCAAGGTCCAGATTGTTGTGCTCGAAGCTCTGCTCCGGGCCTGGCTCACGGCCCGGCAGGCGCGACTCGGCGTCCTCGGCAAGGGCGTCAAAGCGGATTCTGCTCTTACGACGTGCCTGATCCAGGAAAAGGTTGGTGGTAATACGGTGCAGCCATCCATCCAGGGTTCCTGGCTTGAAGTTTTCCAGTGAACGGAAAACCCTGACGAAGACCTCTTGGGTGAGGTCCTCGGCGTCGAACTTGTTTCCGGTCAGGCGGTAGGCAAGGCGGTATACCTTGGCGGAGTGGTTGGCGACCACATCCTCCCAGCTGGGCATGACCCAGTCTGTAACGGCCTCAAGGCTCTCCGATGTCTGGACTGGCGCAGCATGCGATGCCGGCATCGTCCACTCCCCTCAAACTGTGGTTCACCGTACTTGTCCGGTGCCGCCCACCACGTGGATGACCGGATCAATATCATCCCAAGTTTTTCTGGGAATTTCCTGACTAAGGCACAATTTCCACGCAAGGCGAAATCCTGCTGCAGACACAATCCCGGGACGGCTGCGAACACGGGGTTTGCAGCACCGGACACAGTAGGCTGGTACAGACACCCCTACGCGCGGAAAGCGAACCCTTCATGAGTGCCGACAAGTCAACCAGCTGGTCCTATGCAGAAGATCTGCCTGCTGAGGATGACGTCTTGTTGCGCGCCCGGGAGAGGTCCTTCGAGTTGGGGGTTAAGCCCATCAGCCCCGGTGTTGGTGCCGTGCTGACCGTCCTTGCCGCGGCTTCAAAGGCACAGACAGTGGTTGAGGTTGGTTCAGGCGCGGGAGTTTCAGGTGTTTGTCTTTTGCGTGGCCTGGGTCCGCAAGCCGTCCTGACCACCATCGACGTCGACGTTGAACACCTCAAGGCCGCCCGCGAAGCCTTTCTGGAATCCGGCAGCCCCGCCAACCGGACCCGGACCATCTCCGGCAGGGCCGCCGACGTCCTCCCGCGCCTCACGGACTCCGCCTATGACCTTGTCTTCATCGACGCCGACAAGCCCAACTTCCCCCGCTACGTTGAACAAGCTGTCCGCTTGCTCAAGACGGGTGGCACCTTGGTGATCAACGACGCCCTGGATAAGGACCGCGTCTCAAATCCAGCAGCCCGCGACTCCACCACCGTGGTTCTTCGGCAAGTTGGCAAATCCATTCGCGACGACGACCGCTTGGCCTCTGCGATGCTTCCCACGGGCGATGGACTTCTGGTGGCTGTCAAAAAATAGGCAATTGCCATTTAGCGGACATTCTTAAAGAACAGCACCCAAGAAAGACGCTGCTGCTTAAACAAAAGCAGGGCTCCGGCTCTCGCCGGGCCCTGGTCTTTTGAATCCAGCCTGCCTATGAATCTATTCGGTAACGCCTACAAGGCATTCCTTGAGGTTCTCCGCCTCCGCGGCATTGAGCTCGACTACAAGCCGTCCTCCGCCTTCGAGCGGCACACGCATGATCAGGCTGCGTCCCTCTTTGGTTACTTCCATAGGGCCGTCGCCAGTACGTGGTTTCATAGCCGCCATTAGGAAAATCCCCTCCATTTGTCCCAAGTCACGCCCAACCCGGCCGGGCTGGATCCGCTTCGCAATTGCAGCCGGCGGCACCGCTTGGGAGGCCGCCTTGGCCGGGCACTTTTAGGTGCTTTTGTCCTTGCTCGTATTCCATTATCCCGTACTTACCCGTCCGTAGCGAATCAATGGACTAATTACCCCGACACGGAACAAATACACTTCCCGACGGCGGGTGGTCCGGTTATGGCGGATAGTCTCCGCCTCCCGGCAAGGGCGCCCAGGCCCAAAGCCACACCACCCAGACGATCTGCAGGAGGACAAACATGACCACGACGGTTCCCCTGTATGCCTTGGACTTGGACAGCAGCGCTGCACCCAGGGCAAGCGGGAAAAGGGGAAGGAGCATCCGGAAAGTACTGGTCTGGGGATACAGGAACACCAGCAAATAGCCCATGTAGCAGGCGCACCAAAGCCGCATTTCCGTTCCCAGTGCCCGGACAGGCTTTGAAACCATCAGCAGCACGAACAAACCGACGAAGACGAAGGGCGCCAACACGCCAAGAGCCGGACCGAACAGCATCCTTCCGGTATCGAACCACGGTTTGAAGGGCACCAGGTCATGACCGCGCCAGGCGGTTTCCGTACGCGTGTAGGCGCTTGGATCCCCCGTGACCGCCCAAGCTATAGCCGGCCAGGCCAGGGCTCCGAGTCCGGTTGCCAGCGCCAGGGTGCCCAGGGACAGGAGTTCTGGCGTGGACGAAGCCATTGCCCGGGGCTGGTCATCGACGTCGGATGGCCTCAAGCGCTGCCAGATCCGCCAAACCAGGAGGAGGCCCAGCATCGCGGCGAACGGGACTCCAGTGGGCCTGGACAAACACATCAACAGCACTACCGGTATGGCTGCCAAGTAGCGTCGCCGGACCACCAGGAGAAGCGAGCCGGACAGCAGCAGGAGGTTCAACGATTCTGCGTAGGGCACCTGGAGAATTGGCGACACCGGGAAGGTGGACACGAAGATGACGCCCCACATTGCGGTACGCCGGCTGGCCGCTTCCCTGAACAGTTTGAAGATCACCAAGGCAGCACCGAGGCCTGCAATCATTGCTATGGCGGTGAGGGACTGCAGAGTCCCGAGGCCCGTGACGGCATTGAGTCCCCGCCCCAGGAACGGGAACAGGGCATAGAAGGCCCAGGCATTCTCCTTGACTACCCCGTTGGCATCCACCGGAAGCAGGGAAGGGTAGCCGTTGTCCGCAACCTGGGCATACCAGCGTCCATCCCAGATAGTGATGAAGTTCCAGTAGTCCGGCGCGGGTGGGAACCATGGATTCACTCCCTGATGAACGGCAGCCGCCATGAAGATACAGGCACTGACCACCCGGGCCACTACAAAAACCAAGGAAACCTGCAGCCACCACGGCCAATGTGCCATCCGGGCTCCCGCGTCGGAGAAGCCGCGGGAAAGGCGCGCAGTGGGTCCCTCGCCGCCAGGACGTGCAGGTGCAGGTGGGCTCACGGTGTGATCCGTTTGGCGTCGCCGTCCTCAAGCTTTGATTGGACCAACGCGCTGAGTCTCTCGACCTCACGGTCCTTGGCTACCAGCTGGTCCCGTAGCTCATCAAGGACCTGATCCACCTGGTCCATGCGGTACCCGCGCAGCCCCAGTGCAAAGCGCACGGCATCGATGTCTGTGGCTGCAGCCTTCTCCGGGAGCAGCACCGGAGGCAAGTTGGGCACGGAGTCATCCAGGCCCGCGCCCATCGAGCCGCCTCGGATGATGCCTGCCGCAAAATACAATGCGGCACCGATGAGGACAATCGCGACAAACACCAGGAAAAAGCTCACAGCCACCATCGTGCCAGAAACAGCCGCCTACTCCGGGCGCTGGTTTCCATTGGTGGTCGCCGGCAGCGGAGCACCATGCAACACGCGGTGGACAGCGTCGGCAGGGTCATCCACCAGTTGGATCAGGTCCAGGTCCTTTTCGGAAACCATTCCTTCAGCAACCAACGTGTCTCGGATCCACTCAATCATTGGACCCCAGAAGCGGACACCCAACAGCACGATCGGGAACGATGTCACCTTGCGTGTTTGTACCAGGACCATGGCCTCAAACAGTTCATCCAGGGTTCCAAGCCCGCCGGGCAAGACAACGAATCCCTGGGCGTATTTCACGAACATGGTCTTGCGGGCAAAAAAGTACCGGAAGTTGATTCCCAGGTCCACCCATTGGTTCAGCCCCTGCTCGAAAGGCAACTCAATGCCCAACCCGACGGATACGCCGTTGCCCTCCACAGCGCCCTTGTTCGCGGCTTCCATGGAGCCCGGACCTCCGCCGGTGATAACGGCGACCCCGGATTCGGCCAGCTTGCGTCCTACGTCCACTGCCATCTCGTAGTACTCGGTTCCCGGTCTGGTCCGGGCTGAACCGAAAACACTCACGGCGGGACCAATATCAGCCAAGGCCCCGAAGCCCTCAACGAATTCGCTCTGGATCCTCAGGACCCGCCAGGGGTCGGTGTGAATGAACTGCCCGGCACCACTCGTGTCCAGCAAATGCTGATCGGACATTCCCTTGTCCGCCTGTTTGCGTCGCAGCTCCAAGGGACCTTTGTGCTTGGCCGGTGCGATCTCCGAAGGCAGGGGCACGTGGACGCCCGCGACGTGACCATTCGCGTCCGGGCCGGGAATTGGGTGCTGGCTAATGCTCATTGCCCAAGGCTAGCGCGGATAAATGCCGGCGCAGACGCTACGACGCGGTTCTTGCATTGCAGTCTGGTATATCGCTGGGGGGCAGGTTTCTGTTCAGTCACGATCTGGAGGAACTTGCCGTGACCGTGGTCATAATTGTGTCTTTGTTCGCTAGATTCGACCTATGACTACTCAAGTGTCCGGCGATGCGCTCGTCTCCCTGAACAGCGTCAACAAACACTACGGTCAATTGCACGTCCTCAAAGACATCAACCTCCAGGTTCGGAAGGGTGAAGTCGTCGTGGTCATTGGGCCGTCCGGCTCCGGAAAGTCCACGTTGTGCCGTGCCATCAACCGTTTGGAAACGATCGACGACGGCGACATCGCGATCGACGGGAAGAAGCTCCCGGAAGAAGGCAAGGAACTCGCCCACCTGCGTGCAGACGTCGGAATGGTCTTCCAGTCCTTCAACCTGTTCGCCCACAAGACGATCCTTGAGAACGTCACGCTGGGACCGATCAAGGTGAAGGGCGTTGCCAAAGGCACGGCGGAAAGGGAGGCCATGGCCCTCCTTGAACGTGTCGGCGTCGGCCACCAGGCTCCCAAGCTTCCCGCGCAGCTCTCCGGTGGCCAGCAACAGCGTGTGGCAATTGCCCGCGCACTTGCCATGAAGCCGAAGGTGATGTTGTTCGATGAGCCCACCTCGGCTCTGGACCCCGAAATGATCAACGAGGTCCTGGACGTCATGATCCAGCTGGCAAAGGAAGGCATGACCATGATCGTGGTCACCCACGAGATGGGCTTTGCCCGCAAGGCAGCCGACCGCGTCGTGTTCATGGCCGACGGCCAGATCGTGGAAGATTCAACACCCGAGGAATTCTTCACGAATCCGAAGAGCAACCGCGCCAAGGACTTCCTGTCCAAGCTTCTGACCCACTAGCTCCCTGCTGACCCGCATCCAGGCCCGCACGGACCGCATCCAGGCCGTACGCCGGCCAACCAATGAAAGGAATGTCATGAAGAAGGCTTTTATTACCCGGAGGAAATCTCTCCTGGTGGCCGCTTCGGCTGCACTGGCCCTCTCGCTGAGCGCCTGCGGTGGAGGCAGTGGGACCACCACTTCGCCTGTTGCCTCGGCGAGCTTCGAGGCCGGCACAACGATGGCCAAGTTGAACCAGGCCAAGAAGATCACCATTGGTACCAAGTTTGACCAGCCGTTGTTCGGCCAGAAGGGCCTGGACGGCAAGCCTGTCGGCTTCGACGTGGAAATCGGCAAGAACATCGCCGCCAAGCTCGGCATTGAACCTGACAAGATCGAATGGGTGGAAACTGTTTCCGCCAACCGTGAACCGTTCATCGAGCAGGGCCGTGTTGACATCGTCATCGCCACCTACACGATCAACGATGCCCGCAAGCAGAAGGTCGCATTCGCGGGTCCGTACTACGAAGCCGGTCAGGCTCTGTTGGTGAACAAGGACGATAACTCCATCACCAAGCCCGAGGACGTCAAGGGCAAGAAGGTCTGCTCTGTTACCGGTTCCACGCCGGCCAAGACCATCGTCGAAAAGTACGGCGCCGAACTGGTCCCGGCCGCAAACTACACCGCTTGCCTGGAGCCGTTGCGCAACAAGCAGGTTGTTGCCGTCACCACGGACAACGTGATCCTCGCCGGCTACGTTGATAAGGAACCGGACGCCTTCAAGCTGGCTTCGGACCAAACCTTTACGAAGGAGCCTTACGGTATCGGCTTGAAGAAGGATGACACGGTCTTCCGCAACTGGATCAATGACCAGTTGGAGGCATTCGCCAAGGACGGCACGTACAAGAAGGCTTGGGAAGCAACAGCAGGAAAGGTCATCAAGACCGCTCCTGAGCTGCCCAAGATCGACCGCTACTAGTCGGAAGCCGGTGGCTGCCGCCCTCCCCTTGGGGGAAGGGCGGCAGCCACCGACCTTGAGGACTCCCTACCTTTCCGCAGCAGCCGAAGGAAGCCAATGGACGCCATCTTCGAAAGCCTCCCCCAATATTGGGACGGATTTCTCCGAACCCTGTTTCTAGCCGTCATATCCGGCGTGATCGCACTGGCAGCGGGTACTCTCCTCGCCGCAATGCGTGTCTCGCCCGTGGCAGCCTTACGGGGCTTCAGCACGTTCTACGTTGAAGTCGCCAGAAACACCCCACTCACAATTATTTTCTTTTTCTCAGCAATCGTGCTTCCCCGGCTCGGCGTCAAGTTCGAACAGTTTGAAGTCGCCGCCATCATCGCGTTGAGCAGCTATACGGCAGCATTTGTTGCCGAAGCCGTTCGATCCGGCGTCAACAGCGTCCCGGTGGGGCAAGCCGAGGCAGCGCGCAGCATCGGCATGACGTTCACGCAGGTTTTGGGCCTGGTGGTCCTGCCACAGGCCGTTCGGACCGTCATACCCCCATTGATCAACATCATGATTGCCTTGGTCAAGAACTCATCCGTCGCGGGTGCATTCTTTGTCCTGGAGCTCTTCGGCTATGGCCTGCAGCTGTCAAACAGCCATGGTGACGCGGTCATGTGGATCTTGATCGGTGTGGCATTCTTCTACCTGCTGATCACCGTGCCCCTGGGCTTGTTGGCCCACTTCGTCGAGAAAAAGGTGGCGATTGCCCGATGACTTCGGTTCTCTATGACGTACCGGGCCCCAAGGCCCGCCGCGTTTCCCTCATTGGTTCAGTTGTCGGGTCCCTCATCATTGCCGGTGGCGTGGTGGGAGCCATCGTCATTCTGTCTTCGCAGGGCATATTCAACGCCTCCCGTTGGGAAGTCTTTGTTAATGAATCTGCCAAGGACGTTTGGACGCAGCTCGGCTATGGCGTCCTTGCCACCCTGCAGGCAGCCGGCGTCGCAGCCGTCATTGCCTTTCCCCTTGGAGTGGCGCTGTGCCTGCTCCGCATTTCCCTGATCTCCTGGATTCGGGTTCCCACACAGGTGGTGCTTGAGTTCCTCCGCGGCATGCCAGTGGTGCTCATGATCCTCTTCGTGCTCCTGGTGTTTGCTACCACGCCCTTCACGGCTGTGGTCAGTGGCCTGGTCCTGTACAACGCAGCGATCTTCGCTGAAATTCTGAGGGCGGGTATCCAGTCACTTCCCAAGGGACAACGCGAAGCCGGTTTGGCCATTGGACTGCGCAGCTTCCAGTCCAGGATGAGCATCGAGTTTCCCCAGGCAATCCGCCGCATGCTCCCCTCACTTATCGCACAGTTGGTCGTCCTCCTTAAGGACACCTCGCTTGGCTACATCGTGGCCTACGAGGAACTGCTGCGTAAGGTGAAGCTGATCTCAGACCTGGAACCCAGCCTGTTGTTCTCCGCTTTCTTCGTTGGCGCTGCGATCTACATCCTGATCAACTTGTCGGTTTCCCGGCTTGCGATCTGGATCGAACGGCGAGGCTCCAAGAAGGCCGCAGGCGGCATGGCTTCGGCCATCAAGACCGTCGATCTCGAGGTCAACGTTCCTGGACCTGAAACCAAGTAGTACCGGGAACATTCCTTTAGTCATGAATTCGGCTGCGGACCTTCTCTTCATGTGCTTTTAGAGTGCTTTTAGACCTTAGCGACCAGCCACGTCCGCAGTGCACGAAGGCACTCACGGACGGCATCGGCGTCGACGTGTTCATTGTCCTTGTGCGCCAGCAACGGATCGCCGGGCCCGAAGTTCACGGCCGGGATGCCCAACTCGCTGAAACGCGCGACGTCGGTCCACCCGTATTTGGGCTTTGGTTCGGCGCCGACTGCAGCCACGAAAGACGCAGCTGCGGGGTGGTTCAGTCCGGGCCGGGCTCCAGCAGCAGCGTCCGTGCGGACGACGTCGAATCCTTCCAGGAGCTCGCGCACGTGGGCCTCGGCCTGGTCCGGCGTCTTGTCCGGAGCGAAGCGGTAGTTGATCTCCACCACGCAGCGGTCAGGGACGACGTTACCGGCAGTGCCGCCATTGATCTTCACCGCATTGAGGCTCTCCCGGTAATCGAGGCCGTCCACGTTGATGGTCCGGGGCTGGTAGGCCGCGAGGCGGGCGAGAATTGGTGCCGCCGCATGGATGGCGTTGCTGCCCATCCAAGCGCGGGCCGAGTGGGCCGCTTCACCGATGGTGGTCGCTTCGAACCGGCTGGTTCCGTTGCAGCCCCCTTCTACCGTGCCATGTGTGGGCTCAAGAAGAATAGCGAAGTCCCCCAGGAGCAGGTCGCCATGGTTGCGGACCAGCCTGCCCAGGCCGCTCTTGACGGCCTCCACTTCCTCGTGGTCGTAGAAGACAAAGGTGACATCTTTGTCTGGCTCCCTGCCGTCGTCGAACAGGGTCGCCGCGAGGGCTAGCTGCACGGCAACGCCGCCCTTCATGTCGGTTGTCCCCCGGCCATAGAGCACACCCTCTCCGGGGATGCCCGACTCCCACGTTGCCGGAACGGTGCCCAGTGAGCCTTCCACGGTGGGCAGCGGAACAGTGTCCAGGTGTCCGGCGAGGATGACGCGCTCTGCGCGGCCAAGTTCGGTGCGGGCAATGATGGCATCGCCGTCGCGCACCACGGTGTATTCGGGAATGGCGCGCAGGGCGGCCTCGACGAGATCGGCGAGCGGGGTCTCGTTGCCCGAGACACTGTTGATATCGATGAGCGCGGCTGTCAGCAAGGCGACGTCCTGGCGCAGGTCCAGCAGGGCGGGGGCAGGGTTAAGGGTCACCACTCCACCTTAACTCCCCGGGCAGCTGTGTTTCGGGCAACAAATGCGACCTTTGCGGGTGAGACGGGTTTCAGCCGCGCCACGGGCGATCGATACACTGGGGCCATGACTGAAACTGCTTCCTCTGCTGTGCCCGCAAACCACCGATCAGCCTACGGATTCGGCCTCGCCACCATCGCCACCTCGCCTTCCGGGGAAGCAACCGTGCTGGATGTCTGGTACCCGGCACCGGCCCTGGGTGTAGCCGCTGAAACCCTTCGCGACGTTGACAATGCCGATCCCGCACTCACTGCCCTGGCTGACGACGGCAAAGACGCCGATCGCGGCACGGAGCAGAAGGTGGTCTTCGCACAGATCGACCTCGACGCCGCCCCGGCAGATACAGCCGATGCTTACCTGCGTCTGCACCTCCTTTCGCACCGCCTGGTCAAGCCGAACAGCATCAACCTCGATGGCGTCTTCGGCAAGCTCCCCAACGTCGTCTGGACCAACTTCGGCCCAGCCGCCGTCGAAGGTTTTGAAATGACGCGTGCTCGCCTGCGTAAGCGCGGCAATGTAGTGGTTTACGGCGTGGACAAGTTCCCGCGGATGGTCGATTACGTGGTTCCCACGGGTGTTCGGATCGCCGACGCCGACCGCGTCCGTCTGGGTGCCCACCTCGCCGAAGGAACCACGGTGATGCATGAAGGCTTCGTGAACTTCAACGCTGGTACCCTCGGCACGTCCATGGTGGAAGGCCGCATCTCCGCTGGAGTGGTGGCCGGTGACGGGACGGACGTCGGCGGCGGCGCCTCCATCATGGGTACGCTCTCCGGCGGCGGCAAGGAAAAGATCGCTTTGGGCGAGCGAGTACTGCTGGGCGCAAACTCCGGTGTCGGCATCAGCATCGGCGATGATTCCGTGGTGGAAGCCGGCCTGTACGTCACCGCAGGAACCCGCGTTCGGGTGCCCGGCCCCAAGGACGAAAACGGCGAAGACACCAGCAAGATCATCAAGGCCGTCGAGCTTTCCGGTGTTCCCAACCTGCTGTTCCGCCGCAACTCCACCACCGGTGGTGTGGAAGTCCTGCCCCGCAAGGGCCAGACCGTGGAGTTGAACGAGGCACTGCACGCCAATTAGCAGGAGACAAGCAATGCGCCGGTTCCGCCGCGCCATCGTTGCGGTGCTGGCGCTGGCCCTCGTGGCCGGTGCTATCTACGCGATAGTTGCCATACTGCAGCGCTCCGAGACCCTGGTCTCGGAGCGCTGCCTCGCCGTCACGGGGTCCGAAAGCTACGAGTTGGCTACCGACCAAGCGGCCAACGCCTCGCTCATCACGGCCATCTCCGTTCAGCGCGGACTTCCACCAAGGGCTGCAAGCATCGCCCTCGCCACCGCGATGCAGGAATCCAAGCTACGGAACATCAATTACGGCGACGATGCAGGACCTGATTCGCGGGGTTTGTTCCAACAGAGGCCATCCCAAGGTTGGGGAACCGAGGCACAGGTCATGGACCCTGTCTATGCGACGAACGCCTTCTATAACGGCCTCATCAAAATTCCCGGTTACGAGACCATGGAAATTACCCAGGCAGCCCAGCAGGTCCAGCGCTCCGCGTTCCCCCGGGCATACGCCCAGCACGAGAACATGGGGCGCGCCTTCGCTTCTGCCCTCACCGGGCATTCGGAATCCGCGCTGACCTGTGAACTCCGCATGCCCGAAGCGGCCGGCGACCCTGCCGCCGTCGTGGAGGAATTGACGACGGCGTTCGGCTCCCAGCCGGCCACAGTCCAGGGCCGCTCGGTGCAACTGGATATCACTGGTACGCAAGCCTGGGCAGTTGCCCATTGGGCGGTAGCCAACGCCAAGTCCCTCTCCATCACGCAAGTGGATGTTGGTGGTCAGACGTGGAATCGGGAAAAACGCGACGGGTGGATTGCATCGGCCGCACCGTCTGAGTCAGTGACCATCACCGTCTCGGCACCTACCACCTGACTCCTTAGGCGAGCATCTCCACCACGGGCTGGACATAGCTGCGGAAGACTTCAGGCTCGGACAGCAGCCTGTGGCTCATGATCATGGTGCTGGGCTCCAAGTACCAGGCCCGCGGCTCGTTGAGCGGCAACTCGATAATGGTGAGATCAAAGTCCCGCGAGCTCCGACCAACTTCCAGGAGCCTGTCCTCCACCATCTCGTTCAGGACTCCCGTAACCCCGTTGGCTTCGCGCTCTGCCTCGATCTTCGCGTATTCATCGATCCTGTCCGTTGCCCATCCCAAAGCCGAACCAAAGTGTGCCTGCAGGACACGCTGCAGGGCAGGAGAATTGCCGAAGGCCTTGAAACTGGGGGGCGCGAGCTCAAGTGCCGGGTTGGGATAGGTCTTCACGAGCTTCTCCCACCAGGCCTCCCACTCGGTTTTGAGGGCGTGGATCCCACCCACATCCGAGGTGAGGTGGCTATGATCGGCATGGCGGACCTTGGGAGCAGCGTGGGACAGTAACGGTTTTCCGGCACCGTCGAGTCCAGCTACGTCGCGCAAGTACAGGGCGATGAGCATCGGCCCGGACGTGTCCATGGTGATGCGCCATCCAGAGCCGCCTGACTCATGCATCCGAATTCCTCCCTTGGCAGGTTCCCGACATGTCCCAGTCTATTCCCGTTGGCTTGCTACGGTAACGGTGCGGCAGGCACTGCTTGCTGGCGGCACATAGTCGTCTTGTGGGGAGCTCGGGAGACAAGCTACGGCATAGCCGGCACCGGAGCGAAAGCCGCGAGATGGGCCGTGAGGACGTCACTGCACATCTCGGCCGTCATCCATTCGGGCTGGAGAAGGGCGTGCATGCACAGGCCGTCCATGGTGGCCAGGAGCCGTTCAGCCTCTGTGACAAGGCCTTGCCGGGCTGCAGCTTCGCCGGGGCTCAACAGGATGATGAGGCGTCCGACAATGGCAGCGACGGCGCGGTGGCTGCGTTCGGCCTCGGCAGCCAGGACCGGTTTGATCCGGGCAGCGTGGCGGAAGGCCATCCAAACGCAGGCATCCACGGCGAGTTCTTCGTCCAAGGGAAGGAACTGACCCAAGAGGTTCAACACCGCGGCGTGCTGCCCGGCGCTGCCCTGGGTTTCGCCTTCAACGGCAAGCAAAGCTGACTCCAGCCGACCGCTAATACGGTCGATGACGGAGGCAAAGGAGAACACGAGAAGCTCGTCGCTGCTGGCAAAATAGTGCCGAACGGAGCCTACGGCCAGCCCGGCTTCATCAGCTACTTCACGAAGGGAGGCCCGTTCCAAACCGTCGCTTGCGATGATCCTGAAGACAGCTTGGACAACTTCCTGGCGCCGGGCTTCGGCATCAACAATTTTGGGCACCAGTATTTTTTAGCACGAACGTGCTTCAACACCGCTCAACACTGAGCGGCGTGGCTCCGATTTCCGATAGCGTAGACATCATGAAAATTCTTGTCACGGGTGGCACCGGCTACATCGGTTCGCACACCGTTCTGTCCCTCCAGGAAGCCGGCCATGAGGTCGTCGTGCTCGATAACCTCGTGAACTCCAGCGAAGAGTCCCTGCGGAGGGTTTCCGAGCTCACTGGCAAGACTGCAGCCTTCCACAAAGTTGACCTGGTGGACGAGCCCGCCGTCGAGGACGTGTTCGACCAGCACCAGATCGACGCCGTGATCCACTTCGCAGGACTGAAGGCCGTGGGCGAATCCGTTCAGGAGCCACTGGCGTACTACTACAACAACATCGTGGGCACACTGAACCTGCTCCGAGCCATGGACAAGCACAACGTCCGTTCCATCGTCTTTAGCTCCTCCGCGACCGTATACGGCGAGCACAATCCCATCCCGTACATCGAGAAGATGGAAATCGGTGCCAACAACCCGTACGGCCGCACCAAGGAACAGATCGAGGACATCCTCTCGGACCTGGGCAATGCGGACGACCGCTGGCACATCGCACTGCTGCGCTACTTCAACCCGGTTGGCGCCCACCCGTCCGGACGCATCGGCGAGGACCCTCAAGGCATTCCCAACAACCTTGTCCCATTCATCGCACAGGTTGCCGTGGGACGCCGCGAGAAGCTCATGGTTTTCGGTGGTGACTATGACACCCCTGATGGAACAGCCCAGCGCGACTACATCCACGTCGTGGATCTTGCTGAAGGTCACGTGGCGGCACTGAACTTCATTGCTGACCGCGCTGGCGTCCGTCGCTGGAACCTTGGTTCCGGCAAGGGATCGTCCGTGCTGGAGGTACTGCGGTCCTTCGAAAAGGCCGTCGGACACGAGCTGCCCTACGAAATCACGGGCCGCCGCGCTGGCGACCTTCCCGCTTTCTGGGCCGACGCCTCTTCCGCCCTCGCAGACCTCGGATGGTCCACCACGAAGACTGTGGACCAGATGTGCGAGGACCACTGGCGCTGGCAGAAGAACAACCCGTACGGCTACAACGCTTCCTAAAGCAACGCGGGGTCACTTGTGGCCCATGTCGGCCTGCTTTATGGGCCACAAGTGACC
>NZ_JBFRFP010000011.1:0-238096 GCF_052114885.1 Paenarthrobacter sp. 2TAF44 | reverse complement strand
CGAGGCCGTCCGCACCCTCCTGATGAACACCACACCGGTGACACTAGAACAAAACCCCTTTAGTGCGTGAAAAAGCAGCATTCCGCCAACATCACCGCAGGTCAGAGCCTCGGCCCACCCCGAAGCCACGAGCCGTGAGCCAAGTCAGGCCGACCACCACGGCCGGGGCTTCCCCCATTTAAGACCCCAAAAGGCGCAGCGCCAACAAGGCTGTGAGACTTGCCACGGGATGCCCCTGCAGGCGCCTTGACGTTCGGCGCCTGAGGCGCTGTCGCCTAGAATTGCATAAGACATACGAGTCGGCAGCCCAGTGCTGCAGACGGCGTGACAACGAAATAAGGGTTATGAGCGACTACGCACGCGCCAGTGGTCGGCTCGCAACAGGAGGAATCCACCATGGCTGAGCACAACGGCGGCAATCGCGACGGCAACCGCGGAAACTTTGGCGGGAATCGCGGTGAGCGCGGTTCTTTCCGCCCCAACAACAACTCCGGTGGAGACCCTCGCGGATTCCGTTCCAGGGAGAATCGCGACGGTAGTGAGCAGGGTCGTTCCTTCGGTGGCGATCGTGATCGTAAGCCCTTTGGTGACCGCGGTGACCGCGGGGAGCGTCCGGCGCGCGATGGTGAGCGTCGTCCGTTCAACAGTGACCGTGGCGAGCGCAAGCCGTTCGGTGACCGCCCGCCCCGCGATGGTGAGCGTCGTTCCTTCGGTGGCGATCGTGATCGTAAGCCGTTCGGTGACCGCGGTGACCGTGGTGACCGCGGTGATCGTCCGGCCCGTGATGGTGAGCGTCGTCCGTTCAACAGTGACCGTGGCGAGCGYAARCCSTTCGGTGACCGCCCCGAGCGTGGTCCCCGGAACTTTGATGGCCCCCGTCGTGATGGCGATGAGCGTCGTCCCTTCAACAATGACCGTGGTGACCGTCCCGCGCGCGATGGTGAGCGTCGTCCGTTCAACAGCGACCGTGGCGAGCGCAAGCCCTTCGGCGACCGCCCCGAGCGCGGTGGCGAGCGTCGTTCCTTCGGCGGCGATCGTGACCGTAAGCCCTTCGGTAGCCGCCCTGAGCGTGGCCCGCGGAACTTTGATGGCCCCCGTCGTGATGGCGAGGAGCGTCGTCCGTTCAGCAATGACCGTGGCGAGCGTAAGCCGTTCGGTGACCGTCCCGAGCGTGGCGGCGAGCGTCGTCCCTTCAACAATGACCGTGCCAACTCCTGGGAAGACCGTCCCGCCCGCGTTCCCAACGCGAAGGACATTCGCAGCGCCAACCGCCCTGACCGCGAACGTTCTCCGGAGATCGATGAGGATGTCACGGGCAAGGAACTTGACCGCGCCACCGGGCACCAGATCAAGACCCTCGAAGAGCAGAGCGCAGGCTGGGTGGCGAAGCACCTGGTCATGGCTGGCCGCTTGATTGACATCGAGCCCGAGTTGGCCTTCCAGCACGCTTTGGCCGCCAGCCGCAGGGGTGGCCGGCTGTCGGCTGTCCGGGAAGCTGTTGGCTTGACGGCTTACGCTGCAGGTCACTATGGCGAAGCGCTGCGCGAATTCCGTACGTACCGCCGCATCAGCGGATCCAACGTTCACCTGCCCGTCATGGCGGACTGTGAGCGTGGCCTTGGCCGCCCTGACCGTGCACTTGACATGGTCCGGTCTCCTGAAGCGCAGGATCTGGATGCTCCGGGCAAGGTAGAGCTGGCGATTGTGGCTTCGGGCGCCCGTGCTGACCTCAACCAACTTGATGCTGCTGTAGCCGAGCTTGAGATCCCGCAGCTGGACATTAACAGGGCATTCTCTTACAGCCCCCGTCTGTTCCGCGCGTATGCAGAAGCACTGACTGCTGTGGGTCGCACTGAGGAAGCCGAAAAGTGGGCTCGTCAGGCACTGGTAGCTGAGAATGCCCTCGGCGTTGGTGACTTCGCCGAACCGGAAATTCTTGACCTCGGCTGGGACGAGCAGGAAGAAGCAGCGGCTGCGCGGAAGCCACGCTTCGAGAAGCGCGGCGAGGATTCCGACGTCGTGAGGCCGGAAAGCGAAACGGTGATCGCGGAGGCGGCTGCTGCAGACGCCGAACACGACGACGTTGACATTGATGATGCAGAGTCGGACTACTTCGAGTCGGACGACGCCGAGTCGGACATTGATTCAGCTGACGAAGCCGAAGAAGCTGACGAATCAGAAGAAGCAGTAGCACACACGGAATCCACCGAGGAACAGGGCACTGACTCACAGCATGGCTGATTCGCTCATTTCGTCCTTTGACGCGGTTCTTTCCGATCTTGATGGCGTCGTTTACGCAGGTCCCCATGCAATTCCCGGGGCTGTGGAGTCGCTGCAGCGCCTGGAGACCGTAGGCGTCGGGTTGGGTTACGTGACGAACAACGCCTCGCGTACTCCGGCCCAGGTTGCCGCGCACTTGCGGGAACTGGGGGCGCCTGCGGAGGATCATCAGGTGGTCAGTTCTTCGCAGGCTGCCGGGGAGCTGCTTGCTTCCATGCTGCCTGCGGGGGCTCACGTGCTCATTACTGGCAGTGCGGCGTTGGCCCACGAGATCGAACTGGTGGGCCTCAAGCCCGTGCATAGTGCGGCGGAATCGCCGGTAGCTGTTGTCCAGGGCTTCAACCCTGAGATCGGCTGGAAGGACCTCGCTGAGGCCTCCTATGTTGTTGCCGGTGGCGCCCAGTGGTTTGCGACCAACACGGATATGTCGATCCCGCAGGCGCGCGGTATGGCTCCTGGCAACGGTACTCTCGTTGCTGCAGTTGCGGCCGCAACGGGCAAGACGCCGATGGTGGCCGGTAAACCGGAGGCGCCATTGTTCCACGCTGCTGCCAAGCGCCTGAAGTCTGATCGCCCATTGGTAGTGGGGGACCGTTTGGATACGGACATCCTGGGCGGCAACCGTGCGGGATTTTCGACGGCGGCGGTACTCACCGGCGTCGATACGACGCTGTCGATTCTAGCTGCCCGGACGGAAGAGCGTCCGGACTACCTTTTGGCAGACTTGGGGGACCTTTACGCCCCTTACCCGGAAATCGTCAACGACGCCGGCACTTACCGTTGCGGTGCAGCGTCAGCAGTTGCTGAGGATGGCAAGGTCACGTTGACCGGGGATAAGGATGACCTCGACGCGTGGCGTGCTGCCTGCGCGGCATGGTGGGCTGAGGTTCCGGACACTGCTGTAGCTCAGGCGCCCCAGCTGGAATGGCGAACTCACTAGACTGGTGGGATGACCGAGGCCAACAATTACCCGGAAGCTGAGGCTGAACGGCCCCCTGTGCGCTGGCCAGAGGCTCTTGAAGCCACCGGCGACGTCCCTGTCGACCGCGCCCTTGGCTTGCTGGAGGGCGTTCATGGGGCTCCGGTGGCAGACCACGCTGGGTTGTACACGGCAATTCATGACTCCCTCCTGGAGGCTCTGGATGCTGAGCCCGGCCTGCCGCCGGTAGCGGACCGGGATACCGCTCGTACCCGCCCGGAAGGCGAGAATTAGCGAATGGCAAGACTTGATCAGGAACTCGTCACCCGAGGGCTGGCGAGGTCCCGGACGCACGCTGCCAAGCTCATTAGCGACGGCAAGGTGAGTTCAGGCGGGGTTGTCTTCGCCAAAGCGGCCCAGCAAGTGGACGCCGACACAGACCTGGACGTCCAATCCCACCTTGAGGACATTTACGTGAGCCGCGCCGGGCACAAACTGGCCGGCGCGCTGGCCGCGTTTCCGACGGTAGCAGTATCCGGTCGCCGGTGTCTCGACGCCGGAGCCTCCACTGGCGGCTTCACGGACGTGCTGCTTCGGCAGGGAGCCGCGCAAGTGGTGGCGGTCGACGTCGGGCATGGCCAACTGGTGCCGCTGCTCCGCGATGATCCCCGGGTGGTAGTCCATGAGGGGCTCAATGTCAGGTATATGACGCCGGACCAGATCGGTGGCACCGCAAGCCTGACTGTCGCAGACCTGTCCTTCATTTCCCTGACGTTGGTCCTGGGCCCCCTTGCTGCCTGCACGGAACCTGGCGGAGACCTTGTCCTGATGGTCAAGCCGCAGTTTGAAGTCGGCAAGGAGCGGCTAAGCCGCACGGGCGTCGTGTCTTCCGAGAATGAACGACGCCGGGCGGTGGCCCAGGTTGCCCGCGCTGCAGTTGATGCGGGGCTGGAACTTCATGGCCTTGCGGCAAGCCCGCTCCCGGGCCAGGACGGAAATGTTGAGTACTTCCTGTGGATGAAGCGCAGGATGTCCGCTGTGTTGCCTAAGATCGAAGAGCGGGACGAGGACGTTGCTGCATTGATAAAGAACCTCTGGCCAAACGACTAGAAAGCAGAACCCGATGAGCAGGCATGTACTTGTCCTTGCCCACACAGGGCGGGAGGAATCGCTCCGGGCGGCGTGGGATGCTTGTACGCAATTGCATTCGTCGGGCCTGGTGCCGGTCCTTCAGAAGTCAGAATTGGCAGATGTCGAGCGCTTCTTTGGTGCCGTTGATACCCCCATTGAGATCCTCCACGACGACGTGAGTTTGGAAGACGTGGAATTGGTGATGGTTCTGGGTGGCGACGGAACCATCCTGCGCGCGGCGGAACTTGTGCGGGAAGTGGACGTTCCCTTGCTGGGCGTCAACCTCGGCCATGTGGGCTTCCTTGCAGAGAGCGAACGTGCTGACCTGGCCCAGACGGTCGAATGGATCGCGAGCCGCCAGTACACCGTTGAAGAGCGCATGACGATCGATGTCCAGGTGTGGATCAAGGGCCAGAAGATCTGGCATACCTGGGCCTTGAACGAGGCCGCGATTGAGAAGGCCAATCGGGAACGGATGCTCGAAGTCGTCACTGAGGTGGATGAACGGCCGTTGACCTCGTTCGGCTGTGATGGCGTGGTCCTTGCGACGCCAACGGGATCGACGGCATACGCGTTTTCGTCTGGTGGGCCGGTGGTGTGGCCTGAGGTGGAGGCGCTCGTCATTGTGCCGATCAGCGCCCATGCCCTTTTTGCCAAACCCTTGGTGGTGTCTCCGCGATCCAAGCTGGCTGTGGAAATCATGAACCGGACGGATGCCTTGGGCGTCCTTTGGTGTGATGGCAGGCGCTCCGTTGACTTGCCTCCGGGAGCCCGTGTTGAGGTGACCCGCTCAGCCACGCCCGTACGCCTGGCACGGACACATAAGACTCCTTTCTCGGCACGGCTTGTGCGCAAGTTCCAGCTTCCCATCCACGGCTGGCGTGGTCCGGCTCCCCGCTCAGGGGAAGTCCACACCGGCCCCATCCCCGTGATTCGAACACTTTCACCGGCTCCTTTGCCTACCCCCCGGGACGCGAGTGATCTCCGGGATACCGAAACGTCCCTGAACCCGGGGCACGGTGAGCCATCCGACCCCACGAATGCGAAGTGAAGCATGCTTGAAGAACTCCGAATCCGTGATCTCGGTGTCATTACCGATGCCGCCCTGCCGCTAGGGCCCGGCCTCAGCGTCGTAACCGGTGAAACTGGTGCCGGCAAGACCATGGTGGTGACCGCCGTCGGGCTCCTTCTGGGTGCTCGTTCGGATGCCGGCGCAGTCCGGAGCGGCGCCAAATCTGCCTCTGCGGAGGCAGTCCTGAAGCTTGATCCAGGCCACAGCGCCGTAGAGCGGGCCAAGGAGGCCGGCGGTGAGGCGGAGGAGTTCGAC
The DNA here is from genome assembly GCF_052114885.1 of Paenarthrobacter sp. 2TAF44. NCBI lineage: Bacteria > Bacillati > Actinomycetota > Actinomycetes > Micrococcales > Micrococcaceae > Paenarthrobacter > Paenarthrobacter sp. 2TAF44. Next base: position 232,439 of record NZ_JBFRFP010000011.1, on the reverse strand, counting down.
GGCGTCGCTGAACTCCTGCTGGCCCGCACCGTTGGTGCCGATGGCCGCAGCCGGGCTTACGTTGGGGGACGGGCGGCACCGGTTGGGGTTCTGGCCGAACTTGGCGAGAGCCTGGTGGTGGTACACGGCCAGTCGGATCAGATCCGGCTGAAAAGCGCTACCGCGCAGCGACACGCCCTGGATCGCTTCGCTGGTGCACCGCTGGCCAAGGTCCTGGGGGAGTACCAGAACCTGTACAACCACTGGAAGTCCATTCAGGCCGAGCTGGAGACACTTCGCAGCGAAGCGCGGGAACGGCTTCGTGAGGCGGAATCGCTGGACGCCGCTCTCAAAGAGATCGATGACGTGGATCCCCAGCCTGGTGAGGATGAGACCCTCAAGGCTGAGGCCGTAAAGCTTGCCAACGTTGAAGAACTCCGGCTCGCAGCGGCAGCGGCACATGAGTCGCTCATCGCCGAGGAATTCGGCGATGCCGGCGATGCCACATCGATGGTGGATGCGGCCAAGCGGACGCTGGAGCACGTTGCAGAACACGATGAGGCGTTGGGGGCCGCTGCTGCACGTCTTGCAGAAGTTGGTTTCCTGCTGAACGATATCGCCGCTGACTTGTCCAGCTACCAAGCTGCATTGGACACTGAAGGCCCGGAGCGGCTCTCTGAAATTGAGGAACGCCGCGCAGCCTTGGCCAAACTGATCCGGAAGTACGCCCCCAGCATCGATGAGGTGTTGGAGTGGGCGACTACGGCCCGGATGCGTTTGGACGAGCTGCAGGACGATTCAAGCCGCATCGAATCCTTGGATGCCGAGGTGGCTTCGAGCGAAGCTACCCTGCGCAAGCAGGCCGCAGCGATCAGCAAGGCCCGGCTGAAGGCGGCCAAGGACCTCTCAGCCCGCGTGAGTACAGAGTTGAAGGCTTTGGCCATGGCGGATGCCACGTTGATCATCCAGATAGAGGACAGCGGATCGCTTGGCCCCTGGGGGACTGACGAGATCGCCTTCCTCCTCCAGCCACACTCCGGCGCTCCGGCGCGTCCACTGGGCAAGGGAGCCTCCGGCGGTGAACTCTCAAGGGTGATGCTGGCCATCGAGGTGGTGCTCGCGGCGGTGGATCCTGTTCCTACGTTCGTCTTTGACGAGGTGGACGCCGGTGTGGGTGGACGGGCCGCCGTCGAGATCGGGCGCCGGCTGGCCATGTTGGCCCGCCACGTCCAGGTCCTCGTTGTGACGCACCTGCCGCAGGTTGCCGCCTTCGCTGATCAGCACATCCGGGTTACCAAAACCTCAGTTCGGGGCGTCGACGGAAAAACGTCCACCGGATTCACCTCCAGCGATGTGCAACTGCTGGACGACGACGAGCGCGTGAAGGAGCTTGCCCGTATGTTGGCCGGGCAGGAGGACTCAGAATCTGCCCAGGCACACGCGCAGGAATTGTTGGACGATGCGAAATTGCTTCCCCAGCGGGCCTAGGAAATTCCCGGCACAGGGCTGATTAAGGACTGCGACCACTATCACATCCGTGCACTTGGTCCCGCCCGGCTCTTGATTGCAGGCATGGTCTTGGGCAACTATTGACCATTTGGGGAATCCGGACGGACGCTTGGAAGGCGTAATTGATGATAAGCTCGAATTCCGTGGTGCAGCGATCAAATTCCCGTGTAAATTCCCGGTTCCCGGGCTCGTCCAAGACGACCAAACACATCTTCGTCACCGGTGGTGTGGCGTCCTCGCTCGGTAAGGGTCTGACGGCTTCCAGCCTCGGCCACCTGCTGCGGGCACGCGGTTTGTCTGTAACTATGCAGAAGCTCGATCCCTATTTGAACGTGGATCCGGGCACGATGAATCCCTTCCAGCACGGCGAAGTTTTCGTGACGGATGATGGCGCCGAAACCGACCTCGACATCGGACACTACGAGCGCTTCCTCGATGAAAACCTCGAAGGTTCGGCCAACGTCACAACGGGCCAGATCTACTCCACGGTCATCGCAAAGGAACGCCGCGGTGAATACCTCGGAGACACCGTTCAGGTCATCCCGCACATCACGGATGAAATCAAGCGCCGCATGCGCCTTCCCGCCGAAGGCAAGAACGCTCCTGATGTCATCATCACCGAAATCGGTGGCACGGTGGGCGACATCGAATCGCAGCCCTTCCTCGAGTCGGCCCGCCAGGTGCGCCAGGACATTGGCCGGAACAATGTCTTCTTCCTGCACGTTTCCCTGGTTCCGTACATCGGTCCTTCCCAGGAACTGAAGACCAAGCCCACGCAGCACTCCGTGGCAGCCCTTCGTTCCATCGGTATCCAGCCCGAAGCCATCGTGATCCGTTCGGACCGCGAAGTGCCGGACGCCATGCGCGAGAAAATCGGCCGCATGTGCGACGTCGATATTGACGCCGTGGTCAACGCCGCTGACGCACCCAGCATCTACGACATCCCCAAGACGTTGCACTCCCAAGGCCTGGACTCCTACATCGTCCGTGCGCTGGACCTGCCGTTCAAGGACGTTGACTGGAGCAAGTGGGACAAGCTGCTCGAAGCTGTCCACAACCCCAAACATGAGGTCGAAGTTGCCCTGGTGGGCAAGTACATCGATCTTCCCGATGCTTACCTTTCGGTGACCGAGGCCCTCCGCGCCGGTGGGTTCGCGAATGAAACCAAAGTCAAGATCCGTTGGGTTCCCTCTGACGAGTGCGAAACCCTTGCCGGCGCCACCAAGTCCCTTGCCGGCGTCGACGCCATCTGCGTGCCGGGAGGCTTCGGCATCCGTGGCCTGGAGGGCAAGTTGGGCGCGTTGAAGTTTGCCCGCGAATCCAAGCTCCCGGTTCTGGGCCTGTGCCTTGGCCTTCAGTGCATGGTGATCGAATACGCCCGCAACGTGGTTGGCCTGGAAGGCGCCTCGTCCAGTGAGTTCGAGCCGGACTCCAAGTACCCGGTTATCGCCACCATGGAAGAGCAGCTGGACATTGTGGAAGGCAAGGGAGACCTCGGCGGCACCATGCGCCTGGGCCTCTACGAAGCCAAGCTGGACGAGGGCTCCGTAGTCGCAGAGACGTACGGCACCACTTCGGTGAGCGAACGCCACCGCCACCGCTACGAGGTTAACAACAAGTACCGTGACCAGATCGCGGCGGAGGGCCTGGTCTTCTCGGGTACCTCTCCTGACGGCAAGCTGGTTGAGTACGTTGAACTTCCCCGCGAAGTGCACCCGTACTACGTCGCGACGCAGGCACACCCTGAGCTCAGCTCCCGCCCGACGCGCCCGCACCCGCTCTTCGCAGGCCTCGTGAAGGCTGCCTTGGAGCGTCGTGAAGGCGCCGTTGTGGGAACCAAGACGGGTGCCCGCGCGGTAGCTGCCAAGTAAGTAGCTGCCAAATAAACGGTAAACGCAAGCACTAACGAAGGACGGCGCGATGCCCGGCATTTCTGAAACCCCCAGCACCTCAAGGCAGGTTTCGGATATGCCGAGCCCGCGCCGTCTTTTGTCCACCAGCAAGGTCTACGAAGGCCGCATCTGGGATGTGGTCAGCGACGCCTTCCAGCTCAGCGAGGATACGGACACCCTGGTCCGGGATTACATCGACCACCCTGGGGCGGTGGCCGTGCTGCCCATGAACGTTGACGGCGAAATCCTGCTCCTGAAGCAGTACAGGCACCCCGTTGGTATGGACCTCTGGGAAATCCCCGCCGGCTTGCTGGACATTGAGGGCGAGGATTTCGTCGTGGGTGCTGCCAGGGAGCTCGCTGAGGAAGCTGATCTTGTTGCGGCCACCTGGAATGTCCTGGTGGACTTCTTCAACTCCCCGGGATCCTCCAGCGAGGCTGTTCGCATCTATCTGGCTCGTGGGCTGAGTGCTGTTCCCGAGGCTGACCTGCATGTCCGCACCGACGAAGAGTCAGAAATTGAGTTCCACTGGATTCCGCTCGACGACGCCGTGAAAGCGGTCCTGGAAGGGCGCCTGCACAATCCGTCCGCGGTCCTGGGAATCCTTGCAGCCGCCGCCGCGAAGGCCGATGGCTTTTCCAGCCTGCGCCCCGCTGACGCGCCGTGGCCCGCGCACCCGAGCCAGCGCTGAGAATGGCCGAGGCCGCCACCCGCACCGCCAACGGCATCGATCGCGGAGTTACGGACTACCTCCAGCACGTCGGGGTGGAACGTGGCCTGGCTGCCAACACCTTGGCTGCCTATCGCCGTGACCTTGCCCGCTATTCGAACTTCCTGGCGAGTCAAGGAGTGGAACGGCCCGGAGACATCACACGGCATCATGTCACCGCCTTTGCCCAGGCCTTGTCCGACGGCTCCGATGGGGCTGCGGCCCTCGGCGTCCGCTCTGCCGCCAGAACCATCGTGGCCGTGCGGGGGCTCCACAAGTTTTGGGCCCTTGAGGGAACCACGACGTCGGATCCCGCCAGCGATGTCCACCCGCCGATGCCGGGCAAACGGCTTCCGAAAGCCATCAGCGTTGGTGAAGTAACGCGGATCCTTGAAGCTGCGGGTTCGGACTCTGCGACCGGCCTGAGGGACCGGGCCTTGCTTGAATTTCTCTACTCCACCGGTGCGCGCATCAGTGAGGCCGTAGGGCTGGACGTTGACGATGTATCCCTGGAACACGCCGGTGGCGAACCTGCAATCGTCAGGCTCTTCGGCAAAGGTTCCAAGGAGCGGTTGGTTCCTTTGGGCTCTTACGGTGCACGCGCCGTCGGAGCCTATGTGGTCCGGGGAAGGCCGCTGCTGGCATCCAAGGGCAAGGGCACTCCCGCCTTGTTCCTGAATGCCCGTGGCGGCAGGATCAGCAGGCAAAGTGCCTGGACAATCCTCAAGACTGCCGCGGAGAAGGCAAACATCACCAAGGATGTTTCGCCACACACCTTGCGGCACTCTTTTGCCACGCATCTTCTGGAAGGCGGGGCTGACGTGCGCGTAGTCCAGGAGCTGTTGGGGCACGCGTCGGTGACCACCACCCAGGTCTACACGCTGGTCACGGCCGATACTTTGCGGGAAGTTTACGCTGCTGCCCATCCCAGGGCGCTCGGCTGAACCTGTGGTCGGCAGGAGCCGCAACTAGTCCAGGACACTGAACGTCAATTCCACGGCATCGACGAACAAGGCCAGCAGCGACGTCCCCAATCCGGCCACCAGCAAGAGGCCGGGGTGGGCCAGCCCCACCACCACCCGCTTCAGCCGTGGCTGACCCTTGAGGAACTTTTTGGGTACCCGCGTCTTCAGGGGTATTTGCCGCCAACCGCGTAGCCGTCGGAGGAACCAGGCGCACCGCACTATGAACGCCATCCACAGGACAGAGAGCACCAGCGGGACCGAAACCAGCATGAGGTTGAAGCCGAGTGCGGTCACCTCCTTTTCGGAGTCGCCGATGACGGTTTGCACGGTGGTCGAGATGGAAGCACTCATCACCACAGAGGCGGCCCACACCATGAAGGCCACTACCAGGGCGAGGAAGCGGACGAAAAAATGGCCCAGGACAGTGGCATCCACTGCCTTGAGGTGGCTGCGGGGCGTGGCATGCAGCACAGCCAGCGTGGACAGCAGCGTTGGCAAAGCAGCGGCGAGGACCAGCAAATACCAGGTCCATCCGGCCAGGTCCACCACTTCATCCAGAACAATGAGCCCGGCCCACACCACCGTCCAGGCCCAGCCGACGTATAGCGGATGCGCAACCACCCAACGGGGCAGCCAGGCATCGCGCTCCTGCCCGGCTCGGGCGTGTGCTGGTGACTCGGCCACAGGAACTGTTTCGACATCTTCCGCTGCCTGGGGCTTCGCCTCGTGATTGATGGCCTGCGCCTGTGTCTGCGTCTCGGCGCGCGCTTCGCCGCCACCTTCGTTCATGGGCTCACTGTAGGCAACTGGGCTCACGGTAGCAATTGGGCTGACCGTCGCAATGCCAGCCTTGGTAGAGGAGATCGGGTTAAGGTAGGCAGCATGACAGCAGCCCATGTGACACTGTGCTTCCTCCTCCGCGATGACGCGGACGGGGAACACGTCCTCCTCGGCACCAAGAAGACCGGTTTTGGGCGCGGCAAAGTGGTGGGCGTGGGTGGGCACGTGGAACCGGGGGAGACCGCAATCCAGGCGGTGTGCCGCGAGGTCATGGAGGAGATCAGCGTGGTGGTCCAGGCTGCGGACCTCATCCCCGCCGGCATCATTGATTTCGTGTTTCCTGCCAGACCGGAATGGAACATGGCCACCACCGTGTACCTGACGCGGATTTGGGAGGGTGAACCGGTTGAAAGCGATGAGATCGCGCCGGAATGGTTCCCAGTGTCCAAGCTACCGGTGGAACGGATGTGGGCCGACGCCGAGCATTGGCTGCCCGCGATGATTTCCGGGCAGCGGATCGCAGTTCGAGTGGAACTGGCTGCCGATAACGAGAGCGTGGCCAATGTCCACACCATCGATTGGATCGGAACCGAGCAGTAGAAAAGGTTTCCCAGCGTACGACGGCGGGCCGGTCGCCTTTCGGTGACCGGCCCGCCGTCGTCTGCTTCCTTAGCGCCCGAGCGCCAAGAGGCTACGGCACGTGCCGCTCTTCGGGTCCGTTGTATTCGCTGAGCGGACGGATAAGGGAATTCGAGGCAAACTGTTCCATGATGTGTGCTGTCCAGCCGGTGATCCGGCTGGCGACGAACAATGGGGTGAACGTCTGCGTATCGAAGCCCATGAGGTGGTACGTGGGGCCGGCGGGGTAATCGAGGTTGGGCTTGATGGCTTTGGCTTCGTCCATAGCTTGTTCGAGTCCGTTGTAGAGTCCCAGGAGTTCGGGCCGTCCGTAGTGGGCGATCATCTTGTCCAGGGCCGCTTTCATAGTGGGTACCCGGGAGTCGCCGTGCTTGTAGACGCGGTGCCCGAAGCCCATGACCTTCTTCTTCTGTGCCAGGGCGTCTTCCATCCAGGCCCGGGCCCGTACCGCGGCTTCCTCCATGGATTCTTCGCTGCGGATGCCGATCTCATCGAACGTGTGCATCACGGCCTCGTTGGCGCCGCCGTGCAGCGGGCCTTTGAGGGCGCCGATGGCAGCGGTCACGGCCGAGTGCAGGTCCGAGAGTGTGGAGGTGACTACGCGGGCTGTGAACGTGGAGGCGTTGAAGGAGTGCTCCGCGTACAGGATCATCGAGACGTTGAACGCCTCCACAACCTCCACCACAGCTTCTTCACCGAACGTCATCCACAGGAAGTTCGCGGAGTAGTCCAGGTCCTCCCGCGGTTCCACTGCGTCCTGGCCGCGCCGGCGGCGCTGGTCATAGGCCACGACGGCAGGCATCGCAGCCCAGAGGTCAATCGCCTTCTTCATGTTGGCATCGGGGGATGAATCCTCAGCCAGCTCGTGCCGGGCTCCCAGCACGGAAGCTGCTGTACGGCAAACATCCATGGGATGTGAGGTGGTGGGCAACGTGTCTATAACTGACTTGACCACAGGGTCCAGGGCACGCCCCGCGCGTTCGCGGGCAACAAATTCAGCCAGTTGGGCATCGTCGGGCAGTTCGCCGTTCCACAGCAGGTAGGCAACTTCTTCGAAGCTGCACTTGGCAGCCAGTTCCTGGACCGGGTATCCCCGGTACAGCAGCGAGTTGGTGTCCGGGTTGACCTTCGAGACGGCGGTGTAGTCCACCACGACGCCGGCAAGGCCTTTTTTAATGTCTTCAGCAGCCATGCTGAACTCCTTCGTTCATTATGCAAGCGCCCCGGTTTGCCGGAGTGCCTGCTGTCCCCTTGGTGATTCCCGGACCTAGCGGATGCCAGGAACCTGGAAGTTGAAAACGCCGGTATCGAACTGGTTGTATGCCTCGTAATCCACGAGTTCATAGAGGCGCGCACGCGTGAGCATGTTTTCCACTTGTGCCTCTTGAGTCCCCGCAGCCTTAATCGATTCCAGCGTACGCTCTGCAGCGCCCATGGCAATGCGGAGGAGGGTGACGGGGTAGATGACCATGTTTACCCCGACGCTTTGGAGTTGGTCCACGGTGAAGAGGTCGCTTTTGCCGAACTCTGTCATGTTGGCCAGGATGGGCACGTCCACGGCGTCCCGGATGGCCTGGAACTCGCCCAAATCGGCCATGGCTTCGGGGAAGATTGCGTCGGCGCCGGCGTCCACGAGGGCTTTGGCGCGGTCCTGGGCTGCTTGGATTCCATCGACGGCGCGGATATCGGTGCGGGCCATGATGAGGAAGTTCGCATCCCGGCGTGCGTCTGCTGCGGCGCGGATGCGTTTGGTGGCGGTGTCGATGTCCACGACGTTTTTGCCGTCCAGGTGGCCGCAGCGTTTGGGGTTGAACTGATCCTCGATGTGGCAGCCTGCCAGGCCTGCGTTTTCGAGTTCCTGGATGGTGCGGGCCACGTTCATGGGTTCACCGAAGCCGGTGTCCGCGTCCACGAGGGAGGGCAGGTCGGTCATGCGGGCGATCTGCCCGGCCCGGGTGGCCACCTCTGTCAGGGTGGTCAGGCCGATGTCGGGCAGGCCGAGGTCGTTGGCCAGGACGGCTCCGGAGATGTAGACCCCGGCGAAGCCCTTTTCCTCGATCAGGCGTGCCGAGAGCGGGTTGAACGCCCCGGGAAACTGGTGCACGGTCCCGGAGGCCAGCAGTTCGCGCAGTTTCAGCCTTTTTTGTTCGGGTGTGGTTTTGGAGTACAGCATTTAGAACAGTCCCTTCGGAGCTGCCGCGAGGTCGATCACGCCGGGGGCTGCGGTGATGTTCAGCTGGTCCAGTTCGCCGGGGCCGAGTTCGGTGACGCGTTCGACGGCGGTGAGGAACCGTTCGATTTCGGCTTCCTCCACGAGACCGGCAGCAAGCGTGCGGAACTTGTTGATGTACTGCTCGCGGGCGAACGGCCGGGCACCGAGCGGGTGCGCGTCGGCCACAGCGATCTCGTCCGTGATGACGGTGCCGTCGGTGAGCGTGATTTCCACGGTGCCGCCGAAGGCCTTCTCTGCGATGTCGAGGGAGTGGTAGCGGCGGGTCCACTCGGGGTCTTCCACGGTGGTGACTTTCTGCCAGAGTTCCACGGTGTCCGGGCGGGCGGCGCGTTCGGGGGCGTAGGAGTGAACGTGGTGCCAGGCGCCGTCCTGCAGGGCGACGGTGAAGATGTAGGGGATGGAGTGGTCCAGCGTTTCCCGGGACGCGGTGGGGGAGTACTTCTGGGGATCGTTCGCGCCGGAACCGATCACGTAGTGGGTGTGGTGGCTGGTCTTGATCAGCACAGATTCCACGTTGGCCGGGTCCGTGGTTTCCGGGTGTTCCTTGTGGAGTTTGCGGGCGAGGTCGATCCACGCCTGGGCCTGGTACTCGGCGGAGTGTTCCTTGGTGTAGGTGTCCAGGATGGCGCGCTTGGCTTCACCGGGCAGTGGCAGCGGGACCTCGTAGGCGGCGTCCGGGCCGTCCAGCATCCAGGCGATCACGCCGTCTTCGCCTTCGTAGATCGGCACGGGCGAGGTCTGTCCGCGCATGGAACGGTCCACTGCTTCGACGGCCATCTTGCCAGCGAAGGCCGGGGCGTGGGCCTTCCACGTGGAGATTTCGCCCTTGCGGGACTGCCGGGTGGCGGTGGTGGTGTGCAGGGCCTGACCCACGGACTGGAAGATCGTCTCAACATCCAGGCCCAACAACGTGCCGATCCCGGCTGCGGCGGACGGGCCGAGGTGGGCGACGTGGTCGATCTTGTGCTTGTGCAGGCAGATGGCCTTGACCAGGTTCACCTGGATTTCATACCCGGTGGCGATGCCGCGGACCAGGTCGGCGCCGCTGGCGCCGACGTGCTGGGCGACGGAGAGGATCGGGGGGATGTTATCCCCGGGGTGGGAGTAGTCCGCGGCCAGGAACGTGTCGTGGTAGTCCAGCTCGCGAACGGCTACCCCGTTGGCCCAGGCAGCCCATTCGGGGGAGACCCGTTCCGTGATACCGAAGACGTTGCCGCCCTTGCCGTTCGTGGACGGCCCATGCGTCAATGCCTGGGCACGTGCTGCGACAATCGGTGCCCGGTTCAATGAGGCGATGGCCACCGAGGCGTTGTCGATGATGCGGTTGATCACCATATCGGTGACCTCGGGAGTGACGTCGACGGGGTCGGCGGCGACCACGGCGATCTTGTGTGCCAACTGCTCCTCACGCGGGAGGTTCTCTTCGCTCTTGTAAACGCGGACGTGGTGGTTCTTGACCATGGTGCTCCTTCTACTGAGGGTGTTTAGCGGGCCACATGAGCGGCTTTGACGTGGGTAAGGCTGCGGTGCAAATGAAGTGTGGTGGCGGCTTCGGCCAGCCTGGGATTCCCTGCGGCGATGGCTTCGGCAATGGCGGCATGCTCCGCTGCAGCGGCATGAAGCCTGGCGGCGTCATCGGCTGCCAGCCGGCGCACCCGGACCAGGTGGACGCGGAGGCTCCGCATGGCCTGGGCAAGGTAGGAGTTGGAGATCGCAGCATCGATTGCCTCATCCAGGCGGCCCACCAACGCGTAATACTCGTGCCGGCCAGGATCCTTCTCGCTGAGCAGATCCGGAGCCCTCAGCAGCTGCGCCTGCAGCTCGGCGAAGACGCCCGGCTCTCCGCGCTGCGCGGCCAACGCTGCGGCCCTGACTTCAAGGGTTTCGCGCAATTCGAACAGTTCGTCGATGCTGTCCAGCGAGATATCGGTGACGACGACGCCGCGCCCACCTGCCGCCGTCGTCAATCCCTCAGCCATCAGCCGGCCCAACGCCTCCCGCACCGGCGTGCGGGAAACCCCCAGCCGCTCGGACTGTTCGACTTCTGCCAGAACCGTGCCGGGCCGAAGGCGCCACTCAATGATGTCTTCACGGAGGGCCGCATAGGCCCGATCACTGGCGCGCATGATCTCAGTGTATACACAAACTCGAGAAAATTGGATAAATCTTCAAGAAGAGTGGAGCAATGTATACATTTGCGGGCTCTGTGGGGAACTTGAGGTCCAGATCGCGGGCGGACCAGTCGTTAAGGCGCGTGTTAGCCCCGGTTCCAGCCGTACTCGTTCTCCGGGCGGCCCGGTGTTCCGTAGCGCGGGGCCCTGGTGACCGTCCCGGCGTCGGCCAGGTACTCCAGATACCGGCGGGCTGTGACCCGGGACATTCCAAGGGCATCCATCACTTCACTAGCGGATACGGCTTGTTGCCGGGCGCGGACAAGATCCTTCACCGCCTCCAATGTGGAACCTGACAACCCCTTCGGCAGTGGTAGTTCCGTGGGTGCCCGGAGACTCGCGAAGGCCTGGTCCACGTCGCTCTGGGATGCTCCGGCCTTGGAGATGCCGGACACCGAGCCCGCCAGTTGATCACGGAAAGTGCGGTAGCTGTTCAGCTTGTCGGCAAAGGTCGCGTAAGTGAAGGGCTTGATCAAATACTGCACGACGCCGATGGAAACGGCGCTGCGCACGATGTTCAATTCACGGACGGCTGTGATGGCAATAATGTCGGCGAAGACTCCCGCGGAGCGCATGCGTCGGGCAACATCCAACCCATGAAGGTCCGGCAGGTTCATATCGAGCAGCACCAGGTCCACCGGCGAGCCGGACGCAGCGAATTCGCCAAGGATGCGCAGTGCAGACTGGCCATCCGGGGCCGTTCCCACCAGCGTGAACCCTTGGAGCCTGCCCACGTAAATAGAGTGGGCGTCTGAGGCGATGGGCTCGTCCTCGACCACCAGGACGCGGATGTCTGTCATGCCTTCTCTTCCTCGGGGATGGGCGCGGGCAGCACAACATGGAACTGGGCGCCGCCTGGATTGCTGATCGTCATAGTACCGTTCAGCCGCTGGACAGCCTGCCGGACCAAGGCAAGGCCGACCCCACGCCCATGGGCTCCCCGCGGATTGTCCTGGGCGGACTTGGTGCTGTACCCGTACTGCAACACATCATCGATCGAACCAGGATCGATACCGGCCCCGGAATCCCGAACAGTGAATCCAACACCGGCCACACTGGCTTCGACGTCCAGTTCCACCTTTCGGGGCATCTCACCGGACGCGGCAGCATCAATGGCGTTGTCCAGGAGGTTTCCCAGAATCGTCACAAGGTCCTGGATTTCCAGACCACGGACGCCCGAACTCCCTGATGTCCGAACCACCAATTCCACGCCACGCTCATGTGCTTCGGCGGACTTGCCCATCACCAATGCACTCATCACCGGTTCATCCACCGAAGCAAGCATGTCGTCCGTGAGCTGCTGGCTGAGCTCCAGGTCCTTGGTGGCGAACTCGAGCGCTTGGGGCGTGCGGCCCAACTCAAGAAGGGAAACGATCATATGCAGGCGATTGGCATGTTCGTGGGTCTGGGCACGCAACGCATCCGAGAGAGTCTTCATGGTTTCCAGCTCGGTTCCCAACGACTCAATCTCAGTGCGGTCACGAATGGTGGCCACTGTGCCGTAGACCGATGGCTTTTGCCGGCTCCGGGCAGGGACCGGGCCCACGGCAGGGGCTTGGTTGACCACCAGGATCCGTGAACCAGTCAAATGGATTTCGTCATGTGCTGGCCTGCCGGATTCGAAAAGCGCTCGCAGGCTCCCGTCGAAGGGGAGGTCGGACAGCTTGGGAGCATCATCGGGGGAGCGGTCGGCCTCGGAAGGTTCCAGTCCCAGCAACTCCGCGGCTTGATCGTTGTACATCACTGCTTTTCCGCGGGTATCGATCAGGATCACGCCTTCACGGACGGAGTGCAGGACTGATTCGTAGTAGGCGAAGAGCTGCGCGAGCTGTTCGGGACCCCAGCCGCGGGTCACGGATCGCAGGTAACGTCCGAGCAGCCAGGAGGCTATGGAGCCGAAGAACAAGACCACCAGCGCGATGCCGCCAATCACTCCCAGCCTTTCGGCGACATCGGTATCCACGGTTCTTACGGTGATGCCTGCCGCCACCAAGGCCTTGACGGTTCCACCGGAGTCCTTCACAGGCACGATCGTCCGGACCGAGGGCCCCAATGTACCCGCAGTGACTTCCGTGAAAGTCTCACCCCGCAGGGCAGGCTCGATCGTGCCGATATAGGGCTTGCCCAGCTCTTCGGGACGGGGATGGGTCCATCGGGTCCGGTCGGGAGCCATGATGGTGATGAAATCTGCGTCCGCGTCCTTCATGACCTCCAGCGCATAGGGCTGCAGTATGGCTGACGGATCAGAAGTTGCCGCCGCCTGCAACACCAAGGGGTTGTGGGCAATGGATGTTGCGATCGCAAGCATCCGGCTGCCCGCATCCTCGTATGCCCTGTCCCGTGCCTCCAGTACCGAGAACGCGCCGAAGACAGCTGTCAGCACCAGCACGAACAGCAGGTTTGCCACAAACAAGCGGCGGGCGATGCTCCAGCGATGAAACAAGTAGGCCTCCCATGACCAATATGACCGCAACGGTGATGTGTGTCACCCATGGCTGAATGATGGATATCACACAAGGGCAGCGGATTGGACACAAGTGCAGGACCGCAGCGCCTTACACAGTATCCAGAAGGAGAATCCCATGACCTCTCAACGAGGAGAGTCGGCAGTAGCCACCACCGGTGGACGCAGGGGGCTCGACAAGTCGCATTACCTGTACATCGCGGTCATCCTGGCCGTAGTGCTCGGTGCCGTGGTCGGCCTTCTGTTCCCTGAGGTTGGAAAGTCCCTGAAGCCGCTCGGTGATGGCTTCATCAAGCTCATCAAAATGATGATCGCTCCGGTCATCTTCTGCACCATCGTCCTGGGCATCGGTTCCATCGCCAAAGCCGCAACCGTGGGCAAGGTCGGTGGACTCGCACTTGGCTACTTCGTAGCCATGTCAACCTTCGCACTGGCTATCGGCCTCGTTGTCGGCAACCTCATTCATCCGGGTGAGGGCCTGAAGCTGACTCCGTACGATCCCAACAAGAAGGCGGCCACGGACAGCACCGTGGACTTCCTGATGGGCATCATCCCCAGCGACATTCCCGTCCTGCCCACCCTCCTCGCAGCCATCCTGGTGGGCTTCGCGCTCCAGAAGATGGGTAAGCAGGGCACCCCGATCCTTACCGCAATCGGCCACGGACAGCGCCTTGTCTTCCGGATCCTCATCATGATCATGTGGCTGGCTCCCGTCGGCGCGTTCGGTGCGATCGCCGCCGTCGTTGGTGCCACTGGCGTCCAAGCAATCCTCGGCATGTTCACCCTGATGGTGGCCTTCTACATCACCTGCGCAGTGTTCATCGTGGTCATCCTCGGCTCCCTGCTCCGTGCGGTGGCCGGTGTCAACATCTTCAAGCTGATGAAGTACCTGGCCCGTGAATACCTCCTCATCTTCTCCACGTCATCCTCCGAGGCAGCCCTGCCCCGCCTTATCGCCAAGATGGAACACCTGGGTGTCTCCAAGCCGGTTGTCGGCGTGACCGTGCCCACCGGCTACTCGTTCAACCTTGACGGCACGGCCATCTACCTGACCATGGCCTCCCTGTTCGTCGCCAACGCCATGGGTACGCCGCTGGACCTGGGTGCCCAGATCTCACTGCTCGTGTTCATGATCATCGCTTCCAAGGGCGCCGCAGGCGTCACTGGAGCCGGCCTGGCAACGCTTGCCGCCGGCCTGCAGGCACACAGGCCCGAACTCCTGGGCGGGGTGGGCATGATCGTCGGCATCGACCGCTTCATGTCTGAAGCCCGTGCTTTGACGAACTTCACCGGCAACGCCGTTGCGACCGTTCTGATCGGCACCTGGGTCAAGGAAATCGACAACGCCCAGGTGGAGCGCGTTCTCTCCGGCAGCGAGCCGTTCGACGAGACGACAATGATCGCCCACGGCGCCGAGGCTGAGACGGCTCCGGAAGCTGAAACCCGCCACAAGGCAACCATCTAACACCAATACATAGCAACGAGGACCGACACCCATTCGGGGTGTCGGTCCTCTGCCGTTCGTCAAGGAAGACAAGGAGGCCCGGCAGCCAAGCAAAGCAAGCCTTCGACCGGCCAACCTTCGACCTCAACTAGAGGGTCAAGGCTCAAAGATCAACGAAAGTCAAGTTCCCTGAAATGCCGTGTCGGGCGCTGTAGCCTAGGTGGGTAGCAGCGCTGTACCCAGGGGAACAGCGGCAGGGAAGATCGTCGTCGAAAGAGTGGTTAGATACGTGAGCAGCGAACGGGGAACAGCTACGCTGGGAGACACCGAGCTCGATCTGGAAGACGCCATCATGGGGCCTACGGGCCGTCCTTACCGCGACTTCCCGGAACCGGCTCCACTTGCCTCCCACGGCCCGGCAAGGGTCATCGCCATGGTTAACCAGAAGGGCGGAGTGGGCAAAACCACGTCCACCATCAACCTTGCGGCGGCGCTCGCGGAGTATGGCAGGCGGGTGCTTTTGGTGGACTTTGATCCACAAGGTGCTCTTTCTGCAGGGCTCGGCGCCAATCCGCACGAACTCGATCTCACCGTCTACAACGTCCTCATGGACCGCAAAGTGAACATCCGGGATGCTATCCAGCAGACCGGAGTGGAAGGTGTGGACCTTCTGCCTGCAAACATCGACCTCTCCGCTGCTGAAGTGCAGCTGGTCAACGAAGTCGCCCGCGAGCAAGTCCTGGACCGCGCACTCAAGAGCGTTGAAGATGACTACGACGTCGTGCTGATCGACTGCCAGCCGTCGCTCGGCCTGTTGACTGTCAACGCACTGACCGCCGCCCATGGCGTCATCATTCCGTTGATTTGCGAGTTCTTCGCGCTTCGCGCTGTGGCCCTCCTCGTGGAAACCATCGAGAAGGTGCAGGACCGTTTGAATCCACGTCTGCAGGTGGACGGCGTCCTCGCTACCATGTACGACGCCCGCACCCTGCACAGCCGCGAAGTCATCTCGCGCCTCGTGGAGGCCTTCGGTGACAAGGTTTTCGAGACCGTCATCAAGCGTTCCATTAAGTTCGCGGACGCCACAGTGGCCGCGGAACCCATTACGAGCTACGCCGGCAACCACATCGGTGCAGACGCCTACCGCCGCCTCGCAAAGGAACTGATCTCGCGCGGCGGCGCGCCCTAGCGGACACGTGGGACGGTCACTCGCCGAGGCGGCAAGTCCGGAGAAAACTTCCGACGCCGGCACCTCCGACACCCGTAAGGCGGGCTTTGAGGTTCGGCTCGCAAACTTTACCGGGCCGTTCGACCTCCTGCTGGGCCTGATATCCAAGCACAAGCTGGACATCACCGAGGTGGCCTTGGCCACCGTCACCGATGAGTTCATCAAGTACATCCGCCGCCTCCAGGAACTGGGGGAGGACTGGGCGTTGGACGAGGCCAGCGAATTCCTGGTGATCGCTGCCACGCTCCTGGACCTCAAAGCTGCCCGGCTCCTTCCCGCTGGCGAAGTAGAGGACGACGAAGATATTGCTCTCCTGGAAGCCCGGGACTTGCTCTTCGCACGGCTGCTCCAGTACAAGGCGTTCAAGCAAGTGGCAGGTCTCATCAGTGAAACCCTGGAACAGGAAGAGCGGAGATACCCGCGCCAAGTGGCACTGGAGGCCCATTTCGCCGCGCTGCTGCCCGAACTTGTGTGGCGGCACACCCCTGAACAGTTCGCGGAGCTTGCCGCCAAGGCACTGAAGCCAAAGGACTCGGCGCCCGCAGAGGTGGGATTGGACCATCTCCACGCACCCCCGGTGAGCGTCAAGGAGCAAGCCGAGATCATCGGATACCGGCTTCAACTTGGAGCCCCCCTCTCCTTCCGCGCGCTGATAGCCGACGCCGAGACAACATTGGTGGTGGTGGCCCGCTTCCTGGCCTTGCTGGAGATGTTCAGGGACAGGGTTGTGGCATTCGAGCAGGCAGGTCCGTTGGCAGAACTGACAGTGCGATGGACCGGGGATGTGGCCGAATGGGACAGCTCGAACCTGAGCGAAGAGTACGAGGAAACGACCGAAGGGACAGCCAGTGACTGAGCAGGACATGGCCGCAGCCGGCCTCGCTGAGCTCGAAACCCTGCCTGGCGGGGCGCGGGCAGCGTTGGAAGCTGTGCTCATGGTCATCGATGAGCCAGCCACCTCGGAGGAGTTGGCTGCGGGATTGAACGTAACGGTCGCCGTCGTCGAGGATTTGCTGCAGGACCTGCAGCGGGAGTATAGC
This sequence comes from Paenarthrobacter sp. 2TAF44, assembly GCF_052114885.1. Taxonomy (NCBI): domain Bacteria; kingdom Bacillati; phylum Actinomycetota; class Actinomycetes; order Micrococcales; family Micrococcaceae; genus Paenarthrobacter; species Paenarthrobacter sp. 2TAF44. Next base: position 215,386 of record NZ_JBFRFP010000011.1, on the reverse strand, counting down.
GGCTATACTGTTAAAGCCCCGGACGTGGATGCTGTCGGCTTTGCCGTTGCCAGCTCTGCCCCCCGGGGTTTTGAATTGCGGAACGTCGCCGGTGGGTGGCGGATCTATTCACGGTCTGACTTTGCGGACATCGTGGGCAGGTTCGTCCTCGAAGGGCAGACCACCAGGCTCACTCAGGCAGCGCTTGAAACTCTGGCGGTCATTGCCTACAGGCAACCGGTCTCCAGGGCCCGGGTGTCCGCAATTCGAGGCGTCAACGTCGATTCTGTGGTCCGGACTCTTACCCAGCGTGGTCTGATCGAAGACTCCGGGAACGATCCCGAATCAGGGGCTGTCCTGTACAGGACAACCTCCTACTTCCTGGAACGGATGGGCATCGGCTCGGTGGCGGAACTGCCCCAACTCTCGCCGCACCTTCCGGGTTTGGAAGGGATCGACGAGTACTACGACGCCAGCCGGATGTAAGCCCGGCAACGCACGAAAACTACATACTGATTCACGGCACCGCATGGACGGTGCCACGGCAACAAGGGGCAGACGATGTCTGCCCGGCTGGCTAGTGTTGATTGCAGCACTAATTGCCGGCCATTACTACACAAGGACGGGTCATGACACAGGCGGGACGCCAGGGTTCACCACGTAACAGTTCGGGACGCAACAGTTCTGGACGCAATGAGGCAAGGGGCGGCACAGGCCGCTCCAACGCCGGCGGCTTCTCCGGCCGCGGCGGCAGTGCCGGCGCTGGAAAGCGCAACTTCACTCAGGGCGAGGGCCGCCCGTTCAAGGCTTCAAAGCCACGGGAAGCGGCCCCTTTCGATCCCGATAACCCCACAACGGCTGGCGATTACGATCGCGGCCAGGCCGCCAGGCCTGCCAAGCCCTTCCGCAAGCCCGGCTCCAACAAGCCTGGTTACGGCAAGGCTCCCGGAACACCCGGTGCGTTGAAGCCCAAGGCGAAGCCCGCCAGGCAGTACGGCTCCAAGGCTTTCGGTAGCGAACGCTTCGGCCAGAACCTGGGCCCCATCCGCAAGCCTGCCCGCAACCGCGGTCCGCGCCAGGAAGTCCCGCAGTCGGACCTCCACGATGTCGACGGCGTCCGCCTGCAGAAGGTCATGGCGCAGGCCGGCGTGGCTTCCCGCCGCGTGTGTGAGGAAATGATCCTCGAAGGCCGCGTCGAGGTAGATGGCGTGGTCACCACCGAGCTTGGCATGCGTGTGGATCCCAAGACCGCCGTGATTCACGTTGACGGTATCCGTATCCAGCTCGACGAAACCCTCGTCTACATGGTCTTCAACAAGCCCAAGGGCGTTGTTTCCACCATGGAAGACCCCGAGGGCCGCCCCTGCATCAGCGATTTCCTGAAGAACGCCAAGGGTGAGCGGCTCTTCCACGTCGGGCGCTTGGATGTCGGCACCGAAGGGCTGCTGTTGTTGACCAACGACGGCGAACTCGCCAACCGCCTGACCCACCCGTCCTATGAGGTTCCCAAGACGTACCTGGTTCAGGTTCGGGGTCCCTTGCCGCAGGGCGTCGGCGCGCAGCTGAAGTCCGGCGTCGAGCTTGAAGACGGTCTGGCAACAGTGGATTCCTTCCGCCTGGTTGACTCCACACCTGGCCACGTCCTCATTGAGGTTGTCCTGCACTCCGGCAAGAACCGAATCGTTCGCCGTATGTTTGATGCTGTTGGTTTCCCGGTAGAGCGACTTGTCCGTGTCAAGATCGGTCCCATTGGCCTGGGAGACCAGCGCCAAGGAAGCATCCGCAACCTCGGCAGGCAGGAAGTCGGTCACCTTCTGGCATCTGTGGGGCTCTAGGGCATGTCGGCATTCCGCTCGCACGGCCGCGGCCATCTTGATGGCCCGGTCGTGGTTCTTGGTACAGGCTTGCTTGGAGCCAGCATTGGCCTCGGCCTGCGCGGACGCGGTGTTCCCGTTTTCCTTTTCGACCCCTCGCCGACCAACCAGGCGGTCGCGGTGGACATTGGTGCCGGCAGGCCGTTGGCCGAGCTTGATGAGCAACCTCAGTTGGTTGTTGTCGCTGCACCGCCTGACGTGACGGCCGACGTCGTGGAGAAGGCCCTGGCGGACTACCCCTCCGCCGTCGTCGTTGACATTGCCAGCGTCAAGGCCACTATTCAATCCCAATTGCGGGAGCGCGGCGTGGATTTGGCCAGGTACGTGGGGACCCATCCGATGGCCGGCAGGGAGAAGTCGGGGCCCGTTGCGGCCAGGGGCGAGCTTTTCACATCCATGCCCTGGGTCGTTTGCCCATCCGAGGAAACCGACGCCGACGCCCTGCAAACGGCGCGTTCGCTGGCGGGGGATTTGGGAGCAATCGTCTCCCAGTTCACCGCTGATGAGCACGATGAAGCGGTGGCTCTGGTGTCTCATCTGCCGCAGATCATGTCTTCGCTTCTGGCGAGCCGCTTGCAGGGAACGCCCTTGCATGCCCTGTCCTTGGCCGGGAACGGGTTGCGGGACACCACCCGCATCGCTGCCAGTGATCCAACCCTTTGGGTGCAGATCCTGGGTGGCAACGCGGAAAAGGTTGTTTCCATCCTGCACGGCGTTCGTGAGGACCTGAATCGATTGATTGGGACTTTGGAAGCGCCGCTTGCACCGGGAGCGCGGTTGGATCTTGCACAGCTCATCAGCGAAGGGAACGCCGGGCAGGCCCGGATTCCGGGCAAGCACGGCGGGCCTCCACAAGCGTATTCCTGGCTTACGATCCTCGTGGATGACAAGCCCGGACAGATCGCGCAGCTCCTTACCGAAATTGGCGAGATCGGCGTGAACGTCGAAGACCTCCGGCTCGATCACTCTTCGGGTCAGAACGTGGGCATGGTGGAGCTCTCAGTCCTGCCGAGCAAGCACGACCTCCTTGTTGAAGCCTTGACCGATCGTGGATGGCGGGTACTCCAGTAATGACGCGTGAATTCTTTGGGCCGGAGACAGTTGCCCGCCCCGGCAAGCCGCTCGTGATCGCGATCGACGGCCCCTCGGGGTCGGGCAAATCCAGCGTCAGCAAGGAAGTTGCCCGGCGCTTGAAGCTGGCATACCTGGATACCGGTGCAATGTACCGCGCGCTCACGTGGTACTGCCTCAAAACAGGCCTCGACCTCCAGGACGGCGCTGTGGTGGAGCAGGCTTCCAAACTTATGCCCCTGGAAATCAGTACCAGCACGGCTACCGAGTATGTGGCAGTAGACGGCACCGACATCACAGATGAAATCCGCGATCCCTTGATTTCGTCCTCTGTGAGCGCCGTCGCTACTACGCTGGGTGCCCGCACGGAGCTGATCCGCCGCCAGCGCCAGCTCATCGACCAGCATCACCACCGGATGGTGGTGGAGGGACGTGACATCACCACAGTCGTTGCCCCTAACGCCGAGGTCCGTATGCTCCTGACCGCGAGTGAAGAAGCCAGGCTCCGACGTCGTGGTATTCAGTTGGGCGGTACGCAAAGCAAGGAACAGCTTGCCGCACAGGTGACACAGCGTGATGCCAAGGACTCCACGGTGGTGAACTTCACCCAAGCGGCCGACGGCGTTGTGACCCTCGATTCCTCGGACCTCGACTTTGAGGAAACAGTGGAAACAGCGCTGGCGATCGTTAGCAAGGTCATCTATGGCGACTAAGAACCAGCTTTCAGCACCACTCCTTCCAGCCAAGTGGACACGCATCTGGAGCCGTCCCGTTGGCTGGATCCTGGATCATGTCATCTACCGGACGGTCGTGGCGGGCAAGGGCAACATACCCGCTGCTGGTCCAGTGATATTTGCAGGCAACCACATCAGCTTCCTCGACGGTCCCGTGATGTTCGGCGCTTCGCCGCGCCCCATGCACATCCTGGTCAAGAAAGAGATGTTCCAAGGATTGCTGGGCCGCGTCCTCAAGGGATCCGGGCAGATTCCCGTGGACCGAAGCGGTGACCGCAGCGCACTGCACATAGGCAAGCAATTGCTCGACGCCGGCCGTTGCGTTGGGATCCTTCCTGAAGGAACCCGGGGGAGCGGCTCCGCTGACAACATCAGCAATGGTGTCGCCTGGCTGGCTATCAACTCCGGCGCCACGGTCATACCCGTCGCGATTCTCGGAACCCGTGCGGGTGATGAGCACCGCGACCATATTCCCAAACCCCGCCGCAGGCTGTATGTCAGCTTCGGCGAACCCCTCACGGTGCAGCGCCGGAAGGGCGAACCGGGGCGTGTTTCAATGGACAGGGCGGCTGCGGCAATCCGCGATGCACTGGCCGGACACGTCCAGGATGCAGTCAGGACTACAGGGCAGGGCCTTCCCCAGGAACCTCCGTCCGGACCATCCACAACGCAGCACCGCCAAACAGAAGTAGCCGGGACGCCGGCAGACCACCATTAAGGAACGTGCAATGAGCGATACGACTCAAAAATCCGGCCTCCACGGAGCCGGCGACGACGAATACACGCCCACCGGCACCGACCAGGTGGCTGAAAACCTGGCTGCCTTGGACGATGAAGAGGCCGAACTCCGTGCAGCCACCCTCCGGGCCGGCTTGGATGATTACGACCTCGACGAAGACGACGCAGCGCTGCTTAGCGGCGATTACGACGACGAAGGCGACGAAGGTCCCCTCAAGCTGGATCCGGTTCTTGCCATCATTGGCCGTCCGAACGTGGGCAAGTCAACCTTGGTCAACCGCATCCTGGGCCGCCGCGAAGCCGTCGTGGAGGACACCCCGGGTGTTACCCGCGACCGCGTCATGTACTCTGCGCGTTGGAATGGCCGTAACTTCACCCTGGTGGACACCGGTGGTTGGGAGCACGACGCCAAGGGCATCCACGCCCGCGTAGCCGAGCAGGCCGAAATGGCTGTTGAGCTCGCCGACGCTGTTCTCTTCGTGGTGGACTCCGCGGTTGGGGCGACTGCGACGGATGAAGGCGTCATGAAGATGCTGCGCAAGAGCAAGAAGCCGGTCATCATGGTGGCCAACAAGGTGGATGACTTCGCACAGGAAGCTGACTCCGCTGCATTGTGGGGCCTTGGTTTCGGCCAGCCTTACCCGGTGTCCGCCCTTCACGGCCGCGGCGTAGCCGATCTCCTGGACCACGTCATGGACACGCTTCCCGAGTATTCCTTGGTGGAAGGTGTGGAGCGTTCAGGCGGTCCTCGCCGCATCGCCCTGATCGGTCGCCCGAACGTGGGTAAGTCCTCCTTGCTGAACAAGCTTGCAGGCTCCGAGCGCGTAGTGGTTGATCCGCTGGCCGGCACCACGCGTGACCCGGTTGACGAGTTCATTGAACTTGGCGACCGCACGTGGCGCTTCGTGGACACCGCAGGTATCCGTCGGCGCCAGCACATGGCACAGGGCGCCGATTTCTACGCGTCACTGCGTACGCAGGCCGCCCTCGAAAAGGCGGAGGTCGCCGTCGTGCTCCTCGCCGTGGACGAGGTCCTCAGCGAGCAGGATGTCCGCATTCTGCAGTTGGCTATTGAGTCCGGCCGTGCCCTGGTGCTCGCGTTCAACAAGTGGGACCTGCTGGACGACGAACGCCGTCGCTACCTCGAGCGTGAAATTGAGCAGGACCTGGCCCACGTTGAGTGGGCTCCCCGCGTCAACATCTCCGCCAAGACGGGTTGGCACAAGGACCGCCTGGTTCCTGCCCTGGATACTGCGCTGGAGAGCTGGGACCGTCGTATCCCCACTGGCCGTCTGAACGCGTTCCTCGGTGAACTGGTTGCCGCCCACCCGCACCCGGTTCGCGGTGGCAAGCAGCCGCGCATCCTCTTCGGCACCCAGGCTTCCAGCCGCCCGCCGAAATTCGTGCTGTTCACCACCGGCTTCCTGGATCCCGGATACCGCCGCTTCATCACGCGTCGCTTGCGTGAAACGTTTGGCTTCGAAGGCACGCCCATCGAGGTCAACATGCGCGTCCGCGAGAAGCGCGGCAAGAAGCGCTAAATGAGACGGGCATCACAGTCGAGTTTGGCTCTGATGGCATTGGCACCCTCCAACTTCGTGTAAGCTTTTGGAGGTGGTTCGGCCGGACTGCTTAGGTGGGACTCTTCGGAGGAAAACCTGGGCGGAGAACGGTGGAACCAGCGGGCTGTAGCGCAGCTTGGTAGCGCACTTGACTGGGGGTCAAGGGGTCGCAGGTTCAAATCCTGTCAGCCCGACCATGAAGGCCGGAATCACGCGGAAACGCGGGGTTCCGGCCTTTGGTCGTTAAGCCCGAATCTGCGTATGCGGCGGCCAAACCCGGTCTTGTTCGCTTCTCTCCCCGTTGTGCGGTGAGGAGAGCGAACAAGTGCGGGACTGGCCAACTCCGACGTCGAAACTCAGGCCTTCTGCAGGGCTCCCAGTGCGCGTACCAAGGGCTCGAGTTCCGGAACCTGCTCAGCGGCTTCCAGGGCCGACGCCAAGGTCTCATCATGGACAGGCTTTGCTGCCTCAAGCAGCTTTTGGCCGGCGACCGTGAGCTCGGTGTAGATCCCACGACGATCATCCGCGCAGAGGATCCGCGTCAGCAGTCCCCGGTCCTCCAGGCGGTTGACCAGTCGGGTGGTTGCACTGCTGGAAAGAGCCGTGGCGCGGGCAAGCTGCTGCATGCGCATGTGCCATCCGTCCTGACGGCTCAGGGCGTCAAGAACTGTGTATTCGACGACCGACAGCTCGGTGGAAGCCTGGAGTGCTTTCTCGAGTTCAGCCTCGATGCTTCCGTGCAGGGCAGCGAGGGTGCGCCATCCCTGTGCGCGTACTTCTACGGCGTCATCCTTGATGCCCATGCTTATTGTGCTCCTGCCTTGGTTTGCGTATCAGTGCAGCCGATCGAAAGTAGTTGCTTGCGCAATTATCTAGCGTGTGCAACTATATATACAGCGTCTGCAACTATTATTCTACGGGTTTCCAGAGGCGCACATCTACCTTGCTTTTGGGAGCCACCCAACTAAGGAGTTCCACATGCCCGCAGGGTTGATAGCCCTCGCCCTTGGCGGATTTGGCATCGGATTAACCGAGTTCGTCATCATGGGCCTTTTGCCGGAAGTAGCGGCAGATTTCCAAGTGAGCGAGGCCTCGGCGGGCTGGTTCATTTCCGGTTATGCGCTAAGCGTGACAGTCGGCGCCCTTCTGGTTACTGCCGCCGTTACCAGGCTTCCGCGCAAGCCCGTCCTTGTTGGGCTGCTTGTTCTGTTCATCGTCGGCAACTTCCTCTCCGCCATCGCCGACTCGTACACGGCGATGCTTGTCGGCCGCATCATTGCGGCGTTGTGCCACGGTGCCTTCTTCGGAATCGGCTCTGTGGTGGCAGCCAGCCTGGTTCCTCCGCACAAAAAAGCCGGTGCCATTGCCATCATGTTCACAGGACTTACTGCCGCCAACGTCCTCGGCGTTCCGTTCGGTACCCTCCTTGGCCAGAACCTGGGTTGGCGTTCAACATTCTGGGCCATCACCGGAATCGGCGTGGTGGCACTGCTCGGAATAGCGCTGATGGTGCCGAAGGGGAGTACGGAGCCGACCAAAGACCTCCGAAGCGAACTGGGAGCCTTCAAATCCGGCCAGGTCTGGCTGTCCCTCGTCGTGACGATTTTGGGCTTTGGCGGCATGTTCGGCGCGTTCACCTACATCGCCTTCACGCTTACTGAAATTTCCGGGTTTGAGCCGGGCGCCGTCCCATGGTTGTTGGTGCTCTTCGGTGGCGGACTGTTCGTCGGCAACTTCCTGGGCGGGAAGGCGGCCGACAAAAACCTGGACGGATCCCTCGTCATAATCCTCGCCGGCTTGGTGCTGGTCCTGGGCTTCTTCGCCCTCACCGCGTCCAGCAGCATCGCTACTTTGATCTCGCTGGCCCTCATGGGCGGCTTCGGTTTTGCTACCGTCCCCGGGCTGCAGATGCGCGTGATGCACTTTGCCTCCTCCGCTCCCACGCTCGCATCCGGGGCCAACATTGGCGCCTTCAATCTGGGTAATGCGCTGGGCGCCTGGCTCGGAGGGGTGACCATTTCGGCTGGTCTGGGCTACACCTCGCCCATCTGGGCAGGGACCGCGATTACTGTAGCCGCGTTGCTGGTCATGCTTGCTGCCGCCGCAGCAGCCAAGCGCAAGGAAGTTGGAGCAGCAAAGACCAGGCCCGACGTCGAACGCGAACCTCAGGAGGCGGCCGTCTCCTGACGCTGGGCTGCAAAACTGCCGCTGGGCTGCAAAACCAAAAAGCCCGCCACGGACAATATCCGTGGCGGGCTTTCGCGTCCTAGGAGTTGGGAGCAGCGTCCCGGGCTTCCTGCTCTGCCCTCTTCGCAGCCTTGGTTCGTTCGCTCTCAGCCTGCCTCAACGCCCGCATTTGCTTGCCTCGCCGGCGCCACAGGGCCCAAAGAACAGTAACCACCGCAAAAATCACCGCAGCCGCTACCGCCGAGATTGCCGTCCACGTAGTGAAGAATCCGGCATCCACGCTCAAGGTGCGCTGGCCGGCGTGCGCAGATTCGGTGGAACCGAACACAATGCCTGCCGTCAGCAGGTTCGGCGTGGCGATTGCGACAGCCGCCAGCAGGATGACGATCTTCCAAGGCCAGGAGACAGCCTTGTGGGTTGCCTGCCACGCCACCACGAGGGGAACGAAGGTGAAGACGAAGCCGTAGAACATGCCCACCAATACGCTCGCGCCGAGGTCCCGCCGGATCTGCCCCGCGACGACGTCGGACCACCATCGGGGCAGAATGGCCCCAAGGATAAAGTAGGCTGCCACAGCGACAAGCAATGCCACCAGGATCAGAATAATTTTGACGCCCCAATTGCGTTTTTTCCGAGCCGGTACTTGTGCTTGTTCAGTCATGGGTCAATCATGGCAGAGACCTCATCAGGCACAGGGGAATTGTGCCTATACTTTCAGCGGTGGCCGGATGCCCGGGCCGCCGTCGAGATCCGTAAATGTCCCGATGAAAGGCGACCCATGAGCAATATTCCAGCCGATCTTTCCTACACCGCAGAGCACGAGTGGGTTTCTGCCCCTGACGCCGATGGCGTGGTGCGGATTGGTATTACCGACTTCGCGCAGGACGCCCTGGGTGACGTTGTTTACGCCCAGATGCCCGAACCCGGGACCAAGATCACCGGGAATGAAGTTGTTGGCGAGGTTGAATCCACCAAGAGCGTCAGTGATATCTATGCTCCCGTTAGCGGTGAAGTCATTAACCGCAATGACTCTTTGGACCAGGATCCGGCCCTGATCAACTCTGATCCTTACGGCGATGGTTGGCTTTTTGAAGTAAAGCTGGCAGAAGCCGATGCAGTGGATTCCCTGCTCAGTGCATCGGAGTACGAACAACAGGTAGGCTAAAGTTATCTGGCCCGCCCGGCTGCATTCTTTTAGCCAAGGACGCGGGAAGGCGGGCCAGCAACCGATTTGCCCGGCGGTACCGGGAGGCGGAAGTGGCCGGCAAGGTTTGGAATTGCCGGCGGATGAGGAGGAAATTCCATGGTTGGCGGCGAACAGAACCAAGCCAATGTCGGAAGGGGCGCGGAAGAGCAACCCACGTCGGAGACCACCTCGATCAGCATCACGCCAACGTGGGACGAGCCAAGCGTTGCACCCCGGCTTGCACCCGAAGAGCGTGCCTCCGTTGATGCCCTGCCGCCGGACTCTGCCTTGCTCATTGCGCACAGCGGACCTAACGCGGGGGCCCGGTTCCTTCTGGACGCCGATACAACTACGGCCGGCAGGCACCCGGACGCAGACATCTTCCTGGATGACGTCACGGTGTCCCGCAAGCACGTGGAGTTCCACCGCACCCCAATGGGCTTCGAACTCGTGGACATGGGCAGCCTCAATGGAACCTATGTGAACCACGACCGCGTGGATCGGGTGCTGCTGAAGAGTGGCAATGAGGTGCAGATCGGTAAGTTCCGGCTGACCTACTACTTCAGCCCTGGCCGCCCGGCGGGCCAAGTCTGACCCCGGGGTACCTGCCTGTGGCAATGGCCCAGCCGGAACGTCGCGGACCGCAGGTCCTGAACATCGGGGAAGTCCTGGCGCAGTTGAGCGACGACTTCCCAGGGATGACTGCGTCCAAAATCCGCTTTCTTGAGGAAAAGGGCCTCATTAATCCGAAGCGGACCCCTGCCGGGTACCGGCAGTACGCGGACAGTGATGTTGAGCGCCTCCGTTTCGTCCTTGCCCTTCAACGGGACCAGTACTTGCCGCTCAAGGTCATCAAGGATTACTTGGACGCGATCGATCGCGGGGAGCGTCCCGAAAACCTGCCTCCAGGCGTCACGGTGTCACCCCGCGTAGTTTCGGCGGAAATGGCTGCCGAAATCCAAGGCCGTGCCCGCGCATTGACCGAGGAGCAGCTCCGGGCCGAATCGGGTGCAAGCGTACCCTTGCTGGAGTCACTCCTGAGCTTCGGACTAATAAGCCATGTTGGCGGCAAGTTCGACGAACACGCCCTCCAGGTTGCGCGTGCCTGCGTCCAGTTGGAGGGTCATGGTTTGGAGCCGCGCCATCTCCGGCCGTTCCAGGCTGCAGCCGAGCGTGAGTTCGGCCTGGTGGAGAGAGCGGTTGCGCCCCTGACGTCCAGGCGCGACGCCGCCTCCCAAGCACGGGCTGCCGAGGCAGCACGTGAAATCAGCGAACTGTGCCTGACGCTGCACAGGGCGCTCGTCCACGACCGTATCTCCCGGATGGACACCTGATGATCGAAGTTGAAATTGTCGGCGTCCGGATCGAACTGCCGTCCAACCAGCCTTTGGTCCTCCTGCGGGAGATCAAGGGTGAACGGCATGTCCCCATCTGGATTGGAACACCCGAAGCCAGCGCCATTGCCCTGGCCCAGCAAGGTGTGGTCCCACCGCGGCCGATGACCCACGATCTCCTGATTGACGTCGTAGAATCCTTGGGGCATTCAATCATCAGCGTTAACATCGTGGCGGTCGAAGACAACATCTTCTACGGGCAACTGCAATTCGACGACGGCACTGTAGTGAGTTCGCGCGCTTCCGATGCGTTGGCCCTTGCATTGCGGGCCAAATGCCGCATTTGGTGCGCGGATGCGGTGATGGAGGAAGCAGGAGTCCGGATCACTGAGCATGACGAAGGCGAAGATTCAGAGCCGGATCCCAGTGTGGACGAAGAACGTGAAATGCGGCGTTTCCGCGAGTTCCTGGACGACGTGGAACCTGAGGATTTCGAAGGCTGAATCACCCTAAGCCTAAAGTTGAGGGTGAAACTTTCGACACGACCGGATTTTGCGCCCGAGGTCTTTGACCTAACGCCCTCCCGGGCCTAACGTCGAAGGTATCAAGTTCCCGTTGCATACACTGCCCGCGCAAGTCACACTGGAAGGTGCCGACTTGTGGGAATTACACGGCTGAATTTCGGCGTTGTGATCAGTGGTAAGCACCGTCCCCAAGGGAACTGAGAACAAGGAGGTCACGTGAGTCCGAAAGGCGAAGCAGGCGAGCTGAAGCAGGCCTCGACCGGCATTGCTGCGCCCGCATCCGGCGCCCAAGGTTTGCTCTTCACAGAGGACCTTCCAGTGCTGGACGAGGACGCGGGCTACCGCGGGCCCACTGCCTGCAAGGCTGCAGGTATCACGTACCGTCAGCTGGACTATTGGGCGCGCACCGGTTTGGTTGAGCCGGCCGTCCGTGGTGCTGCGGGTTCCGGCTCGCAACGTCTCTATGGATTCCGCGACATCCTGGTGCTCAAGGTAGTCAAGCGACTACTTGATACCGGTGTTTCCCTGCAGCAGATCCGCACAGCCGTGGAGCATCTTCGCGAGCGTGGTGTTGAAGACCTTGCGCAGATTACGCTGATGAGCGATGGCGCCAGTGTTTACGAATGTACCTCTGCCGACGAAGTCATTGACCTCGTGCAAGGCGGACAGGGTGTCTTTGGCATCGCGGTGGGACGTGTATGGCGGGAAGTCGAGGGAAGCCTTGCCGCGCTTCCGAGCGAGCACGCCGCCGAGCAGTCCTTTCCGGACGATGAATTGAGCAAGCGGCGCGTTGCCCGCCGTATCGGCTAAATAAGCCCAACTGGATGTCTTAGTAACGGATGAAGCCGCCCCTTGGATAGAGGGTGCGGCTTCTTCCGTCATATGGCTGGCGTGTGGGGGCTAGCGCTGCTGGCGATTCCGCAAGCCGGCTTGGCCCTCAAGCAGGCTCTGCAAGAGTGCGTCGAAGAGTTTTGCGGAGTTCTTGGCTGAATCGCCAGGCCAGTGGTGCACGGAGTGCGCTGCGCCTTGGATTTGCTGCCAGTTTGCCTGCTCCGGAATGTGCGGCGTCAGGAGCAGCTCGCCGAACATGGACTCCATCTCGGACAGCCGGAAGGTGTGCTCTGCTGACCCGGTGCGAACGCGGTTGGCGACGATTCCCGCTGGCGCCAGATGAGGAGCGAATTCCTGTCGGAACAACTGGATGGCGCGCATGGTCCGTTCGGTACCGGCCACGGAGAACAGGCCGGGCTCGGCCACGAGCACTACGCGGTCGCTGGCGCTCCATGCCATGCGGGTGAGCCCGTTCAGCGAAGGAGGGCAATCCACAAGAATCAGTTCATAGTTGGTGGTTCCTGCAAGAACGGCCGAGAGTCTGCGAAGGTCGCGGCGGCCGAGATCCGGGCGGTCATAGATACCCGTGAACGCGGATCCAACAGCAACGTCAAGCTTGCCGCCGCTGGAACCGTTGGAAACCCAACTGCTGCTGGCGACGTTCTCGGGAAGTTTCGCTTTCCGGGGACTCTTGAGCATGCGGCCAATGTCCAACTGGTCACCTCGCTGGACGCCGAGTGCCGTCGTAGCGTCGGCATGGGGATCGAGGTCCACCACGAGGGTTGGAATGCCGGCCGCGAGGGCCGCGGACGCCAGGCCGGTGGTCACTGACGTCTTTCCCACTCCGCCTTTGAGGCTGCTGATGCTGACTACTTGCACTTGAAAACCCAAAACCTAACGCCGGTTGCCGTATCGCGCTGTTTTCCGCTCCGGGACCGCCGGAGCCGGGGCTTGCCGAAGCCCCTCCAACATCATATGGGGCGGGGCCGTGGATTCCCGCTTTCTACGCGCCCGGGTGCCGGAGGATGCTGCGGCCATTAGCACGGTGGGGAGTCGCGCGCACGCATATACAGCCCAGATGACGATTCCATTGTGATGGTTGCCACAAAGATTTGTGTTTGATGCTGGCGGCACTACACACTGTGACCACCGACCGATCCACCCGCAATGATGCAGGAGAAGTATGTTTTCGAAAATTCTGGTGGCCAATCGCGGCGAAATCGCGATCAGGGCGTTTCGCGCTGGTTATGAACTGGGCGCCAAGACCGTAGCCGTCTTTCCGCATGAAGATCGCAACTCGATCCACCGGCAGAAGGCCGACGAAGCTTACCTGATCGGCGAGGTGGGCCACCCTGTCCGCGCCTACCTGGATGTCGAGGAGGTTGTCCGCGTCGCCAAGGAAGCCGGCGCCGACGCCATCTACCCCGGCTATGGCTTCCTCTCGGAAAACCCTGACCTGGCCCGTGCGGCCAAGGCCGCGGGAATCACTTTCGTGGGCCCGCCTGCCGAGGTCCTGGAACTCGCAGGCAACAAGGTTGCTGCCCTGGAAGCTGCCCGCAAGGCCGGTGTCCCCGTGCTGAAGTCGAGCAAGCCTTCAAAGGACCTCGATGAACTGATCGCGGCAGCCGACGAAATCGGCTTCCCGATCTTCGCCAAGGCCGTTGCCGGCGGTGGTGGACGTGGCATGCGTCGCGTGGAGACCCGTGAAGCCCTCCCCGAAGCCCTGCAGTCCGCCATGCGCGAGGCCGATGCTGCGTTTGGTGATCCCACCATGTTCCTCGAGCAGGCCGTGCTGCGCCCGCGCCACATCGAAGTGCAGATCCTGGCCGACGCCGAGGGTAACGTCATGCACCTGTTCGAGCGTGACTGTTCCTTGCAGCGCCGCCACCAGAAGGTAGTGGAAATCGCGCCGGCGCCCAACCTGGATGAAAACATCCGCCAGGCGCTCTACCGTGACGCCGTGGCCTTCGCCAAGGCCCTGAACTACGTCAACGCCGGAACGGTTGAATTCCTGGTAGACACCGAAGGCGAGCGTGCAGGCCAGCACGTGTTCATCGAAATGAACCCGCGCATCCAGGTGGAGCACACTGTCACCGAGGAAATCACGGATGTGGACCTCGTCCAGGCGCAAATGCGCATTGCATCCGGCGAGACACTGGCAGACCTCGGATTGAGCCAGGAGACGGTCTCCATCAAGGGCGCGGCGCTGCAGTGCCGCATCACCACGGAGGATCCGGCCAATGGCTTCCGTCCCGACGTCGGAAAGATCACCGGATACCGTTCCGCAGGTGGCGCGGGCGTGCGTCTCGACGGCGGCACCGTCTACTCCGGTGCCGAGATCAGCCCGCACTTCGACTCCATGCTCGTCAAGCTGACCTGCCGTGGCCGCGATTACCCGGCCGCCGTTGCCCGTGCGCGGCGTGGCCTGGCGGAATTCCGCATCCGTGGCGTGTCTACGAACATTCCTTTCCTGCAAGCCGTCCTCGCCGATCCGGACTTCAACGCCGGGAACGTGGCCACGGACTTTATCGACAAGCGCCCTGAACTGCTCAAGTCGCACATCTCTGCCGACCGTGGAACCAAGCTGCTCACCTGGCTGGCCGAGGTCACTGTGAACAAGCCAAATGGCGAGCTCAAGGTCCACTCCGACCCCGCCAGCAAGCTGCCCGTGATCGATGGCCCGGTTCCCACGTCAGGTTCGCGCCAGAAGCTGCTGGAGCTCGGTCCGGAGGGCTTTGCGAAAGCGCTTCGCGAGCAGCAGGCAGTCGCCGTCACGGACACCACGTTCCGTGATGCCCACCAGTCCTTGCTGGCTACCCGTGTCCGTACCCGCGACCTCGTAGCGGCCGGCCCGGCCGTCACGGCGTTGCTGCCGGAGCTGCTTTCCGTCGAGGCCTGGGGTGGTGCGACGTACGACGTCGCGCTCCGCTTCCTTGGCGAGGACCCTTGGGACCGCTTGGCTGCTCTGCGGCAGGCACTGCCGAACACGTGTATCCAGATGCTGCTCCGTGGACGGAACACTGTTGGTTACACTCCTTACCCGGAAGAGGTGACCGAGGCCTTCGTCAACGAAGCAGCGGCTACCGGCATTGACATCTTCCGCATCTTCGACGCCCTCAATGACGTCAACCAGATGGCCCCGGCAATCCGGGCTGTGCGTGCAACAGGGACTGCCGTCGCAGAGGTCGCACTCTGCTACACCGGCAACCTCCTTGACCCCAACGAGGACCTGTACACCCTTGACTACTACCTGGACCTTGCCCAGAAGATCGTCGACGCCGGTGCCCACATCCTCGCCATCAAGGACATGGCAGGACTCCTGCGTCCCGCCGCGGCTGCCAAGCTCGTCTCCGCCCTGCGAGAGCGTTTCGACCTGCCCGTGCACTTGCACACGCACGACACCGCCGGTGGCCAGCTCGCAACGCTTCTGGCGGCCGTCGACGCCGGAGTGGACGCCGTTGACGTCGCTGCTGCCTCCCTGGCCGGGACTACAAGCCAGCCTGCCGCTTCGGCGCTGGTGGCAGCATTGGCCAATACACCGCGCGACACCGGGATGAGCCTTGCCAACGTCGGTGCACTGGAGCCTTACTGGGAAGCGGTTCGACGGGTCTACGCGCCCTTCGAGTCCGGCCTGCCGGGTCCCACAGGCCGTGTGTACCAGCACGAGATCCCAGGTGGCCAGCTGTCCAACCTTCGCCAGCAGGCCATCGCCTTGGGGTTGGGGGAGCAGTTCGAAGCCATCGAGGACATGTACACGGCGGCAGACCGCATCCTGGGCCGCCTGGTCAAGGTGACTCCTTCCTCCAAGGTGGTGGGCGATCTCGCACTGCACCTTGTCGGCCTGAACGCTGACCCTGCGGACTTCAACGAGAACCCGCAGAACTACGACATCCCGGACTCCGTCATCGGCTTCCTTTCCGGCGAACTCGGAGATCCTCCCGGAGGCTGGCCCGAGCCGTTCCGTACCAAGGCCCTTCAAGGCCGCAGCATCAAGGTCCGGGACGTTGAGATCAGTTCAGAGGACAGCGCCGCGCTGAAGGGTGATTCGAAGACGCGCCAGCACACCCTGAACCGCTTGCTCTTCGCAGGTCCTACCAAGGACTACCTCAAGAGCGTGGAGACCTACGGCAATATCTCCGTGCTGGACACCCGTGATTACCTCTACGGTTTCCAGCAGGGCTCGGAGCACGTGATCGAGCTGGAGAAGGGCGTCCGCCTCATTGCCCAGCTTGAGGCCGTGTCCGAAGCTGACGAAAAGGGCATGCGTACGGTGATGTGTACGCTGAACGGCCAGTCGCGTCCAGTGGTTGTCCGCGACCGTTCCGTAGTGAGTAACGTCAAGGCAGCAGAGAAGGCCGACCCAGCACAGCCAGGCCAGGTTGCAGCCCCGTTCGCCGGGGCGGTCACCGTTACGGTCAAGGCAGGCGATGTCGTCAACGCCGGCGACACGGTTGCCACCATCGAGGCCATGAAGATGGAAGCATCCATCACGACGCCGGTGGCCGGCACGGTCTCCCGCCTCGCCATCTCCTCGGTGGAGCAGGTCCAGGGCGGCGATTTGCTGCTGGTGATCGGCTAACGATCCACAAACGAAAAACCCCTTCCGGAGGAATTCCGGAAGGGGTTTTTCGTTTGCTGTATCGCCGTAGCTACTGCGCGCGGGGCGCTGAATACATTTCTTCGATCACGACGTCAAAGTCCTTCATGACCTGGGCGCGCTTGACCTTCAGCGACGGAGTGAGGTGGCCGGAGGCCTCGGTGAAGTCCGCGGGGACTATCCGGAAGGACTTGATGGCCTCCGCTTGGGAAACTGACTGGTTCGCTTTGCTGATGAGGTCCTGGACGGCAGCCCTTACTACCGGGTTCTCGGCGGCTTCAGTCAAAGTGGTGCCGGATGCAAGCCCGTGGCGTTCCAGCCATCCCGGCAAGGCCTCTTCATCCAACGTGACCAGGGCGCCAATGAACGGGCGGTTATCGCCCACCACCAGAACCTGGGAAACCAAGGCGTCTGCACGGATCTGGTCTTCCAGCAGCGCAGGAACCACGTTCTTCCCACCTGCCGTGACGATGATTTCCTTCTTGCGGCCGGTGATCTTAAGGAAGCCATTGCTGTCCAGCTCGCCGATGTCCCCGGTGCGGAACCACCCGTCGGCAAAGGTTTCCTGCGTGAGGTCTTCGCGCTTGTAGTAGCCACGCATGACACAGACGCCCTTGGCGAGAATTTCGCCGTCGTCTGCGATCTTTACGGCGTTGCCGGGAAGCGGGGCGCCCACGGTGCCAATCCTGATCATGGAGGGTGTGTTGACCGAGATCGGCGCGGTGGTTTCCGTCAGGCCGTATCCCTCCAGGATCTGAAGGCCGATGCCTTGGAAGAAGTGGCCCAGGCGTTCGCCCAAGGGGCCGCCACCTGAGACAGCGTGCGCCACATGTCCGCCCATGGCGTCGCGGAGCTTTCCATAGACGAGTTTGTCGAACACTGCATGCTTGAGCTTCAACCCCAAGCCCAGGGAACCGGCCTGTCGAGCCTTGGAATACTCGATTGCCGTATCCACTGCACGGTGGAAAATGGCGCCCTTGCCGCTGTCCTCGGCTTTGGTCAGTGCCGAGTTGTAGACCTTCTCGAAGACGCGCGGCACAGCAAGGATGAATGTCGGCTGGAAGCTCTGCAGGTCGGCCAGCAGATGCTTGATATCCGGAGTGTGGGCTACTTTGACGCCCCCTGCGACGGCCAGCACGGAGATAAACCGCGCAAAGACGTGGGCCAGCGGGAGGAACATGATGGTCTTGGCGGACTCGTTGATGATCTCGCCCAGCGCCGCCCGGGCATTCTCGGAGAGCTCCACGAAGTTTCCGTGGGTCAGCTCGCAGCCCTTGGGCCTTCCTGTGGTTCCGGAGGTGTAGATGATGGTGGCAAGGTCCGTCAGGCCTGCAGCGGAGCGGCGCGTCTCCAGTTCCTCATCGGTGACACTGGTGCCAGCGGAGCGAAGGGCATCAAGGCCGGCACCCTCAAGCTGCCAAACGTTGGCCACTGACTGGATGTCTTCGGCTGCGACAGCTTGCCTGATGATGTCCTCGTGGTGGGCGGCTTCACCGAAGGCGGCCACAGCACCGGAATCGCCCAGGTTCCAGGCCACCTGCGATGGGGAAGAGGTCTCGTAAATCGGGACAGAAACGGCTCCTGCGAACCAGATGGCAAAGTCCACCAGCGACCATTCATAACGGGTCCGGGACATGATGCCGACGCGGTCGCCGGCACCCACTCCACTGGCGATAAGGCCCTTTGCCAAGGCCCTGACATCGGCGAGGAAATCGGTGGCCCGGATGTCCTGCCATTGTGCGTTGCTGTCCAGTTTGGCGAACAGAGCCGGGTTTGAAGGCTTGGCCGCTTCCCGCACAACGAGGTCCGTGATGTTGGTTTCAGGGGCAACATTGACAAGAGGCGGAACACTGAATTCACGCACGGTAGCTCCTTTGATATCCATGGGCCGCGAGAGGCTGCTTTCACTCTAGTATGCCCACCCGCGGAGGTGTGTCCTATTTAACCTACTGGCGAGTAACTTTACGGATGACCGTCCGTTTCGAGCAACTTGGCGTTGTCCAGCGCTTGGCGATGTCTGCCTCCCCGGGCCCGGCAGAATAGGATGTTGGGATGCCTTCATTACGGTCCAGTTCCCGTGCCCGGCCCCGGCCACCAGTCGCTGCCTTGAAGGATGTTCCCTGGGCTGGGCGCAGGAGTCATTTGGGCCGGCGGGGGCTGGCCATCGGCATTGACATCGGCGGCACCAAGGTAGCTGCCGGGGTTGTTGACGCCGAGGGCAGGATCCTTGCCGAGGCACGCAGGTCCACGCCAGGCGCGGACCCCCGGGCCGTGGAGCAGACCATCGTGGAACTCGTTGATGAACTCAGCGCAGAGCACCGGATTGCCTCCGTGGGTATTGGCGCGGCCGGTTGGATGGACCTCGACGGCGGTACCGTACTGTTCAGTCCGCACCTTGCCTGGCGCAACGAGCCCCTGAGGGAAAGCCTTCAGAATCTGTTGAGGCGCCCGGTTTTACTAACGAACGACGCCGACGCAGCCGCCTGGGCAGAGTGGCGCTTTGGCGCCGGCCAAGGTGAGAGCCGCCTGGTGTGCATCACGTTGGGCACAGGCATCGGCGGCGCAATGGTGATGGACGGGAGGGTTGAACGCGGCCGCTACGGTGTGGCAGGCGAATTCGGCCACCAGATCATTTTCCCCGGCGGGCACCGTTGCGAATGCGGCAACCGTGGCTGTTGGGAGCAATACGCGTCGGGGAACGCCCTCGGCCGCGAGGCCCGCCAGCTGGTACGAACCAACTCGCCTGAGGGCCGCGCACTCCTTGAACGTGCAGGCGGTGTGGAGGAGAGCATCACAGGGGCTGCAGTTACAACATTGGCGCTGGCCGGCGACTCTACGTCAAGAGAACTGTTGGCGGACCAAGGTGAATGGTTGGGCTTGGGGCTGGCCAACCTGGCGGCGGCACTGGATCCCGGGATGTTCGTGATTGGCGGCGGATTGTGCGACGCCGGGGACCTGCTCGCCGGACCGGCCCGTGAGGCATTCGCCCGGAATTTGACGGGGCGTGGATTCCGTCCGATGGCAAGGATTGAGCTCGCCGCTCTGGGACCCCGTGCAGGCATGATCGGCGCTGCTGACCTTTCGAGGGTCAGCGGCCGTGCCCACAGCTAAGCCGGCCGACAACCAAGTGGGCGCGCGCACCTAGATGCGTGCGCCGTCGTCGTCCTCGTTTTTCTCGTGCGGTAGCCGCATGATCAGGTAGACGACGGAAGCTGCAAAGGCCACCACTATGCCAAGGATGGCCAGCAATGGTGCCGAACGCCAGAACATCGCCGTAAAAAGCAGGGCGAGGGGGCCGCCTACAGCGCCGATCCATGCCAGCATGGTCAGCGGGTCCGTTCCCACCAGGCTGGGAGGCTCCTCGGGAACGAAGGCGCCGTCGTCGTCGTCGTCGTCCGCCTCGAAATCGCGGGGGCCGGAGGGCCTGCCTTCCAGTTGTTCGGGTCCGACTTGCGCCGCCTGGGCATCCGACGCGGCTGCCGCAGCCGGAGAAGACAGGCCCAGCGGATCAAAGTCCTTGAAGCCCCTTGGAGTGTCTTCCTTCGCTGGCCCGGGTCCTGCCTGGTCCGTTTCCGGCCGGCCCGGTTCGGGGGCCTCACCCAAGGGTGAGGATTCCGTTGCTTCCAGCCTGGCCACCAAATCCAACCAGACGGCGTCGTCGTCTTTGTTGGCGCTCTGATCGGCAGAGTTGGGATCAGGCCTGTTCATCGGCTTTGTCCTTTTCGAGGGAAGACCCATCGCCGGCCAGGGCCGCCATGGTCTTTTGGATGAAGTCGACGGTTCCCGTGAAGATTTCAGGGGCGTCGTTGTCAAGGGTCGCAACATGATGGCTGTTGCTGAGGTAGGTGACGTCAACGGGCGCCTGGACCCGTGCGCGGAGAAATTCGAGGCTGGCGTTGGAGATGACGTTGTCCACTGTGGATCGGAAGACCCGGACCGGTGATGTAATGCGCGGCAATATCGCGGCAGTGTCCTTGTACATCTTCTTCAACTCGTGGGCCGCTGCAACCGGTGTGCGGGAATATGCCCCCTCGTCCTGGTCCGGCTTCAAAATGTCATTGGCAATCGCCGGAGTGCTCTTCACGACGTACTTGAGGGCCGCAACGATCACGGCGCGCGGGTCATCGAGTACCAGGCCTGGGTTGACCACAATAGTTCCGGCCACTGGCCGCGTGGCAGCAATGCGCAGCGCCAGTGTTCCGCCCATGGACAGTCCGGCCGCGAACACGAAATCGCATTCGCCTGCCAGTTCCCTGTAGGAATCGTCAACGGCCCGGTGCCATTCACGCCATGAACGCGTGGCCATATCCTGCCAGGTAGTTCCATGCCCGGGAAGCAACGGAACCCTGACGGCATATCCCGCCGCTGCCAGGTGTTCGGCCCAAGGCCGGACGCTGTGCGGGCTTCCCGTAAACCCGTGTGACATGACGACGCCAACCCGGGGGCCTGAGCCAGTCCAGTTGCTAAGGAACGGGGAGAAATCGGGAAGCATTTTCATGATGACTCTGAGGCTACTCTGTCCACGGCATGCTGACGGAAAAACTCCGCCGATTCTTCAAAGATGGTGGGTGCATCCACATCCAACGTGGCTACGTGGCCGCTCGCCGGGAGGGTCACGACCTTGAGTCGGGAAGGGTCCATATGCCTGCTGATCATAGCTACGGAAGTGGGCGGGATGACACCGTCCACTGAAGATTTGAAGACCAGTGCCGGGGCTTGAATTTGTGGGAGGGCCCGGGTTGCCTGGCGGAAGAGCTTCTTCAGTTCGTGCACTGACTTCAAAGGCGTCTTTGAGTAGTCACCGTCCTGTGTGGCGGCCGCCGTCGGTTTTTCTTCCTCAATGGGTGAGGTGGTGGGCATGACGTACTTGAGTGCTCCGACGTACCTGACCCGGCGATCGTAGAAACTCAACCCTGGGTTCACCAGGACCAGGCCTCGAACATCGTGCAGTGAAGCGAGGCGGAGGGCAACAGCACCGCCCATGGACAGGCCTGCCACAAAACACGTCTCGGTCCGGGCGGCAAGGTCCAGATAGCTTCGCTCAAATGTCCTGTACCAGTCCTGCCATCGTGTGGTGGCGAGATCGTGCCAGCTGGTTCCGTGACCGGGAAGCAAAGGCACTGAAACGGAAAATCCCTGCCCGGCCAGATACTCGGCCCAGGGCAGGACGCTCAGCGGGCTACCCGTAAATCCGTGGCAGATGGCCACTCCGGTGGAAGCATTGGCTCCATGGCCGGGATGGTGGAAAGCGAGCGGCGCGGCTGGTTTGTTGCGTTCCGTCATGGCTCCATCGTGTCACTCTTACCGATATTTCTCACTGGAGTAGGGTTGCTGTTGAGTCCCACCGGCTTGGCCGGAAGGACGCCCGTAAACCGGTCGTGAGAGGACAAACGTGTTCTATTGGGTCATGAAGAGGATCTTTCTTGGTCCTGTTCTCAAACTGCTGTTCCGGCCATGGGTCAAAGGGCTGGACAACGTCCCCGGAAACGGCCCAGCAATCCTGGCGTCCAACCATTTGTCCTTTTCGGACTCCATCTTCCTGCCCCTGATGGTGGATCGGCCCGTGATCTTCCTTGCCAAGTCCGAGTACTTCACCGGCAAGGGCATGAAGGGCCGCTTGACGGCGCTGTTCTTCAGGCTGACGAACCAACTACCCATGGACCGCTCCGGCGGAGCCGCGTCGGAGCTATCGCTGCAAGCCGGGAAGGACGTCCTGAATTCCGGCGGGCTCTTGGGAATCTACCCCGAAGGCACCCGGAGTCCGGACGCCAAGCTCTACCGCGGCAAGGTGGGTGTTGCGCGGCTCGCGCTCCAGACCCGTGTCCCTGTGGTGCCGGTGGCCATGATTGGCACGGAAAAGGTCCAGCCCATTGGCAAGAGGCTGCCCAGCATCCGGCGCATCGGTGTCATCTTTGGGCAGCCCTTGGACTTCAGCCGTTATTACGGCATGGAGGATGACCGGCTCATTCAACGGGCTGCAACTGACGAAATCATGTACGAGCTGATGCGGCTTTCCGGACAAGAGTACGTGGACGAGTACGCAGCTGTGGTCAAGGCCCGCCTGGACGGCAAAGGGCCCGGGACCGTGGGTAAAGTCAAAGCGGCCGAGGAGGCTCCTTCAGACATCGCCGATGACAAGGATGAACCCAAGGAAGACGGGGGAGCGGCCAGCGGGGGACTGTGACGCATTCGGCAGGGACAGTTACGCCTGCAGTGCCCCAACCTTGGCGGAGGCTACTACTCTTGAAGGGTGACTGAGCTAACCGCGAACACCGCACCCCCTGTAGTAGACCCACTCGCCAGCACCGCCCAGAGTGGGGCTGCAAATTACCCCGGCCTTGACGCCTGGCGGGACCTGCCGATTTCCCAGCAGCCCACGTGGTCTGACTCCGAGGTCTTCAAGGCCTCCGTTAAGGAACTTTCCGTCGTTCCGCCTTTGGTATTTGCCGGCGAAGTTGATGTTCTTCGGGAGCGCTTGGCTGCGGCCGCCCAGGGCAAGGCTTTCCTCCTGCAGGGTGGAGACTGCGCAGAAACCTTTGAAGCCGCTACCGCGGACAAGATCAGCGCACGCGTCAAGACGATCCTCCAGATGGCCGTCGTGCTGACGTACGGTGCGGCGATGCCGGTCATTAAGATGGGCCGCATGGCCGGCCAATTTGCCAAGCCACGATCGTCCAACGATGAAACCCGCGACGGCGTGACGCTTCCCGCATACCGCGGAGATATCGTCAACGGCTACGACTTCACACCCGAGTCCCGCGCGCACGACGCCGGCAGGATGCTGAAGGCCTACCATACGTCGGCATCCACACTTAACCTGATCCGGGCATTCACCCAAGGTGGCTTCGCGGATCTTCGGCTGGTCCACCAATGGAACAAGGGCTTCACTGAGAACCCGGCGCATGCCCGGTACGAGTCCCTTGCCCGCGACATTGATCGCGCCATCATGTTCATGGACTCCTGTGGTGCTGACTTCGAGGCGCTCAAGCGGGTTGAGTTCTTCGCCAGCCACGAGGCACTGCTGCTCGACTACGAACGCGCACTGACCCGCATCGACTCCCGCACCGGACTGCCCTACGACACTTCCGCCCACTTCCTCTGGATCGGCGAGCGGACCCGCGAACTCGATCATGCCCACGTGGACTTCCTTTCCCGTGTACGGAACCCCATTGGAGTCAAGCTCGGCCCCACCACCAGCGGCGACGATGCCCTGCGCCTCATCGACAAGCTGGACCCCAACCGCGAACCCGGGCGCCTGACATTCATTACCCGCATGGGTGCCACCAACATCCGCGAAAAGCTGCCGGCCGTCGTCGAGCGCGTTACTGCCTCCGGCGCCCAGGTCCTGTGGGTCACGGACCCGATGCACGGCAACACGGTGACCTCGCCAAACGGGTACAAGACCCGCAACTTCGACGACGTCATCGATGAAGTACGTGGATTCTTCGAGGTACACCACTCCCTGGGAACGGTTCCGGGTGGTCTGCATGTCGAAATGACCGGCGACGACGTCGCTGAATGCCTCGGTGGTGCAGATCCCATCGATCAGGACGCTTTCCTGGACCGCTACGAATCTGTCTGCGATCCGCGCCTGAACCACATGCAGTCCCTCGAGATGGCCTTCCTGGTGGCAGGAGCTCTCTCCAAGAGGTAGTAGATACAAGAAAGGTGCGGTCCGGAGGAATCCGGACCGCACCAGTTTCTATAGTCTGCGACTAGGGTGGACCGGCTAGACCACCGTTAGGTTAACGGTTGACCCTTCCGGCGCTTCTGGGCCTGCTGGGCTCTGGTCCCGGACGATTCCCAAGAAACCGCCGAGGACATCGGTGATCTTGACTTCGAAACCCAATTTGCCAAGCTCCTCCACGGCCTTCTTGGCCTGCTGGCCAACGTAATTGGGGAGTTTGACCATTTTGGGTCCCTTGGACAGCGTCAGGGTCACCGTTTCACCGCGGACGAGCGTGCCGTTGCCAGGGGACTGTGCCACAACGGCGCCCTTGGGCACAGATTTGTCGTTGACCGTCTCTGGAGCGACAACGGCCTTCAATCCGGCATCCTGAATTGCTTTCACGGCAGCATCCTGGGGTAAACCCCGGACATCGGGAACGGGGATGGGCTGGGGTCCTTTGGAAACAACGAAGGAAACCGGCGTGCCGTGGCGGACTTCTTTGCCCGGGGCAGGGTCCTGGGAGATGACAATGCCTGCGGGTATCTTTTCGTCAAAAGCCTCTGTGACGTTGCCAAGGGTCATTTGGGCGGCGTTAAGGGCCGTCTTTGCGTCATCAAGAGTCCCACCCGTCAGCCCGGGGAGCGCGAAGAGTTGTGCACCTTTTGAAACGAAAAGCGCGATGGTTTGAAACTTCCGTACCACTTCCCCGGATTTGGGTTCAGTCCCGACGGCGAGCCCCGCCTGGACGTCGTCGTCGAAGACGTCCTTGGGCTCGGACTGGAATCCTGCCGTTCGCAGGAGTTGTTGGGCCTCGGCCACTGTCTTGTTCTTGACATCGGGAACGGTGCCTGGAGATCCAGGCCCCATGCCGAAGAACCACCCGGCAGAACCTGCCAGCAGCGCCAGGATCACGATCACGACTGTCCAAATAACAGCGCGCCGCCGGGGATTGCCTTCACGCAAGGGGCGCATCGGGGTGGCAGCAGCCCGGGCCTGGTCTTTAGCCTGTTGCCGCTCCAGCTTCTTCTGCTCCCGTTTGCTGGGCTGGGGCAGGTCATCGTCCACACCGGGAAGGGCCAGGCCGGCGTTGCGTGGTTGCCGTGCAGATCCTGCCATCACGGTTGTCGGGTTGCTCTGGTGTGGGATGAATTCGGTGGGCGATGCTGTAGTGGCAAGGGCCTCGGTGGGATTCTCTTGCGGGGTGGCCCCCTGCCGAGCGGCGCCGGAAGCGGGACCCGCGGAAGCGGCTGCCCCGATGGAACCCGCTGCCCCAGCAGCAGCGCCAGGGGAGAGGGGCCGGGAGGAGGGCTGCCGGTGGTCCAGTTGTTCGTCGCTCAGGGTGGTTCGGATGTGGCGAAGTTCCGATAGCAAGGCGGAGCCGTCCACGGGCCGGTTTTCGGCGTCTACAGCAGTACACCACTGCACAAGTTCGTCCAGGTCTTCGGCAAGACCGGGAGCAGCCTCTGAGGGGCGGCCAACCACGGCGTTGACGTGCTGGTAAGCAACTTGAATCGGGGACTCGCCAGCATATGGCTGCTTGCCTGTGAGCATTTCGTAGAGCATGATGCCCGCTGAGTAGACGTCGCTGCGGGCATCGGCGGGTTTGCCGAGCACCAATTCGGGAGGGAGGTACGCGACCGTGCCGATCAAGGCGCCTGTACTTGTGGTGGCCGTGACAGCCCGGGCTAATCCGAAGTCGCCTACCTTGATCCGGCCGTCGTCCGCTATGAGCACGTTCTCCGGTTTGATGTCCCGATGTATGAGTCCTGCTCCATGGGCTGCCGCTAAACCTTCGATGACGGGATCGATCAGAGCGAGGGCGAGGCGCGGTGGAAGTGCACCCTGCTGGTTGATGACGTCACGAAGCGTATGGCCTTTGACATACTCCATCACCAGATAAGCGATATGCCCGTCTTCGCCCTGGTCCAGCACGCTGACAACGTGGGGATGGGACAGGCTCGCAGCGGCCTTGGCCTCGCGGCTGAGTCGCTCCAGGAACGTCTCGTCATTTGCCAGGTGCGGGTGCAGGACTTTGAGGGCCACGTCGCGCTCCAGGCGCTGGTCCGTGGCCAGGTAGACGGTGGACATTCCGCCTCTGGCAAGGCGTGAGCGGACGTGGTAGCGCCCGTCCACCGTGGTCCCGATGAGGTGGTCTTGCGTTTGTTCCTGCACCATACGATCCTAATCGAGGCAGGGAAGAGGCCCGAATCCGCAAAGGACCCAGGCCTCGTCCGAAGGTGCTTGGGAACGGCCTAGCCGAAAGTACGTTGCCGGGCCTTGATCGATTCGACGTAGCGCTTGGTGTCGTCGTACATGCCGTACTTGCTGACCGAGTACTGCCCTTGGTAGTAACCCGCAATGGCGTTGTCGAGGTCTTTGCTGGTGGCGATGAGTGCCCTGATGATGGCGACGCCGGCCGTTGCATTGTCATAGGGATCCAGGAGGTTGAGCTTGCGGCCCACCAAATCAGATGCCCATTGGCCGGAGGAAGGAATGACCTGCATGGTTCCAATGGCGTTGGCGGGGGAGACCGCACGCTGGTCGAAGCCGGATTCCTGTTCGGCGAAGGCAAGTGCCAATGAGGGGCTGACTCCCATGCGCCGGGCGGTATCAGCCACGATTGTTTTCATTTCATCACGGCTCGGGACAGGCGAAGCGTTCAGCAGCGCCTTGTTCTCGTTGGCGGAGCTGACGACAGCGGGCGGGTACGTAAAGCCGAGGAACGAGCTAGGCACCAGGGGCTTGGTTTCCCCGGCGGGCTGCAGTGACGTAGTGCCGGGGATGGTGAGCTTCTGTCCGGGGTAAATGACGGTCGTTGCCGAAACTGTATTGACGCTCATCAGCGCTGACAACGAAACGTTGTGACGCGATGCAATGGAGCTCAGGGTGTCGCCGGATTTGATGGTGTAGGAGCCCGTGTTGGCCACGGGAGTGGCCGCAGGTGCCGGAGCCGGGGCAGGAGCAGGGGGAGTCGCGGGCGAAGAGTCACCACTCACCTTGATCTTCTGGCCAGGGTAGATGATGGAGCTGCCACTGAGATTGTTCCAGCTGAAGATGCTGGACAGTGGGACACCGTACCGGGCGGCGATCGCGCCCAGCGTATCGCCAGAAACCACCGTGTAGGTTGTGGCATTTGAAGGTGCGCTCGGCGCCGGCGCGGGCGCCTGGTCAGGGGCGGCCGGGGCAGTGCCAGTGAGTTTGATGGTCTGGCCCGGGTAAATAAGCGTTGTTGCCGTGAGCTTGTTCAACTGCAGGACGGCGGACGTGTCCAGGTTGAAGCGGCGTGCGATGGCACTGATGGTGTCTCCGCGGACGATCTTGTAGGTGTCCGGTACGGAGGGAGTCATGGGCCGCAGGGCGGACGGAAGGGTCGCCGCAACCGCTTGGGCGGGAATCACATTGCCCACTTTGGTGGCCTGGGCCTTCATGGCTGCAGCGAGGGTAGCGGGAATCTTACGCGGCTGGGGTGCCGGTGCAGCCGTGGCTGGCTGGGCCAAGGCAAGCGAGGACAAAACCATGGCGGGAAGCGCAGCCGTGGTTGCCGCAATAACCGGCATGCTCATGGTTCGTTTCGGCGAGCGGGGCGTCGTCATGGAATGTGTCCTCATCTCAGCAGCGGGAGTAGTTTGTGTTGCCGCTGTTACCAGTGTTGCCAATGTTACTGATGTTATCAATGTTGCAAGTGTGATCAGTGTGAATCTCTCACACTTATTCATCAGGCACAACAATTCGCGCGCTTTGGAAATCTCCTCGCCGAATTCACCCCCATGAAAAGGCGACTTTCTCCCGCGTGGAGGGTCCGCCGTCGTACTTCGGCTAGGCGACAGGCAGCCCGGCGTGGCAACCTTGTTCCGTGAGTAATGTAGAAAGCCTTGTTTCCGACTGGTTGCCGCTGCCGGATGTCGCCGAGCTGCTCGGAGTTTCCATCACCAAAGTCCACGGACTGTTGGATGAGCGTGCGCTGGTTGCCATCAGGCGGGGTGAGCGGAATATCCGCTCGATTCCGGCGCTGTTTATTCAGGATGGACACGTCGTGGACAGCTTGAAGGGAACCATTGCGGTTCTTAGCGATGCCGGTTACAACGACGAAGAACTCATCGTGTGGTTGTTTACCCCTGACGATTCATTGCGGGGACGGCCTGTCGATGCATTGCGCGAAGGACGCAAGACGGAGATTCGGCGTCGCGCCCAGTCTCTCGCCTGGTAACGCAGTCTCGCCTGGTAGTCGGTTAGCCGACAGTTGGATTCCGTCATAAGCAGTTAAACAGCGGACGACGGCGGTTCTTGACCGCCGTCGTCGTCTCAACGCCTGGGAGGCGCCATCAAGCGGCCCGGCTGACAGCTGCCTCAGCCAGTTGGCGCAATGCTGTGAGCGGTAATTCTTCCACCGGCAGCTCTTCCAGGGCGGCGAAGGCTTTGTCGCTCAGCTCGTCAATAAGGGACTCCGTGGCATCAAGCGCTCCGCAGTTGACCATTATGTCGCGGATTGTGGAAACATCGTCCTCACCCAGATCCGGTTTCCCCAGCATTTCGTCCAGGTACGTGGCTTGATCCGTGGGAGCCAGGTTAATGGCAAATCCAACGAGCACTGTCCGTTTGCCCTCGCGGAGGTCATCGCCCGCGGGTTTTCCTGTCGTCTCGGGATCGCCGAAAACACCCAGGACATCATCGCGCAATTGGAACGCTTCGCCCAAGGGCAAGGAAAATGCGGAATATGCCTTCAGCAGCTCCTTGGATGCGCCTGCCAACGCTCCACCCAGGGCCAAAGGGTGCTCGGTGGAATATTTTGCGGATTTGTAGCGAATAATCGAGGTGGCGCGGTCCACGGAACCCGCTCGATCGCGTACAGGGCCGGCTACTTCCTCGAGAATGTCCAGGTATTGCCCGGCCATTACCTCGGCCCGCATGAGGTTGAAAATGCGGCGTGCTTCGCTTCCTGCTGCTGCCCGGGGTCCGATTTCCGTGAAGGATTCCTCGCTGAAGGAAAGGCACAAATCGCCGGTCAGGATCGCCGCTGCATGGCCGAAGCGTTCATTGTCCAGGGCCCAACCATTGGCCTGATGGAGTTGGCTGAAGCGACGGTGCACACTGGGACCCCCGCGACGCGTATCCGAACGGTCAATGATGTCGTCGTGGATGAGGGCCGCGGCTTGGAAAAGTTCCAAAGCACAACCGGCTGTCAGGATGTCCGAGTCACCGACGGGACCGCCCGCACCCCGCCAGCCCCAGTAGCACATCAGCGCACGGAGCCGTTTTCCGCCGGTGACGAGGTTCGATATTGACCCCATGAGGGGAGCGACATCGGGCGAAATCGTAGCCATCATGTCCTGCTGGACCGCCAGGAACTCATTCAGCTTCCCGGCTACACCGCCAATAAACTCGAGTTGCTCCGTGTGGAGTTGGGAAACCGGCGTCACTTGACGGACCCGGCCGCCACGTTCGCGCCGATCGTGAAGGTGGAAACGCCTTCCTTTTGCCTCACGGAAACATTGACCGTTTCACCGTCACCGCGGATGAAGTCGATCGACGTGACGTTGCCTACGGCTTGGGCGCCCGGAACAACCTTGAACCCTTGCGCTTCAAGGGATGTCTTGTAGTAATCCACCACGCTTTCCGGCGGAGCTTTAACCGTTCCTACGAGCGCAACGGTGGCAGGAGACACGTTTTTGTCAAAACTGCTGGAGCGCACGGACGTCTTGGGCATCACCGGGATGAGCTGTTCCGGAAAGCCGGGGACCAAGGCGCCCACTGTGGCCGTCGCGCCCGGCACAGGTCCGGCTGATCCGGACGAGTCAGGAGCCTGTGTCGAGGATGAAGGGGATGCCGGGGAAGATGGCGCAGCCGTGGAGGAATCAGAGGAGCTCCCCGATGCGGATGGGGCCGGGCTGCTGGTGGGCGGAGTACAGGCGGAAACCGCCAGGGCGACACTCGCTGCGAGCAGGGCAAACCCTCGCGATTGAGGAGTTCCAAAGAGCTTCACAGGGGTATCCTTCCTTGGGCTGACGGGGGACTGTGCCTCCAGTTTAGTCAGTGGCCGGGCATAGTATTGCCGTTGTGAGTCAGGAAGCATCCGGTAGCGCCCAAAGCGTGGGCAGCGAACCAGCCCGCAGCGCTCAGGATGCCCTGCGGGAACAGCGGCGAACCAGCATCCTCCACGTGGACATGGATGCCTTTTTCGTTTCCGTGGAATTGCGCGGCCGGCCAGACTTGCGGGGCAAGCCAGTAATCGTCGGCTTCCCTGCTGAACGTTCGGTTGTGTTATCGGCGTCCTACGAAGCCCGGGCCACAGGTGTGAAGTCAGCGATGCCGATGGCCATAGCCATGCGGATGTGCCCGGGCGCTGTCATCATCCACCCGCGCCACAAGCTCTACTACGAGGTTTCGGCGCAGCTCATGGAGATCTTCGCCTCCATCACGGACCTCGTGGAGCCGTTGAGCGTTGACGAGGCGTTCCTGGACGTCGGCGGTGCAATCCGCCGTCTCGGATCCCCCTTGGACATTGGCCATCTCATCCGCAAACGGGTTCGGTCTGAGCTTGGTATCACCGCTTCAGTGGGGATTGCCGGAACCAAATTTGTGGCCAAGATCGCATCCACCCGCTGCAAGCCGGACGGCATCCTCCAGATCGACGCCGAGGACACCATCCCGTACCTCCACAGCCTGCCCGTCAATGCCCTCTGGGGCGTCGGCGGCAAGACCGCCGAGGTGCTGGCACGCCTCGGCATACGGACGGTGGCCGACGTAGCAGCAACGCCCGTGGCATCGTTGAAAAAGGTCCTTGGCGCCAGCGGAGAGCATGTGCACCGACTGTCCCTGGGAATAGATCCCCGGCCAGTCACTCCTACCAGGCTGGAAAAGAGCATCGGGGCAGAAGAGACCTTCGCCACAGATTCGGCAGACGACGCCCTGGTGCAGCGGGAGCTCCTCAGGTTGTCCCATCGCACGGCAGCGCGGCTGCGAAGTTCCGGGATGCTGGCCCGAACCATAGCTTTGAAACTCCGATACGCCGACTTTTCCACTGTGACCCGTAGCCGGACGGTACATACTCCCGTTGACAGCGCCCAGCTTATTTACCAGGTTGCCGTGCAATTGCTGGAGTCCTTGGGGGCACGATCCATGAGCGTCCGTCTTGTAGGCGTCCGTGCTGAGCAGCTGGAACCGGCCGGCCAGGCGTCCCTGCAGCTCAGCCTTGACCGGCGGGATGACAACTGGCGGGCCGCGGAGCAGGCCCTTGACCGCGTTGCGGAACGCTTCGGCTCCAAAACCCTGCTCCCGGCCAGGCTCCTGGATCCGGGCAAGACTCCCGACGCCCAATGACCCCCGCGAAGCCGGGCAGGCGCCCTCCGCGCGTCTTTCAGAACAGCGCCTGACAAACTATCCTAATTAGTACAGATATTTAGATCGTCTGGACAGCTGTTTCCTGAGCAGTCGGTCCCAGGATGTCCGCTAACAAAGCGGAAATTTTTGGGAACGCTTTTCGTGGCCCGATCGTTTTGGAAACAGACGCACAGGCCGCGATTCGTCCAGACGCTGGCTGACTAAAGGAGGTCGCGATGCCCCTCTCGGAGCATGAACAGAAGCTGCTTGAGCAACTTGAGAAGCAGCTTCATGAGGACGATCCGAAGTTTGCCAACACCATGGGTTCGGATCCCATCCGCAGCTGGTCAACCCGGCACGTGATAATTGGTGTCCTGGGTGCCATTGCAGGCATCCTTTTGCTGCTGGTCGGCGTGTCACTCCAACAGATTTTCGTTGGTGTCCTCGGCTTTGTCGTGATGGGTGCAGGTGTCTACTTTGCGACTCTTCGGGGCGCGGCGTTCGGCAAGGCCCGGAAGGGGAAAACCGGAAAGTCAAAGTCCAAGAGTTCGTTCATGAGCAATCTTGAGGAGCGCTGGGACGAGCGTCGCCGCGACGACAATTGAGCGTGACCGCCAGCATTAACCCGGAAACGGATCCTTCCAAGTAGCGATTCCATAATTACCTGCGCCGTAATTGGTGCATGCCCCTGAGTTGCAGGGGACACAAAAGACCCCTAACGGGTCTTTTTGCGTTTAACTGCTGCCCAGTCCTCCTACCTGCCCAGTCCTCCTTGCTGCACCATCCTCCACTTTCCACCCCTTCAGGATTGGCAGCCCACTGTGGAGCGGCAGCGACACCGTGCTGCACCTGATTCCAGCGTGGCCCATTGAGGCGTGCACCCAGACCTGCCTCTGTCCTCCACTTCCCACCACGTCCGTGGATCCGCGCCATTACGCGCCTTCAGAAACTCAAAGTGGTGGAGAAACGCCCTGTTGTGCGTTGACTGTGGGGCTTTGTGGAGTAAAGTGGAGCGCATAAGAGGGTATTGGCAGGGTTGGGTATGAACGGGCACCTTGACTGAGGGGCGGTGGGCCGGTGTTTCTTGGCACCCATTCCCCACGTCTTGATGAAAAGGGCCGGATCATACTTCCCGCGAAGTTCCGTGAGGAACTTGCCGAGGGCCTGGTTCTCACAAGGGGTCAGGAACGTTGCATTTACGTCTTCAGCCAGAAGGAATTCGAGCGCATTCACGAATCGATGCGGGAGGCACCACTGTCCTCCAAGCAGGCTCGTGATTACATTCGGGTTTTCCTGTCTGGGGCCTCTGACGAGATACCTGACAAGCAGGGGCGCGTGACGATTCCGCCGGCGCTCCGGGCCTATGCAGGGCTTGGCCGGGAATTGGCAGTTATCGGTGCCGGTACCCGCGCGGAGATCTGGGATGCCGAGGCTTGGAATGAATACCTCGCCGAGAAGGAAGCAGCCTTCTCGGAAACCGACGATGACAATCTGCCCGGGTTCATCTAACCGGCGGAGGGGGCCTTGGCCCCGGTTCTTGGATGGGATCTCCAGCCGCCCATCGAACTGTCTTCCTGGCTCAACTTCCCCTGAGCCAGGCCGGCGGAACGATAGGCGCGGATGGGGATCCGATCCAAGGAATTGAATGCAAGCGATTGAGGAAAGAGGAGGCAACGTGGAAGAGCAGGACGCGGCAAAGCCCACATCTGAGCGCCACGTGCCCGTCCTGAAGGACCGCTGCATCAACTTGCTCGCCCCCGGCTTCGAAGCAGCACGCACCCGTGGTGAGACGCCGATCGTTATCGATGCGACGCTGGGCATGGGCGGCCACTCCGAGGCCATGCTGCAACGCTTCCCTGATCTGCACCTCGTGGGTATCGATCGCGATGAGGAAGCGTTGGCGTTGGCCGGTGCGCGGATGGAACCATTCTCGGATCGCACGGATTTGGTTCACGCGGTCTATGACGAAATCGAGGACGTCCTGGCGGATTTGGGTATCCCTGAAGTCCACGGCATCCTCATGGACCTGGGTGTATCGTCCTTGCAGTTGGATGAACGGGAGCGTGGCTTCGCCTACTCCTACGATGCACCGCTGGACATGCGCATGGACACCAGCCGGGGGCAAACCGCGGCAGACGTCGTCAACAACTACAGCGAAGAAGACCTGGTCCGCATCATCCGCAAGTGGGGCGAAGAGAAGTTCGCCGGGCGGATTGCGAACAGGATCGTTACTGCCCGGGCTGAGAAGCCCTTCGCCTCCACCGGAGAACTCGTTGAGCAAATCCGGGGCGTGGTACCTGCTGCCGCGGCCAAGAGCGGTGGCCACCCGGCCAAACGGACCTTCCAGGCGCTGCGTATCGAGGTCAACGAAGAGCTCGACGTCCTGGAACGGGCTGTTCCAGCCGCCGTCGCAGCGACGGCCATGGGCGGGCGGATTGTCGTGATGTCCTACCACTCCCTGGAGGACAAGATCGTAAAGTCCGTCTTCCAGGCAGGATCCAAGTCCTCAGCACCGCTCGGATTCCCCGTTGAACTCGAAGAACACAAGCCCGAACTGAAAACGCTGACCAAAGGCACGGAAGTGCCTACGGCCGCAGAAATTGCCGAGAACCCCCGCGCGGCGTCTGCCCGACTCAGGGCCGTGGAGCGCATCAAGCCAAGGAGAGTCGCATGAGCACCGCCGCAGCGAAGACACTGCCCTCCTCCGTGGTAGGCAACACGGCCAGGGCACTCCCGGCTCCAGCAGGCCGGCCCGACGTCGGCCGAAAGGCGCGCACGCCGCTTTCGCTTGTGCGCAGCGTCCCCGGGAAGCGGCGCACTCCCTTTGTTGTCCTGTGCTTCGTGGTGATGGCAGCCGCCCTGCTGACGGTGCTCGTCCTTAACATCTCTGTATCCACAGCCCAGTACCGGTTGGTGCAGCTGAAATCAGAAGCAGCCACGCTGAACAAGGAAAACCAGGACTTGACACAGAAGAAGCAGAACTTCGAGGCTCCCCAGAATCTGGCGGCAAAGGCTGCAGAATTGGGAATGGTCCAGTCCACCGTCAAGGGGCAGATTGATCTGAACACCATGACGGTCACCGGAAAGGCAACGCCTGCTGTCAAGGGAGACAACCCCGCGGCGGTGATCGCCCCTCCGGCCGTTGCCGGCCAGCTTGATGTGGTTCCCTCGGTGACTACCAAGGATCCATTGGAGAACCTCAAGCCGGCAACACCGAAAGCGCCCGCGGCCGCACCGGCTGCGCCTGCTGCCAAGCCGGCGACTCCGGCAGCCGCGCCCGCGGAGCTTCACGGGGGATCCGTTCCGGCGCCCCAGCAGAAGGCACCAGGGCACTAGCCCGCAAGACCACCGAAGCAAGGCCAGCAGCAAGGAATCAACGTGGCGCAAAACCCCGGCAAATCAAAAAAGACCAAGGTGCCGGCGGCAAGGAAGCGGCTCCGGGTTGGTCTTGGCATCATGCTGACGCTGCTGTTGGTGGTGGGCGGGAAACTCTTCATGGTGCAGGGCCTTGATGTCGGTGGGATGGCCGAGGCCGCTCTTGCCAACCGGCTCACACCGCAGGTACTGCCGGCCGAACGCGGCAGGATCCTGGATTCCAACGGTAATGTCCTGGCCAGCAGCGTCATCCGCTACAACATTGTTGTGGATCAGGTCCTGAACAGTGCTACAGCTGAGTTCAAACGGTACAACGAGAAGACTGAAGAAATAGAGACGATCTCCCGGGACCAGGGGATCTCCGAACTGGCTTCGCTCCTCGGGGCTGACCCTGCCAAGGTCAGGGAGTCGCTCACTGGCGACAAGAAGTACTCTACGGTGGCCAAGGACGTGAAGCCGGAGCTTGAAGACCGCATCTCCAAGCTGCACATTCCGGGTGTGGCCGCCGAAGGCGTCAGTAAGCGTGTCTATCCGAACGGCAGCGTTGCAGGGGGCGTGGTGGGTTTCCTCCAGGATGGCACCACAGGCCAGGCAGGCATCGAGCAAACCCAGGACCAAGTGCTCCGCGGTACCGAGGGCAAGCGTGTTTTCGAGATTGGCGCGGATGGCCTCAGGATTCCCGTGGCCACCGATGAGCTCACGCCAGCTGTCGATGGAAGCGACGTCAAGCTGACCCTCAATACAGACATCCAGTACTTCGCACAGCAGGCCATCCAAAGCCAGGTCAACAAGATGAACGCTGAGTGGGGTTCGATCATTGTGATCGACACCAAGACGGGCAACCTCATCGCCTTGGCCGACACGAACGCCCCGGACCCCAACGACCCCGGGAAGGTTGATGCCAAGGACCGCGGTGTGCGTTCTGTGACGGCCGCCTACGAGCCTGGATCCGTCGAGAAGATGATCACTGCCTCTGCCGTGATTGAGGAGGGTAAGTCCTTTCCGCTGGACCACTTCACCATCCCGCCGTCGTATACCATCGACGGTCAGACGTTCACTGATGCGTTCGAGCACGGCACCGAAGAACGCACGCTGGCCGGAATCCTGGGCTGGTCCATGAACACCGGCACCGTGATGGCGGGAAGCAGGCTGACCAAAGAGCAGCGCTACGAATGGCTGAAGAAGTTCGGCGTCGGCGAACAAACGGACATTGGCCTTCCGGCGGAAGCGACGGGTATCCTCGCCAAGCCTGATCAGTGGGATGAACGCCAGCAGTACACGGTCCTGTTTGGTCAGGGAGTTTCGCAGTCGACGCTGCAAACCGTCCGGGCCTTCCAGACGATTGCCAACGACGGCGTGATGGTGCAGCCAAGGCTCATCGATAGTTACATCACGCCTGAGGGTGAAGAGCAGAAGGTGCCTGCCAAGGAGTCCCGGCAGGTGGTGTCCAAGGAGACTGCTCAACAAATGAAGGACATCCTGGAAAGCGCAGTGACCGAAGGCCAGATCAAGGACGCGGCCATTGACGGGTACCGGGTGGGAGCAAAGACAGGCACCTCACAGGCGCCCCGGGAAGATGGACTCGCCGGTTTTGACGGGTATACGGCCTCGATGGTGGGGATGGCGCCCATGGATGACCCGCGCTTCATCGTGGAGGTAGTCCTGCAGCGTCCCAGGGGAAATATCTACGGCATCACCAATGGTCCCGTGTTCCGTTCGGTCATGTCCCAGGTCCTCAGGACCTACAACGTGGCGCCATCCACCGGCACCCCCGCGCGCCTGCCGCAGTTCGTCAAGTAAGCTTCTTGGGCGTCTGTTTCGGCCAAAGAATTTGATCCATCACTATCGGCTGGGCGCCGCTGGCCCCAAGCCGGTCGTTCCACCGAGCATCAACGGAGAACCACGTGTCAGAGCACAATGAGGCCGCTTTCCATGCCGAGACGCCCGAAACGGGCACCTCCGGCTTTCGTCCGGCGTCTGTGGCTGCAGTGCCTTTGTCGACCCTTGCGGAAGCCCTTGGTGTCCCCGTCCCGGCGGACGGCGACAACAAGGGAGTTACGGGGATCTCGCTGAACTCCCGGTCCATTGAACCGGGTGACCTTTACATGGCCCTGCCCGGCGCTTCGCGCCATGGAGCCGACTTTGTCCCACAGGCGGTCGAGGCCGGCGCCGTCGCCGTAGTCACTGATGACGCCGGGGCACGGCAGCTCGCCCTGGCAGGCGAGCAGCCCGTACCTGTCCTCATCGTCGACGAGCCGCGCGCCGTCGTCGGGCGTTTGGCGGCCCTGATCTACCGCAGCCAGCCGGACGACGGCGGGTTCCCGACGCTGTTTGGAGTGACAGGGACCAACGGTAAAACGACTACAACATACTTCATCAACTCCTTGCTCCGTGCCCTGGGTAAAACCCCGGGACTCATCGGAACAATCGAGATCCTGGCCGGGGGAGATCCTATTCCGAGCCTGTTGACCACGCCGGAATCCACCGACGTCCATGCACTGCTCGCCTTGATGCGGGAACGCGGGCTGGAGGCGGCTTCCATGGAGGTGTCCTCCCACGCCGTTGCTTATCACCGCGTCGATGGCGTGATGTTCGACGTCGCCGGCTTCACGAACCTCACCCAGGACCACTTGGACCTGCACGGCAGCATGGAAGAGTACTTCCGCACCAAGGCCGAGCTGTTCACTGCCGGACGGGCACGCCAGGCAGTGGTGATGGTCGACGACGAGTGGGGCCGGAACCTGGCTCGGACGGCGGACATTCCGGTCACCACACTTACTGCCAGGACAGGTGGCAGCCCTGCCGATTGGTCCGTTGCCTCAACAACCTCCCGTGGACTCGGCACCGATTTTGAACTGCGGCACACAGACGGCCGCGTCCTGCGCGTACACATTGGCTTACCGGGTGACTTCAACGTGGCGAACGCGGCCCTTGCCACGATCATGGTGTTGTCATCAGGCATGGATGTAGAGACCCTCCAAGGTGCACTGGACGCCCACGATCCCTTCACCGTGGCCGTTCCTGGACGAATGCAGCTCATCTCCACCGCGCCGGCGGCCGTGGTTGATTTTGCCCACAATCCCGACGCCCTGGCTCGCGCACTCCAGGCTGTGCGTTCACGTGAGGAAGGCTCCCGGGTGATCGTGGTGTTCGGGGCCACCGGGCAGCGGGACCAAAGCAAGCGTCCGACCATGGGCGCCATCGCGGCACGCTTGGCGGATATTGTCATTGTCAGTGACGACGACCCCCATGACGAGGATGCGGCGGCTATCCGGTCAGAGGTCCTCGCAGGTGCCCATGCCGCCCGTGAATCAGGGAACCTGAGCAGTGAAATCATCGAATCATCACCCCGCGATGCCGCCATCCGACTCGCCGTGGAGCTGGCCACTCCGAAGGACACCATCCTGATCGCTGGTCGTGGCCACGAGGTATGGCAAGAGGTCAAGGGCGTCAACCTGGCTCTCGACGACAGAGTGGAACTACGGACCGCCTTGACATCCAGGGGATTCAGCGTTTCAACGGACCAGCGGATAGAGTCCTAAACCGAGATGATTGCACTTACTGCGGCGGATATCGCCCACATCACCCATGGCCGTTTGACCGGAGGCGGGGACATCGCGCCCACTTCTGTCGTCACTGATTCCCGGGAAGCTACACCTGGTTCGCTCTATGTGGCGAAGCCGGGCGAGCACGCAGATGGTCATGACTTCGTTGACGCTGCCTTCGAGCGGGGTGCCGTCCTGGTGTTGGCCGAACGCGAGGTCACTGCCGTTGACGGTAAGCCGTATCCCGCCGTCGTTGTTGATGACGCCGTGCTCGCCATGGGAGCGCTTGCTGCCGAAGCAGTCCGCCGCATCCGCTCTGCCCGGGAACAGCGCGGCGAGCAATTTACAGTGATCGGTATTACTGGCTCGGCCGGCAAGACCACCACCAAGGACTTACTCGCCGGCGTGTTGTCCCAAGCCGGGCCCACAGTGGCTCCCCGGGGCTCATACAACGGTGAGGTCGGCGTGCCCCTGACCGTGTTTGCCGCCGATACGGACACCCGCTTCCTCGTCATTGAGATGGGAGCCACCGGCATCGGGCATATCAAGTACCTCGCTGGGATGGTGCAGCCCGATATTGGTGTGGTGCTGGTGGTCGGCACCGCCCACGCCGGGGAATTCGGCGGTGTCGAAAACATCGCTACGGCCAAGGGCGAACTTGTAGAAGGGCTTAGTGAGAACGGCACAGCCGTCCTGAACCTGGACGATGGCCGCGTTGCTGCCATGAAGACCCGCACCACGGCCAAAGTCCTCGGCTTCAGTGCCTCTCCAGCGACGAACGAAGACGTGGAAGCGCGCAACGTTGTGGTCAACGCCGAAGGCCACCCCGAGTTTGAACTTGTACTGCCCGACGGCGGCCCTTCCGTTCACGTCCGAAGCCGCCTGATCGGCGGCCATCACGTGACAAACCTGCTGGCGGCTGCTGCTGCGGCATTTGCCGCGGGCATCCCTGCGGCAGACATTGCCTCCTCGCTTAGTTCCCAGTCCGCTGCCAGCCGCTGGCGCATGGAGCGAACCGAGCGCCCTGACGGTGTCACCATCATCAACGACGCGTACAACGCCAATCCTGAGTCGATGCGGGCTGCGCTGCGCACCCTCGCTGATCTTGGCCAAGGCAGGCGCACATGGGCCGTCCTTGGGGCCATGCTTGAGCTCGGCGAGGATTCCATCCGGGAGCACACTGCAGTGGGAACACAGGTGGTGCGCTTGAACATCTCCAGGCTCGTGGTGGTGGGACGCGAAGCGCGGGCCCTTTACATATCGGCCATCCAGGAAGGTTCGTGGGGGGACGAATGTTCGTTCACGGAGACTGCCGAAGAAGCCTACGAACTCCTGCAAAGGGAGCTGCAACCCGGAGACCTGGTCTTGTTCAAGTCCTCCAATGGCGTGGGCCTGAGGCATTTGGGCGATCGGATAGCATTACCCCCACGGGCCGAGTCCACCGGGGAAAGCGCGGCTGAAGATGCCGCAAGCGAAGGGAACGAGCTGCTGTGATTGCACTTTTGATCGGCGCCGGCGTCGCCCTCCTAGCGGCCCTGATAGGGACGCCCCTGTTCATCAGATTCCTGGTGGCCAAGAGCTATGGGCAGTTCATCCGGGATGACGGTCCCACCTCGCACCACACCAAGCGAGGCACGCCTACCATGGGCGGGACCGTGGTTGTTGCCGCGGTTCTGATCAGCTACTTCGTGACCCACTTGATCATGTGGATGATGAATCCGCGGTCCGCCGGACCCTCCGCGTCCGGGCTGCTGCTGCTGTTCCTCATGGTGGGAATGGGCTTCGTTGGCTTCCTGGATGACTACATCAAGATTTCCAACAAGCGCAGTTTGGGCCTGAACGCCCGCGCCAAGCTGATCCTGCAAGCCGCCGTCGGCATCATTTTTGCCGTTCTGGTTTTGCAGTTTCCGAACGAGGACGGACTCCGTCCGGCTTCCACGCAAATTTCCCTCGTCCGCGACATCCCCTGGCTGGATCTCGCCTTTGGTGGGACCGTCCTGGGCGCAATTCTCTTTGTCGTTTGGTCCAACCTCATCATCACCGCGGCTACCAACGGTGTGAACCTGACAGATGGCCTGGATGGGCTCGCGTCGGGAGCATCCATCATGGTGTTCGGCGCTTACACGATTATGGGGATCTGGCAGAACAACCAGGCCTGCGGTTCGCCGCGTGAGGCCGGCAGCGGTTGTTATCAAGTGCGCGACCCCATGGACCTGGCGCTCCTCGCGGCCATCCTGAGCGCTGCTTTGGTGGGCTTCCTCTGGTGGAATACATCACCGGCCAAGATCTTCATGGGTGACACCGGTTCCCTGGCAATCGGAGGCGCCGTTGCCGCTTTCGCGATCCTGTCCCGCACAGAACTTTTACTGGCCTTCATCGGTGGCTTGTTCGTCCTGATCACCCTTTCCGTCATCATCCAGGTTGGTTTTTTCAAGCTGTCAGGTGGCAAACGCGTCTTCAAGATGGCCCCATTGCAACATCACTTTGAACTGAAGGGGTGGGCAGAGGTCACGGTTGTTGTCCGCTTCTGGATCCTTGCCGGGCTCTTCGTGGCCGCCGGCCTTGGAGTCTTCTACGCTGAATGGGTGGTGCTGCTGTGAATGCAAACCAGGAGAGCGCGCCGTCGGCCAACGACCGCCTTAAGGATCTCACCAGTTGGGATGCCGACTGGAGTGGCTTGCGTGTAGTGGTGACGGGAATCGGCGTGTCCGGTTTTGCCGCCGCGGATACCCTCATCGAACTTGGTGCAAGAGTTGTGGTGGTGGATGCCTCCACCACGGCGAAAGCAAAGGCGCAGGCCGACACCCTGAAAATCGTGGGGGCGGTGGATGTACTGCTGGGCGAAGAGGCCGTGAAGGTCCTTCCCCTCATTGACGGCAACAAGCCGGAGCTCATTGTGACCTCGCCGGGGTGGCGCCCGGACCAAGCCCTGCTGGCCGCCGCCGCACGCAAGCACATTCCGGTGTGGGGCGACGTCGAATTAGCGTGGCGCGTCCGCGAACGGGCGGGCCGGAAGACCGCTGATTGGCTCACCATCACCGGCACCAACGGTAAGACCACCACGGTAGGGATGACCGAGTCCATGCTGCAGGCCGCCGGACTCAAAGCCATTGCCGTGGGGAACGTGGGCACGCCCATCCTTGACGCTCTCAGGGACCCGGTGGAGTACGACGCTTTTGCGGTGGAACTCTCAAGCTTCCAGTTGCATTGGAGCCATTCGTTGTCCCCGGTGGCCAGCGTATGCCTGAACGTGGCCGAAGACCACGTGGACTGGCATGGCTCCTACGCCTCTTACCTTGCCGATAAAGCCAAGGTCTACGAGAACACGCAGAAGGCGGCCATCTATAACGCCGACCAAATTGAAACCGAACGCATGGTGGAGAACGCTGACGTCGTGGAGGGTTGCCGTGCGGTCGGATTCACCACGAACACCCCCGGCATCAGCATGCTGGGTGTGGTGAATGGATTGTTGGTTGACCGCGCGTTCATCGAAGAGCGGAAAAACTCAGCCGCCGAACTCGCGTCCATCTCCGATCTTGGGCCAGTGGCACCACGCCACATGGTGGCCAACGCCTTGGCCGCCGCGGCCCTCGTGCGTGCTTATGGGGTTGAGCCTGCCGCCGTGAAGCAGGGCTTGGTCAACT
The DNA here is from genome assembly GCF_052114885.1 of Paenarthrobacter sp. 2TAF44. Classification (NCBI taxonomy): domain Bacteria; kingdom Bacillati; phylum Actinomycetota; class Actinomycetes; order Micrococcales; family Micrococcaceae; genus Paenarthrobacter; species Paenarthrobacter sp. 2TAF44. The sequence continues at coordinate 173,219 of NZ_JBFRFP010000011.1, read as the reverse complement.
ATCTGCCTGGCGCTCACCGCATCCAGCTCGTGGCCAAACACGACGACGTCCTGTGGATCAATGATTCAAAGGCCACCAACCCCCACGCCGCTTCGGCCGCGCTTTCAGCTTTCCACAACGTGGTCTGGATCGCAGGGGGCCTCTCCAAGGGCGTCAATTACGATGACCTCGTCAAGGAGCACGCCCCCCGCTTGAAGTCCGTGGTGCTCATCGGCACTGACACGGAGGCCTTGGAAGCGTCCCTCCAGCGACACGCACCGGATGTCCCCGTGATAGCCCAGCCCAAGGGCGACACTGAAAGTGTGCAGACCGCAGACGGTAACGCCTCCTCGCCGATTTTTGGTGAGACCATCATGGCCCAGGCTGTGAGGGCAGCGGCGAGCGTGGCGGAACCAGGTGACACCGTGCTCATGGCTCCAGCGGCTGCATCCATGGATCAGTTCTCTTCCTACGCTCACCGTGGCGACGCTTTCGTCCAGGCAGTACGCGAGCTCGTGGAAGGGCAGGCAAAGACCACCGAGGAGTAACAATGGTCAGCACGCCCACCCGCAGCCGCGGCAAGGTTTCCGGGAACGTCGGAGCCGAGGCTCCGTCGGCTGCCCGCAAGAAGCCCGTCCGGCTCCGGGGCCATGTTCGCTCCTTCTGGGAAGGCCTGGAGGGCAAGAGCAAAGCGCCCAACAGCTCCACGTACTACCTCATTCTTGGATGCGCCCTGGCCCTCACGGCCATCGGTGTCATGATGGTGCTCTCTGCTTCCAGTGTGGAAGCGATTTCCGAAGGCAAGTCCCCGTACGCAGACGCGTTGAAGCAGGCGATGTTTGGCGTCGTTGGACTTGTGGCGATGTACCTGATCTCCCGGACCAACGTCAGCTGGATGAAGAGGCTGTCCTGGTGGGGACTCGGTGCCGTTGTGGTCCTGCTGATACTTGTCCAGGTTTTCGGCCGCAGCACACTGGGCAACCAGAACTGGATCGACATCGGCGGGATCAGCATCCAGCCCTCGGAAATTTCGAAGCTGGTTCTTTGTGTTTGGATAGCGGCGGTCCTGGCACGCAAGGAGAAGTACCTGCATCGCTGGATGCACGTGATCATCCCGGTGGTCCCCGGTGCTGGCCTGGTCCTTGGGCTGATCCTCGTGGGCAATGACCTGGGCACGGCGATCGTTGTCATGGCCATTGTGGCTGCGGGGTTGTACTTTGCCGGGGTTCCCACCAAGATGCTGGCCATTGCGGGCGTCGCGGGAGCCATTGGCGCTACGGCCATGACAATCATCAGTCCCAACCGGATCTGCCGGGTGACAGCCTGGTTGGGCATGGCAGGGAATTCCTGCACCGCAGATTCCGACTTCACCTACCAGTCCACCAACGGCATGTATGGATTGGCGCAGGGCAGTTGGACCGGACTTGGGTTGGGGCAGAGCAGGCAAAAATACAACTGGCTTCCCGAGGCCCACAATGACTTCATCTTTGCCATCATCGGCGAGGAACTGGGACTGGTGGGCACCCTTGTGGTCCTGGTGTTGTTCGCCATCCTTGGCATCGCCATTTTCCGTGTCGTTGTCCGGCAGACGGATCCGTTCCAGCGCACGCTCGCCGGTGGCATCATGGTGTGGCTCCTGGGACAGGCAAGCATGAACATGGCAGTGGTGACCCAGCTGCTTCCAGTGATCGGTGTCCCGCTGCCTTTCATTTCTGCGGGTGGCTCGGCCTTGGTGATGTCGCTGTGCGGCGTGGGCGTAGTGTTGTCCTTGGCCCGCGGACAGTTGCCACCACAACAGCGTCCCAGGCTCTTGCCGCGTCGTTTGTCCAAGACCGCACGAAAGCGTAAATAGCACTTCATGACTTCAGATTCCCCCCACGCGTCCAGGCCGCTGTCCGTCGTGCTTGCAGGCGGTGGTACGGCCGGCCATGTCAGTCCGTTGCTGGCCATCGCGGACGCAATCAAGGAAAAGCGTCCGGAAGCTGCCATCCTGGCTGTCGGCACGCCGTCGGGCCTGGAAACCAGGCTTGTCCCGGCGGCCGGGTACGAGCTCGCCACTATTGACCGTGTCCCTTTGCCACGAAAACCGTCCCTTGATCTCGTGAAGCTTCCGGGGCGCTTGAGGGGAGCAGTCAAGCAGGCGGAACGAATCCTGAATGACGCACAGGCCGATGTCCTGGTGGGCGTGGGCGGCTACGTGTGCACGCCCATGTATTTGGCCGCCCGCAGGCGCGGTACGCCTATCGTGATCCACGAGGCCAACATGAAGGCGGGGCTGGCGAACCGCGTGGGTGCACGGTTCAGCCGCCATGTTGCCGTGGCGTTTGCCGGTACGCGCCTTCGCGGCGCCCGCCACGTGGGAATGCCCATGCGCCGCGCCATCTCAGGACTGGACCGCACCAAGGCCGCGCCTGCTGCCAAGGCTTCGCTGGGCCTCAATCCGGACCGTCCTGCCTTGATCGTGACTGGCGGGTCCTCCGGAGCACTGAGCATCAACCGTGCTGTGGCTGCTGCCTTGCCCGCGCTGGCAGCTGCCGGGATCCAGACACTGCACATCACCGGTACCGGCAAGGCTGTTCTGGATAACGACGGCGGGCTCCTCGCCGCTGATGGCTACCGGCAGGTGGAGTACGTGGATGGAATGGAGAATGTCTACGCTGCTGCAGACATCCTGCTCGCCCGTGCCGGGGCCGCAACCGTCAGCGAAGTGGCAGCAGTAGGGGTTCCAGCGGTGTTCGTGCCCTTGCCGATCGGCAACGGTGAGCAAGCCCTTAATGCAGCTGCCTTGGTGGAGGCCGGCGGAGCGCTGATGGTCCAGGACAAAGAATTCACCCCGGAATGGCTCAAAGAAGAACTCATTCCACTCGTATCGGACCGCGGCAGGCTGGACGACATGGCCCGCAGGTCCGAGGCCCTTGGCATCAGAAACGCCGATCAGCGCATGGCTGATCTTGTCTTGGAAGCGGTATCCGCATGACGCACGCGATTGCACCACTCGAGTCCCTTGGACGAGTACATTTCATCGGCATCGGCGGCGTGGGAATGTCAGCCATCGCCCGGATCATGGTGGCCCGGGGTGTTCCCGTGAGTGGTACGGACGCCAAGGACCTTCCAGTCATGCATGACCTGGCCGCAGCAGGTGCCCGTATTGCCGTGGGATACGACTCCGCCAATTTGGGTGACGCCCAAACTGTTGTTGCCGGCTCCGCAATCCGTGCTGACAATCCTGAGTTGTCTGCGGCACGCCAGGCCGGTTTGCCCGTCCTGCATCGTTCCGAGGCATTGGCTGCCACCATGGACGGCCACAGGGTGGTCACCATCGCCGGTACGCACGGCAAATCCACCACCACCTCCATGGTCGCGGTCCTGCTCAAGGAAGCAGGATTGGATCCGTCGTTCGCCATTGGCGCGAACGTCCCGGCACTGGGAGTCAACGCGGCTCATGGTTCCTCGGATATTTTCGTGGCTGAAGCGGACGAGTCCGATGGTTCGTTCCTCAACTACCGTCCCCTGATCGCCGTCGTCACCAATGTGGAAGCGGACCATCTGGACCACTACGGAACCGCTGAAGCTGTTTATGCCTCCTTTGATAACTTCGCGGCGCTCCTGCCGCCCCACGGAGTCCTTCTGGCATGTGCGGACGACGAGGGCGCCCGCGCCTTGGCGGAGCGGACAGCCGCCAAGGGAACCACTCGCGTGCTTACGTACGGGACAAGGCACGACGCCGATATCCGCCTTCACGATGGTGGCCCGGGTGATGTCTCGGTAGCGGTGGATGGAGCCGGGTACGACTTGGACCTGCAGGTCCCGGGAAGGCATAACGCGCTCAATGCGGCTGCCGCGTTCGCCGTGGCCTTGGAGCTTGGCGTAGCGCCCGGGACGGCGGCTACGGCACTTGGACACTTCACCGGTGCGTCCAGGCGCTTTGAACTCAAAGGGCAGGGGAGGGGCGTGCGTGTATACGACGACTACGCCCACCATCCAACTGAAGTGCGTGCGGCCCTTTCCGCCGCGCGCTCTGTGGCCGGCGGCAACAAAGTCCACGTTCTCTTCCAACCGCATTTGTTTTCACGGACCCGGGAATTCGCTGCGGAGTTTGCAGCGGCACTGGACGCTGCGGACACGGCGCTGGTCCTGGACATCTACCCTGCCCGTGAAGACCCCATCCCCGGCGTCACTAGTTCGTTGATTGCTGACCGGCTCTCCCAAGGACGGCTGGTCTCTGGTGACGAAGCTGTGGATGCTGTTGTGGCGTCCGCTGGCGAGGGGGACATAGTGCTGACCGTGGGAGCCGGAGATGTCACTGCTTACGGCCCGGTGATTGTGGAGGCGCTGGGTGGCTAGCACCCGTAAGCCAACCTTCAAGCCCGGGGCAGATTCCAGCCAGGAGAACAAGAGCCGTTCGGCCGGTGGTTCCCCGGACAGTGTCATCAGCGCCCAACGGTCAGTCGGGCCATCTCCAGTGACGAGTCCGGTCAAGCAGAGCAGCGCGGACAACGTCATTGCTTTTCCCGAGCCAAAGGGCAAACGCAAACGCAGGCTCCTGCTGTGGACGCTCTGCATCGTCACGGCTTTCGTCGCAGTGCTCATAGCGGGTGCCATCTATTCGCCCGTGCTCGTGGTCCGGACCATCACTGTGGACGGCACCAAGCTAGTGACGCCTGAGACTGTGCAGAAGGCTTTGTCAGGTGTCGAGGGCAAGCCGCTGCCGCAGGTGAGCGAGCAGGAAGTCAATGAGCTCCTGAAGCCCTTGGTCCAGGTGCGTTCGGCAACTGTGGAGGCAAGGCCGCCGTCGGAATTGCTTGTGCACGTCAATGAGCGCGTACCAGTGGCCCTGTTGAAGCAAGGCGACTCGTTTGTGATGGTGGATGTAGACGGGGTCCAGTTGGGAGCCACACAGGATCAGTCTGCGGTTGCGCTGCCCCTGATCGACGCAGGTGCAGGTGCCACCAACACTGGGTTGTTTAAAGCCATTGCGGCTGTCCTGAACACTTTGCCGGCCGATGTGCTTGCGAGGATGTCCACCGCATCCGCTGCGTCGCCTGATGCCGTGGAGCTGAAACTGGTGGACGGAAAGACGGTAGTGTGGGGCAATGCCGAGGACAAGGAACTGAAGGCGAAGGCACTTGAGGCACTACTGAAGATGCCGCCGGATCCCAAAGTTCCCGTGAACGTCTACGACGTCAGCGTGCCCCGGCATCCATTCACCAAATAAAGAACATTGAGCACGTAACCTGCGGGCCTCGGTGACCTTATTTCGCGACAATCAAGCGACACGCGCAAGCGGTCATTGCATGTGCGAAGCGGAGGAAATACCGTCGCAGTAGAGTTACTTGACATAACTATAACCTTCAACTAGAGGGTTAAGGTCCAAGGATTCAAGTTGGACTCGATCAGTTTCGCTATAGGACACAAGCAAGGGGCACGAAACGTGGCAGCACCGCAGAATTACTTGGCCGTCATCAAGGTCGTCGGCATCGGCGGCGGTGGCGTGAACGCAGTCAACCGCATGATCGAGGTCGGCCTCCGGGGCGTCGAGTTCATTGCCATCAACACTGACGCGCAAGCGCTCCTCATGAGTGATGCCGATGTCAAGCTCGACGTCGGTCGCGAGCTTACGCGCGGCCTTGGCGCTGGAGCCAACCCCGAGGTCGGCAAGCAGGCCGCCGAAGACCACGCTGACGAGATCGAAGAAGTTCTCCGCGGCGCTGACATGGTCTTCGTAACGGCTGGCGAAGGTGGTGGCACCGGTACTGGCGGAGCCCCTGTAGTCGCACGCATCGCCCGCTCCCTGGGTGCGCTGACCATTGGCGTGGTGACCCGCCCCTTCACTTTCGAAGGCCGCCGTCGTGCGGGCTCTGCCGAAGCCGGCATCGACGCCCTGCGTGATGAAGTCGACACCCTGATCGTCATCCCCAACGACCGACTCCTGTCCATCAGCGATCGCAACGTCTCCGTCCTGGACGCTTTCCGCTCAGCTGACCAGGTACTGCTTTCCGGTGTCCAGGGCATTACGGACCTCATCACCACCCCGGGCCTGATCAACCTCGACTTCGCCGACGTCAAATCCGTCATGCAGGGTGCGGGCTCTGCGCTCATGGGTATCGGATCCGCCCGTGGCGAAGACCGCGCAGTGAAGGCTGCCGAGTTGGCCATCGCCTCGCCACTTCTGGAAGCCTCCATCGACGGCGCGCATGGCGTGCTGCTGTCCATCCAGGGTGGTTCAGACCTCGGCTTGTTCGAAATCAACGAGGCAGCCCGCCTGGTGCAGGAAGTCGCGCACCCGGAGGCAAACATCATCTTCGGCGCGGTCATCGACGACGCCCTTGGCGACGAAGCCCGCGTCACCGTCATTGCCGCTGGATTCGACGACGTCAAGGCAACCTCTCCGTCCATGGACCAGTCGCGTCCGGCGCAGAACCCCGTGCCTGCCGAGCGTCCTGCTGCGCCAAACACGGCTCCTTCCAACGCAAACGCACCGCAGCATGCAACTGCAGGCATCGGCGCGGCAGGCTTGAGCAATTGGGGCCAGCAGCGTCCGTCGGCGCTCCCGGCGGACTCCGGCTTCGACGTCGACCTTCCTGCCGTTGTCGAGCCGGACCTGTCGGGCAGCCGCTCGGATGACCTCGACGTTCCAGATTTCCTGAAGTAAGCGGGCTTCGAGAGTCAATATCCCGTGTTTTGGTGGCGCAATGAAGTACAGCCCGGCGTTTCTGTGGCCTTCACGGACACAGGCGCCGGGAACCTGGCCCTCCATGTGGGGGACAACCCCGGGGATGTGACCGAGCGTCGTGCCCGGTTGGACGATGCTGCGAACCTGGGAAACCGTAGCTTTCAGTACATGGACCAGGTTCATGGCAATGAGGTCGCCCTTATTTCGAGCTACGGTCCCGGTCCCACTGCGGATGCAATGGTTTCCATGCCTTCAGGTAGCCAGGCTGCCCAGCCATTGTCCGTCATGGTGGCTGATTGTGTTCCTGTGGTCCTTGTTGGAGATGCAGGCGATCGTGGTCCCATCATCGCTGTTGCGCACGCAGGACGTCCAGGCGTGGCCTCTTCCGTTGTCCCGGCAACCGTCAACGAGCTTCGCAGGCTCGGTGCCCTGAACATCCGCGCCTGGCTGGGGCCCTCTATTTGTGGATCCTGCTATGAGGTTCCCGAGCAGCTTCGCGAAGATGTTGCCGCGGTGGCACCCGCCGCTTGGTCGAGTACATCGTGGGGAACGCCTGCTTTGGACCTTCCTGCCGGTGTTCGCGCCCAGTTGGCTGAAGGCGACGTCACGGTTGAGTATTCAGGGGAGTGCACCTTGGAAAATGACTCCCTTTTTTCCTACCGGCGGGATTCCCGTACGGGTCGATTCGCAGGTTTGGTGTGGACTCATGACTAACCTTGGACATGACGATGCCCTGTCCGGCGATGCCCCGTCCGGCGATGCAGCTTCGGATGCACGCACCACTGAACTCGCCCGCCGGCTCGAGGCCGTTAAGACACGCATTGGAGCGGCGACGGCTGCAGCGGGACGTACGGATCGGCCCGAGCTGATCGTCGTGACCAAGTTCCATCCGGCAGCTGATGTCCGGCGACTGTCCACGCTCGGAGTCCGGGATGTCGGCGAGAACCGGGACCAGGAGGCCGCGGGGAAAAGTGCCGAGCTCGCAGACCTGGACGTCCGATGGCACTTCATTGGCCAGTTACAGAGCAAAAAAGCGAAATCCGTGGCCAAATACGCTTACTCGGTGCAGTCAGTAGATCGTCTACAGGTGATCGACGCCCTGGAAAAGGCAGTCGTCCGTGAACAGGACGTCACGGGGCGGAAAGACCTTGAGTGCTACATCCAAGTCAGTTTGGATGACGACGCCGGGGCGCACCGTGGTGGTGCCCATCCCTCGGAGGTGGAATCCCTGGCGGCAAAGATCGCTTCCGCGCCCGGACTGAGGCTTGCTGGAGTAATGGCTGTGGCCCCGCTGGGCGCCGATCCGGAAGCGGCGTTTGAACGACTTGCGGTTGTTTCCGCGGAACTGCGGGCCAATCATCCGGCTGCTTCAGGAATATCAGCAGGCATGAGCCAGGACCTTGAAGCCGCTATCAAGTTCGGGGCGACACACCTGAGAATTGGCTCCGATATTCTCGGTTCGCGTCCGGCCGTGGGGTAGCGTCAAAGTATTGGAATGACGGGCCGGGGTTCCAATATGTCAAGTCATGGCGGCCCGCCTACTGCAGAAACGATAGGAGTGCACCATGGCTGGCGCTCTGCGCAAGACAATGATCTATCTTGGGCTCGCCGACGGCGATGAACACTACGAATCTGAGCAGGCCGTCGCGCACCACGACGAAGAACGCCCCCAGGCACAGGACCGGGAAGAGCGCCGAGCGCCTGCACCCGTCCGGGAAGTTGTCCGTGAAATGCCCACTGTTGACGCCGAAGAGGAATACCGCGCACCCGTGACACCCATTAAGCGTGCGGCGTCCAGCCGCGAAGATGCCTCGGGTTTGAGGCAGATCACCACAGTTCATCCGCGTTCTTATAATGACGCCAAAATTATTGGCGAGAGCTTCCGGGATGGCATTCCCGTGATCATGAATGTCACCGACATGGGCGAGGCAGACGCCAAGCGCCTGGTGGACTTCTCGGCCGGTTTGGTCTTTGGCCTCCACGGCAGCATCGAAAGGGTTACCAACAAGGTCTTCCTGTTGTCGCCGTCGTATGTGGAAGTCATTGGGGATGACAAGAAGGCCAGCGAAACCCAGGCCAGCTTCTTCAACCAGAGCTAAGAACGATCGCTACGAGGATGCCAGGCGGGTCAACCTGCCTGGCATCTGTGTTGCAATAGTAAGGACCGATCGGCGTTTCAAGAGCAGGGACTGATCGGCATTCCGGAACAAGTGGGAGATCTGAGCTAACTCGTGGGCATTGTTTTCGGCCTTATCTATATTGTGTTGTTGCTGTTTTTCATTGCCCTTATCATCAGGCTGATCTTCGAATGGGTTCAGATGTTCGCCCGTCAATGGCGGCCCCGCGGTGTGGCATTGGTAACAGCCCATGTTGTCTACTCCGTGACAGACCCACCACTGAGAAGGCTTCGTAAGTTGATACCGCCACTGCAAATGGGTGGAATCTCCTTGGACCTGGGCTTCCTGATCCTGATTATCGCCGTGAGCATCGCCATGGCGGTGAGCAGCGGCCTGGCGTAGCAGCGCACTGAAGCTGTACCGCGGAACCGGGGGCTCGCGAGGGTTCGAAGGCCGCAAATTCTCCAATTCAACACGATGGTGTTGAATTGGAGGAACCAGATGATATTTAGGTACCGTAGTTTTGAACGGCCGGAAGGCCTACTGACTAACTAGACCAACGAGGTGACCAGATGGCTTTGACGCCAGAAGACGTTGTCAACAAGCGCTTTCAGCCGACCAAGTTCCGCGAAGGCTACGACCAGGACGAGGTAGATGACTTCCTCGACGAGATCGTGGTTGAACTGCGCCGCCTGAACCAGGAGAACGACGAACTTCGCAAGAAGCTCGGCGAAGCTGGCTCGGCTGTGCCCGCGGCAACTGCTGCGGCTCCCGTCGTCGAGAAGGTTCCGGCCCCGGTCAAGGTGGACAAGGAAGCCGAGGCCAAGGCGGAAGCCGAGGCGAAGGCTGCTGAAGCTGCCAAGAAGAAGGAAGCCGAGCAGGCCGCTGCGGCTGCCGCCGCTGCCAAGGCACCTGCTCCCAGCAACGGTGTGACGCCTACTGCTGAGTCCGCTGCAGGACTGCTGGCCATGGCGCAGCAGATGCACGACAAGCACGTTGCCGACGGTGCACAGCAGAAGGAAAAGATTATCGCTGAGGCGCAGATCGAGGCTTCCAGTCTCGTCAACGACGCCCAGGAGAAGTCCCGCAAGATCCTTGGCGCCCTTGAGCAGCAGCGTTCGGTCCTGGAACGCAAGGTTGAGCAGCTCCGTGGCTTCGAACGCGACTACCGCTCGCGCCTGAAGGCCTACATCGAGGGCCAGCTGCGCGACCTCGACGCCCGTGGTTCCGTCGCTGCCCCTGAGGTCGGCGAAGCAACCGCAGACGTTTAGCAAGTATTCTAAAAGCCGGTGGCTGAGGTCTCCTCTGCCACCGGCTTTTGCTGTTAACACCCTGGTAGCAGCCCACAACGCTCCACGAACGAAAGCACTATGACCGACGACCTCACCGACGACGCATCGCGGCCGGCACTTCCCGTCCGACGCAAATGGCGTCCTGCAATGATCTGGCTCTTTGCGGGTTTTGCAGTTTTTGCCTACGCCTTTGACCAGCTCACCAAGCTTTGGGTGACCAGCACCATGACAGAAGGTGAGCGTATTCCAGTGCTGCCACCGTTGCTGCACTGGTACTACATCCGCAATTCCGGGGCTGCCTTTTCCATTGGTGAGAATGTCACATGGGTCTTCACGATCGTCATGGCGGGGGTTTCCGTTGCCATTCTTTTGCAGTTGCGGCGGCTCGGCTCCGCCTGGTGGGCATTGTCGCTTGGGCTGCTGCTCGGTGGCGCATTGGGCAATCTGACGGATCGATTGTTCCGTGAACCGTCCTTTGCCATGGGTCATGTGGTGGATTTCATCCAGGTACCGAACTTTGCCATCTTCAACATCGCCGACTCAGCCGTGGTGTCCGGCGTTGTGATCATTTGCCTGCTGACCCTGCGCGGGGTGGGCATGGACGGCACCCGGCAAGTGGCAGCACCAAAAACAGCCAAGCCAGCCGAGCCCGCTGGGGGCTCCAATGAGGAGACCGTCGGTGAGTGAGTCGCTTGTGGTGCCTGAGGACCTTGCAGGAGCGCGGGCTGACGCTGGACTTGCACGTTTGCTGGACATTTCCCGTTCTGCTGCGGCACTGCTGATTGCCGAAGGCAACGTCACCAGTGGCGGTGCGGCTCTCGGCAAATCGGCAAAGCTTGTTGCGGGCGCGGTGTTGGACGTCACGGTTCCCGAGCGGCCGGATCCCCTGGAAGTCGTGGAGGAAGTTGTGGAAGGCTTGAAGATCCTGTTGGATGACGAGGAATTCGTTGTCATCGACAAGCCAGTGGGAGTAGCGGCGCATCCGTCGCCGGGCTGGGTGGGACCCACGGTGGTCGGCGGCCTGGCTGGAGCCGGGTACCGGATTTCGACGTCGGGAGCACCCGAGCGTGCGGGCATTGTCCATAGGCTCGACGTCGGCACTTCCGGCGTGATGGTTGTGGCTAAGACGGAGCATGCTTACACGGTCCTCAAAAGGGCTTTCAAGGAGCGGACGGTGGACAAGGTCTACCACGCGGTTGTCCAAGGACTTCCGGATCCACTTGAGGGCACTATTGATGCCCCGATCGGCCGCCACCCTGGCCACGACTGGCGCTTTGCAGTTATAGAAGACGGCCGGCCCTCGGTGACCCACTACGAGGTTCTGGAAGCCTTTGGTAAAGCTACGTTGGTGGAGGTGCACCTGGAAACGGGCCGGACGCACCAGATCAGGGTCCACTTCTCTGCTTTGCGGCACCCTTGCGCCGGCGATCTCACCTACGGTGCTGATCCCCGTCTCGCAGCAAACTTGGGACTCACCCGACAGTGGCTTCATGCACGGCAACTGGGCTTCACGCACCCGCGGACCGGCGAGTGGGTGGAAGTCACCAGCGACTACCCGGCGGACCTTCAATACGCCTTGGACCTGCTGGCCACGGGCTCAGCCTAGGCAATCCTTCCGGGCCGGCCCGGTCCAAGGTTCCCTATTTTGTCGGAGGCGGGACGGTAGACTGTCGTGGTGACTTCCAGCAATGATTCGTTCGTCCACCTGCACACCCACACCGAATACTCCATGCTGGATGGAGCGGCCCGCCTGGGTGAGCTGTTCGATGAAACCGAACGCCTGGGCATGCCGGCCCTGGCTACCACTGACCATGGCTACCTCTTTGGTGCGTTCGACTTCTGGCGCAAGGCCACGGACAAGGGCATCAAGCCGATCATCGGCGTCGAGGCCTATGTGACCCCGGGTACTGCCCGCGGGGATAAGGAGCGCGTTCGCTGGGGCGACGAAAGCCAGCGTAAGGACGACGTCTCTGGTGGTGGCTCGTATACCCACATGACGCTCCTGAGTTACAACAACGTCGGCATGAGGAACCTGTTCAGGGCCTCGTCCATCGCATCGCTGGATTCTGTCTTTGGTAAGTGGCCGCGGCTGGACCGGGAATTGCTCAATACGTACTCCGAAGGGCTCATTGCGACTACCGGTTGCCCTTCCGGGGAAGTCCAGACCAAGCTGCGGCTCGGCCTTTACCGCGAGGCTGTCGAAGCCGCCGCAGAGTTCCGCGACATTTTTGGGGCGGAAAACTACTTCTGCGAACTGATGGACCACGGGCTGGACATTGAACGGCGCGTTACCGGGGATCTCCTGCGCCTTGCCAAGGAGCTCAACCTCCCGCTGGTGGCCACCAATGACCTCCACTACACGCATGAACACGATGCCAAGGCCCACGAAGCTTTGTTGGCCATCCAGTCCGGCTCCACGCTCCTGGAACCGACGTACGACAACGGCGGCTCCCGCTTCGCCTTCTCGGGCAGTGGCTACTACCTGAAATCTCCGCAGGAAATGCGGGAGCTGTTCCGCGATCACCCGGAGGCCTGCGATAACACGCTGCTCATCGCCGAGCGCTGCGAAGTTTCGTTCAACACGGGCGCCAACTACATGCCGCGCTTCCCTTGTCCTCCCGGGGAAGACGAGACCTCCTGGCTGGTCAAGGAAGTAGACACCGGCCTTAAGTACCGCTATCCCCAAGGCATTCCGGACAATGTCCGCAAGCAGGCCGACTACGAACTCGGGGTCATTACCTCCATGGGCTTCCCCGGGTACTTCCTGGTGGTCGCCGACTTCATCAACTGGGCCAAGAACAACGGGATCCGTGTTGGTCCGGGGCGTGGTTCCGGTGCAGGTTCCATGGTGGCCTACGCCATGCGTATTACTGACCTTGATCCGCTCCAGCACGGCCTGATCTTCGAGCGCTTCCTCAACCCTGACCGCGTTTCCATGCCCGACTTCGACGTCGACTTCGATGATCGCCGTCGCTCCGAGGTGATCGACTACGTCACCAAGAAGTACGGCGACGAGCGCGTGGCGATGATCGTCACCTATGGAACCATCAAGACCAAGCAGGCGCTCAAGGACTCCTCCCGTGTGCTTGGCTACCCGTTCAGTATGGGCGAGCAGCTGACCAAGGCACTCCCGCCGGCCGTCATGGCCAAGGACATTCCCTTGGCGGACATCCAGAACCCGGAATCCAAGCGCTACAGCGAAGCGGGAGATTTCCGCCAGCTGATCGCCACCGATCCCGAGGCCGCCAAAGTCTTCGAGACCGCGCTGGGTATTGAGGGACTGAAGCGCCAGTGGGGTGTTCACGCGGCGGGCGTCATCATGTCCTCGGATCCCATCATCGACGTCATTCCTGTCATGCGCCGTTTCCAGGACGGCCAGGTCATCACCCAGTTCGATTATCCGACGTCCGAAGGCCTCGGCCTGATCAAGATGGACTTCCTCGGCCTCCGAAACCTGACGATCATTTCGGATGCCCTGGAAAACATCAAGATGAACCGCGGCGTTGACCTGGACCTGGAAAACCTGGAACTCGACGATGCTGCATCCTACGAGCTTCTGGCGCGTGGTGACACCTTGGGTGTGTTCCAGCTCGATGGTGGACCCATGCGGTCCCTCCTCAAGCTCATGAAGCCTGACAACTTCGAAGATATCTCCGCAGTTCTCGCGTTGTACCGGCCTGGACCCATGGGTGCCAACGCCCACACCGACTACGCGCTGCGCAAAAACGGGATCCAGGAAGTGATTCCCATCCACCCGGAGTTGGAAGAGCCGCTCAAGGAGATCCTGGGCGGGACCTTCGGCCTGATCGTGTACCAGGAACAGGTTATGGCGGTGGCGCAGAAGCTTGCCGGCTACTCGCTGGGCCAAGCCGACATCCTGCGCCGTGCCATGGGCAAGAAGAAGAAATCGGAGCTGGACAAGCAGTTCGCCGGCTTCTCCCAAGGCATGCAGGACAACGGCTACTCCATGGCCGCCGTCAAAACGCTCTGGGACATTCTGCTTCCGTTCTCCGACTACGCCTTCAATAAAGCGCACTCGGCCGCTTACGGGGTCATTTCTTACTGGACTGCCTACTTGAAGGCACACTATGCGCCCGAGTACATGGCTGCCCTGCTCACGTCCGTTGGCGATGACAAGGACAAGTCCGCTATCTACCTCAACGAGTGCCGCCGGATGGGCATCACCGTTCTTCCGCCGGATGTCAATGAATCCTCGTTGAACTTCACTCCCGTGGGAACGGACATCCGCTTCGGCATGGGGGCCATCCGAAACGTCGGCGTGAACGTGGTGGAAGCCATGGTCTCTGCACGGACTACGGAAGGCAACTACACATCCTTCAAGGACTTCCTGATGAAGGTCCCCGCAGTTGTCTGCAACAAGCGCACCATCGAATCCTTGATCAAGGCTGGCGCTTTCGACTCACTGGGACACCATCGCCGTGCTTTGGCCATGATCCATGAAGAGGCCATCGACTCCGTCATCACCCTCAAGCGCAACGAGGCAATCGGCCAGTTCGATCTCTTCGCCGGTTTCGAGGACCAGGAACCTGAAGCTTCGCTGACCACGGAAATTCCGGACCTCCCCGAATGGGAGAAGAAGGACAAGCTGTCCTTCGAGCGCGACATGCTGGGTCTCTATGTTTCGGACCACCCGTTGCAGGGCTTGGAAGGCGTCCTCAGCCAGCATGCGGAGCAGTCCATTACTTCCATCATTGCCGAGGACGGACCGCACGACGGCGCGATTGTCACCATCGCGGGCATGATCACCTCGTTGAGCCGCAGGATCGCCAAGGCCAGTGGCAACGCCTACGCCCGTGCCGAGATTGAAGATCTGGGCGGATCCATGGAGGTCATGTTCTTTGGCCAGGTGTACGGGCCCATCGCCTCCGTCCTGGCTGAAGACCTCATCGTGGTGGTCAAGGGTCGCCTGCAGCGCAGGGACGATGGAGCCGTGACGCTGAACTGCATGGAACTCTCGGTGCCGGACCTCAGTGAGAGCGTGAACGGACCGGTCGTGATCACCATCCCAACGTTCAAGGCCACCGAGGCAGTGGTTACCGACCTTCGGGATGTGTTGCGGACGCATCGGGGCAACTCCGAGGTGCGGCTTAAGCTCATGGGGGACACCAAAGTGGAGGTCATGGGCCTTCCCGTGCACATGAGGGTCAACCCCAGCCCATCGCTCTTCGGCGACCTGAAGGTGCTGTTGGGTCCGGCCTGCCTGGATAATTAGTCCAGAAGGCTAGATTTCGTAGTCCAACGGCCTCGGCTGGCTATAGCCGCCACCGTGATAGAGCAGGGGAGCGCCGTCGTCGCCCACCTGGCCGTCGACGACCTCCACGACCACCACAGCATTGTTCTCAAACGACAACCGCATTTGGATCTTTCCCACCAGCCAACCTGCTACGTCCTTGAGAATGGGCACATCGTAAGGACCTGGCTCCCAGTGGTCGCCTTCGAAGCGGTCCCGTGTCTTGGCGAAGCGATCTGCCAGCGCCTGGTTCTCCAGTCCGAGCATGTGCACGCCAATGTAGTTGGCATTGGCGATGGCCGGCCAGGAACTTGAGCTTCGGGCCATGTTGAAGGTGAAACGTGGCGGCTCGGCGGACAGGGATGCAACGGAGGTGGCAGTGAAGCCAAAAGGCTTGCCATTCAGGTTGGCTGTGATGATGGCCACCCCGGCGGCATGGCGGCGAAACATTTCCCTGAACGTCTTTTCGAAGCCGGATAGTTCGCTTGCCACGTTGATGATTCTCCTGGAACTGGGTCGGGGGCGTCTTTCTCTCAGGGTATTCCTCCCTGTGCCCCACTTCTCCATTTTAATGAGCACACACGAACCTTTGTTAATGTGAGTTCCATGACTGAGCCCACTGTGCACGTTCCCGCGGAAGTCCAGACCGACGCCGCAACTCCCCGGCGTTCGCGGGACGCCCTGTGGCTTGTCCTGCCGGCGGCATCGGGGGTAGTCATAGGCATTCTCTGGTGGATCCTGGCCCCGGGCGGGGGGAACCTGGTTTCGGGCAACCCCGATCTGGCAAATCCTGCCAACCCGGCTTCGTGGCTGCCGCGCGATCTGGCCCTTGCCGCCCTGATGTTGGTGGCCGGGTGTGTCACTGGCCTCTTGCTCGACGGAAAGCTCCAGGGGACTGGGGTCGGCAGGCGGCTGGCCTTGGCACTGGCAGGGGGAGCCGCCGGCGCTGCGGTTGCCTGGGTGGTTGGCTTGGTTGCAGGGCAGCTGTGGGGCCCCGCTCCGGATCCTTCACTGGGTGCGGAATACGGTTTCACCCTCCGCTCATACGCCGTCCTCGTCTTGTGGCCGGGCGCCATCGCCTTCGTGACGTTCGTACTTGCGCTGTTCGGGGTTCTTTCCAGGAAGCCCGTAAAATAGGCGGGTGACCACTTCTTCGGATACTTCCGCCCCTGCCACTGCATCCTTGAATTTCCGCAGTATCGATTTCCGCGGCCGCCACCTCTCCCTGGCTGAGCTGCGCGCCGCGGTACCCAGAGCCAAGCATCAGACGATGGCCGATGCGGAGCAGAAGGTCCTGGACATTATGGGAGCTGTTCGTAGCCGTGGCTTCGCCGCGCTGACGGAACTTGCAAGGACCTTCGACGGCGTTGAACAGTCCCACCCGCGTGTACCGGCGGAGGCACTTGCCAAGGCCCTGGCTGATATTGATCCCACTGTCCGCGCTGCGCTGGAAGAGTCGATCAGCCGGGCGAGGCAGTTCGCCGATCAGCAGCGTCCGGCCAATGTTGACGTCGCTTTGGCTGATGGCGCGGTTGTCAGCCAGAACTGGATTCCCGTGGGGCGTGTTGGGTTGTATGTCCCGGGTGGCCTCGCGCCCCTGGCCTCCTCGGTGATCATGAACGTGGTTCCCGCGGTTGCTGCAGGTGTGGAATCCATCGCCTTGGCGTCACCGCCTCAAAAGGACTTCGGCGGACTCCCGCACCCCACCATCCTTGCGGCGGCAGCGCTGCTGGGCATCGATGAGGTCTACGCAATTGGCGGTGCGCAGGCAATCATTTCGTTTGCCTACGGCATCCCCGGTTCGGAGGGAGTGCCTCCTATCGAGCCTGTGGATCTCGTCACCGGGCCTGGCAATATTTTCGTCGCCACTGCCAAGAGGCTGGTGAAGGGAGTCGTTGGCATCGATTCCGAGGCGGGGACTACCGAGATCGCTATCTTGGCCGATTCCACTGCCCAGCCCGCGCTCGTGGCTGCCGATCTCATCAGCCAGGCGGAGCACGATCCCAAAGCCGCCTCTGTCCTGGTGACGGACTCCGGTGACCTGGCGGACGCCGTCGTGGGTGAATTGGCGCGGCAGGCAGCCGCCACGAAGCACAGCGCACGCGTCCTTGAGGCACTCTCCGGTCCGCAATCGGGTGTAGTGCTGGTGGATGACCTGGAGCAGGGGATTGCCGTGTGCAATGCCTACGCCGCTGAACACCTTGAGATCATGACGGCGGACGCACCGGCGGTGGCGGCGCGGATCCGTAACGCGGGCGCCATTTTCGTGGGGGATTACAGTCCCGTGAGCCTTGGCGATTATTGTGCCGGATCCAACCACGTGCTGCCCACCAGCGGCACGGCTGCCTTCTCCTCGGGGCTGAACGTCACCACCTTCCTGCGCGCAGTGCAGGTCATCAACTACAACCGTGCGGCTCTGGAACAGGTCAGTGGCCACATCGTGAGTTTGGCTGGGGCCGAGGACCTTCCAGGCCATGGGGATGCAGTCAGGATCCGCTTCAGCGGGCAACGCTAACATCGAAACCAGCAGGGTAAACGGGACCTGACCACAACATATACGGGTCAACACCACTACATGTAGTAATTACAAGCTTGTCATTACAGAGTCATCGAACGTAAACTGGTGCCGGAAGGAAATCTTCCGGCACCTTTGCGTTTCCGGCACACTGCCGCTGGGACGTGGGCCGGAGCTGATCAGGGAGGCCCAGCGTGTACTGTCCGTTCTGCCGGAATCCTGACTCACGCGTCGTTGACAGCCGCATGGCCGACGACGGAACTTCCATCCGGCGCCGCCGGCAATGCCCTGAGTGCGGGCGACGCTTCACCACGGTGGAAACCACCAGCCTGTCCGTCATCAAGCGCTCAGGAGTCGGGGAGCCTTTCAGCCGTATCAAGGTCATCAGCGGTGTGCGCAAAGCGTGCCAAGGCCGCCCTGTCACCGAAGACGATCTCGCCATGCTGGCGCAGGAAGTCGAGGAGAACATCCGCTCTTCGGGTGCCGCTGAAATCGACGCCCATGAAGTAGGCCTGGCAATTCTCGGTCCGTTGCGGAAACTGGATGAGGTGGCGTACCTGCGGTTCGCCAGCGTCTATCAAGCATTCGAGTCACTCGAAGACTTCGAATCCGCAATATCTTTGCTACGGCATGAGGCCGAGGCGCACGCAAAAGCGGGGACCCGCGCCAAAGCCGGGGCCAAGGAAGCCAAAGGATCCGAGAAAAGCCAGCTCTAGCGGCCGCCTGATACGGGGAGTACCGCTCCAGTAATGTAGCCGGCCTCGCCGGACATTAGCCACATCACAGCCGCGGCCACCTCCTCAGGTTCAGCGCCCCGGCCCATCGGAATGGTTGGATTGAGCCTCTCGACGCGGTCGGGCATTCCTGCAGCTGCGTGGAGCCCGGTGTTGGTACTGCCCGGAGCCACGGCGTTTACACGAATGCCCTGCTTTGCCACTTCCGCGGCCAGGCCCACCGTCAAAACATCCACCGCACCTTTCGACGCCGCATAGTGAACCCATGTCCCTGGGGAGCCTGCTTTTGTCGCCGTCGAGGAGATGTTGATGATCGAACCGCCGGGGCCGCCGTTCTCGGTAGAGAGTCTCCGAACCGCTTCCTGGCACATGAAGATCATGCCAGCGACGTTAACGTCCATGACACGCTGCACTGTCTCGGCAGGCACGTCGGCAAGTGTTCCAATGAGGTTGCCGGTAGTGGCCGCGTTGTTGATGACCGCTGTTACGGGACCCCACGCTGCGGCTGCGTCGAACAAACGCCCGACGTCGGCGGGCTGGCTGACGTCGCCCTGCACGGCCAGTGCCTTGCCCCCTTGTGCCTGGATGTCCTTGACCACTGCATCAGCACCCTCGGCATCCAAGGAGTAGTTGACCACGACGCCATATCCGGAACGTGCCGCCGCGTTTGCAACTGCCGCGCCGATTCCGCGGCTGGCACCTGTGACGATCGCGATTCCGGCTATGGCGTCGTTGTCCACAGTCACCCTGCGGCTACTTGGCGAGTTTGTGGTGCAAGGCGACCTCAAGGGCGGCGCCCACGATGCCGGCGTCGTTCTTTAACTTGGCTGTGACGATGTTGGTGCGCAATTGCAAGTGCGGGAAGTATTCATCCGAGCGCTTGGAGATGCCGCCGCCGATAATGAAAAGCTCGGGGGAGAACAGGAACTCGACGTGCTGCAGGTAGCGGTTGAGCAGCACGCCGTACTCGTCCCAGCTCAAGCCATCGCGTTCGCGGGCCACGGCTGATGCCTTGGTTTCGGCGTCGAATCCGTCCACCTCGAGGTGGCCGAGCTCGGCGTTGGGAACCAATTGACCATTGAAAATGAAGGCGGAGCCGATGCCGGTGCCGAGCGTGATGACCAGGACGGTGCCGTCCACGCCCTCGCCGGCGCCATAGCGGGCCTCTGCGAGACCTGCTGCGTCGGCATCGTTGATGACCTCGACAGGGCGGCCGAGCCTGTCCGTAAACTTCTTGTCGATGTCCGTGTCAAGCCAGGACTTATCCACATTCGCAGCGGAGTGGACCACACCGTGCTGGATAATGCCCGGGAAGGTGACACCCACTGGCGAATCAGCGGCAGGGGCGTCGGGGCGGCTGGAAAGTTCTTTGACGATCTCTGCCACGACTTCGGCGACTGCCTCGGGTGTAGCCGGCTGCGGCGTGGGAACGCGGAAGCGTTCGCCGATCAGCTTGCCCTTCTTCAGGTCGACGATGCCGCCTTTGATGCCCGTGCCGCCGATATCGATTCCGATCAGCGGAGGGTTCTTGTGGGTCTTCTCATCCTTCTTGGACAATGCAATTCCGATCATGGCAGGAGGGGTGGGCATGGCGCAGCCGCCCGCGGCTGCGATGGACCTTCCAGACAGCTTAAGGAAGGGTCAGGATTTCCGCGCCGGTCTCGGTGACCAGCAGGGTGTGTTCGAATTGGGCCGTGCGCTTGTGGTCCCTGGTTACAACCGTCCAGTCGTCGGACCACATGTCCCATTCGATCGTGCCAAGGGTCAGCATGGGTTCGATGGTGAAGACCATGCCTGCCTCGATCACGGTGTTGTACGCCGGGGCTGCGTCGTAATGCGG
The DNA here is from genome assembly GCF_052114885.1 of Paenarthrobacter sp. 2TAF44. Lineage (NCBI taxonomy): Bacteria > Bacillati > Actinomycetota > Actinomycetes > Micrococcales > Micrococcaceae > Paenarthrobacter > Paenarthrobacter sp. 2TAF44. Next base: position 152,818 of record NZ_JBFRFP010000011.1, on the reverse strand, counting down.
AATGATGAGGCCCGTGTGGAACGCCTCACCAACACCGTGGCCAGTGAAGTCCCGCACCACGCCATAGCCGAAGCGTTTGGCGTAGGACTGGATCGCGCGGCCGATTACGTTGATTTCGCGGCCTGGGGCCACGACCTTGATGGCCCGGTTGAGTGACTCCTGCGTCCGCTCAACCAGCAAACGGGATTCCTCGTCCACGTCGCCGACCAGGAAAGTGTAATTGGTATCTCCGTGCACCCCGCCGATGAACGCGGTGATGTCAATGTTCAGGATGTCGCCATCCTGTACCACCGTGGAATCCGGGATGCCGTGGCAAATGACTTCATTGAGGGAAGAGCACAGGGACTTCGGGAAGCCCCGGTAGCCCAGCGTGGACGGGTAGGCGTTGTGGTCCACAAGGAACTCGTGGCCAACCTTGTCCAACTGGTCCGTCGTTACGCCGGGCTGAATGTGCTTGCCAACTTCAACGATGGCCTGGGCAGCGATCCTGCTGGCAATACGGATCTTCTCGATGGTCTCCGCTGACTTCACTTCGGAGCCGGTGAACTTGCTGGGTGCCTTCTTGCCCACGTACTCGGGGCGGGGGATCGACGCCGGGACAGCCCGTTCAGGGCTGATGATTCCCGGAGTGAGCGTGCCGATGGGTGCGGTCGAAGCAAGAGAAGGCATAGATTGATCATATAAGGCAGGCAAGAGACGCAAGTAACAAAGTGCGGCCGGGTCCGCGTGACTGACGCCAACGTTACGCGTTTGAGGGCCGACGCAATGAGGAGGAGACGTGACGGAGTACTGGTACAACGTCAAGACGCATGAGATCGAAGAGGACGCCATGTCCGATTGGACACAGCTGATTGGCCCTTATAAGACCAGGGAAGAAGCCGAACATGCGCTGGAAAAGGTCAAGCAACGCAACGACGCCTGGGACGCCCAGGACGACGACTAGCTCTACTGGCGATTAGCTGTAATAGGGCGCCCCGGACTTAGCTAGAACGAATGCTCGGGTCCGGGGAATTCTCCGGACCTGACGTCCTCTCCAAAGGCTGCTGCGGCGTCGGTGAGCGTGGTGCGAAGGTCTGCATACTGCTTGACGAACTTGGCCATCTTGCCCCCTCGCAGTCCCGCCATGTCCTGCCAGACCAGCACTTGGCCTGTGGTGCTCTTGCCGGCCCCGATACCAACGGTTGGGACGCGCAATGCGGCATCCACGGCAGCGGCAGTTTCCGCAGGCACCATTTCCATGAGGACGCTGAAAGCGCCAGCGTCCTGCAGGGCAACTGCGTCCTCGATCAGCCGCTGGGCGTCCTCGCCCCTGCCTTGGACCCGGTAGCCACCCAGGGAATGTTCGCTTTGGGGAGTGAATCCAATGTGGGCCATGACAGGAATGCCTGCCTGGACCATGGCCTTCACGGTCTCCGCATAGTAGGCAGAGCCTTCGATTTTGACCGCGTGGGCCAATCCTTCCTTGAGGAAGCGGACGCCTGTGGCGACTGCCTGCTCGGTTGAAACCTCATAGCTGCCAAAGGGCAGGTCCGCCAGGACCAGGGCGCGCTTGGCTGAGCGGCTTACGGCACGGCACAAGGGCAGCAGTTCGTCCACAGTGACGGGAAGGCTGGTCTCGTTGCCGAAGACGTTGTTTGAGGCGGAGTCGCCCACCAGGAGGACTTCGATCCCTGCTTGGTCGAAGATCTCGGCGGTGTATTGCTCGTATGCGGTGAGCATGGCGAAGTGCTCGCCGTTGTCCTTGGCCTGCTGGAGGTGATGGATGCGCACCCTGCTGACCTGCTTCTTGGCGCCCGCTGGCGATGCCTGGGCTGCCGCCGTGGGGCCGGTGCCATAGGGCGCAGGGACTTCGGCGGGCGTGGTGGACTCAGGAAGGTTGCTTGGGGCCATGGGTAGAGCCTAAGCCGTGCCGACGGCGCCTGCCAGCAGTGTGCCAAGGGTCACTGTTTGTAAACGCTGTGTTACGCGCAGCTACTGCGGCGGCATTCCTCCCGAATGCTTAGTAGAGTGAAGTCTGAGCTGCCGTGGCTTCAATGATGGGAACCGCGGCATGGACACCGAACCGGAAAAGAGGCCCTATGGACCGCCAGCAAGAGTTCGTTCTGCGGACGATCGAAGAGCGTGACGTGCGCTTCGTACGCTTGTGGTTCACCGACGTCGTGGGTTCACTGAAGTCCGTGGCACTTGCGCCGGCTGAGGTTGAAGGTGCCTTCGAAGAGGGCCTGGGATTCGATGGTTCAGCGATTGAGGGCCTGGCGCGGGTTTTTGAGTCGGACATGCTGGCACAGCCGGACCCCTCAACCTTCCAGATCCTGCCCTGGCGCGGTGAAACCGAGCAAACGTCGAGAATGTTCTGTGATGTCTTAACGCCGGATGGGGAACCGTCGGCAGCAGATCCCCGAAACGTCCTCAAGCGGACCCTTGCCAAGGCCGCGGATATGGGTTTCACCTGCTACACGCACCCTGAGATCGAGTTCTACCTGCTGAAGTCAAAGGAGCTTGGCCCCAATGGTGCGCCGGTCCCCGTTGACGAAGGCGGCTATTTCGACCACGTCCCTGGTGGTGTTGCGCAGGACTTCCGCCGTACCGCGGTGACCATGCTGGAATCGGTCGGTATCTCGGTGGAGTTCAGCCACCACGAGGGCGGGCCGGGCCAGAACGAGATTGACCTGCGGTACGCGGATGCCCTGCAGACTGCTGACAACATCATGACGTTCCGCACGGTCATCAAGGAAGTCGCCCTGCAGCAGGGTACGTATGCCACGTTCATGCCCAAGCCGTTTACGGACCACCCCGGCTCCGGAATGCACACACACTTCTCGCTCTTCGAGGGCGACACCAATGCCTTCTTTGAGGCAGGCGCGGAGTTCCAGCTGTCCAAGACTGCCCGCCAGTTCATCGCCGGGATCCTCAAGCACGCTCCCGAATTCACGGCGGTCACCAACCAGTTCGTGAACTCCTATAAGCGGCTCTGGGGCGGCGGCGAAGCACCGAGCTATCTGAGCTGGGGCCACAACAACCGTTCCGCGCTGGTGCGAGTGCCGTTGTACAAGCCTGGCAAGGGCCAGTCGGCGCGCATCGAGTACCGCGGCATCGATTCCGCCACCAACCCATATCTGGCATATGCCGTCCTTTTGGGCGCCGGTTTGAAGGGTATCGAGGAAGGCTACGAGCTTCCGGCAGCTGCCGAGGATGACGTTTGGTCGCTAACCACCGCGGAGCGCAAAGCCATGGGCCACGCTCCGCTGCCGGCCAGCCTCCACGATGCCATTCGTGCCATGGAGGAATCGGAGTTGGTAGCCCAGATTCTGGGTGAACAGGTCTTTGAACACTTCTTGCGCAACAAGCGCGCAGAATGGCAGGACTACCGCCTCCAGGTCACGCCGTACGAGCTGCAGCGCAACCTCGGCATTCTGTAGGCAGGGCGAATGAGCCTTGCACGTCGGCTCATATCAGCCGGATTCAATGACCTGGAAAAGGGCGAACGTTTTCTCGCTGCCCCGGAACTCGAAGGCATCGAGCAGGATGCCCTGTTCGCCGGGCTCTCCTTGGCGGCGAGCCCGGATACCGCGTTGCAATCACTGGTCCGGCTGATTGAGAAGAATCCCGGCCTCAAGAAGTTGGCCGGCGCGGACCCGGACACGAGCGAATCCTTGTATCGGCTGTTGGGGGCATCGGAGGCGCTGGGGGAGTTCCTCATGCGCAGGCCGGAGCACCTGGATGTTTTTGAGGCCCGGGTAAGCCCGGAGCCCCTTCCGGCATCAAGCGAAGAGCTAAGGTCCCTCCTCCTTCGTTCGGTCAAGGCCGAGCCGGGTGCGCAGCGTCCAATGGCCGGGTTGACGGGGCTTCCGGCGTATGCGGCCTTGCGGACGGCATACCGCCGCGGGCTAACAGAGCTTGCCATCAAGGACCTCTGCGCTGCCTCGCCGCAAGACTTCATGCCCGCCGTGGGTGCAGAGCTTGCAGACCTCGCGGGTGCTGCCATTGAAGCTGCCCTTGCCGTTTCCCGGGCAGAGGCAGCGGCCCAGTTCGATGCCTCGGAGGTGGCCGACGTCGGACTCGCAGTCATTGGCATGGGCAAATGTGGTGCCCGCGAGCTGAACTACATTTCCGACGTCGATGTCATTTACGTCATTGAGGCAGAGGAGTTGGACGACGCCCGCGCCGCGACCATCGGCACCGCCCTGGCCTCCGGTATCTCGCGGGCGATTTCCTCATCCGCACCCGAGCCGGGTTTGTGGGAAGTGGACCCCAACCTTCGCCCGGAAGGAAAATCCGGGCCGTTGGTGCGGACCCTCCCTTCACACCTGAGCTATTACGCCCGATGGGCTGAGAGCTGGGAATTCCAGGCGTTGCTGAAGGCCCGCACGATTGCCGGTGACCGGGAACTGGGCCAGCGCTATGAAAAGGCAGTGGAGCCACTGGTCTGGGCGTCCGCCGGACGTGATGGCTTCGTCGAATCCGTCCAGGCCATGAGGCGCCGGGTCACCGACTACATTCCGGCCGCCGAGGAACAGCGGCAGATCAAGTTGGGACGTGGTGGGCTGCGCGACGTCGAATTCACTGTGCAGTTGTTGCAGCTGGTTCACGGCAAGTCGGACGAGTCCCTTCGTTGCCGTGACACCACGTCGGCCATTGCGGCATTGTCGGCTGGGGGCTACATCGGGCGTGCCGACGCCGCCGGCTTCGACAACGCGTACCGCTATCTTCGGCTTTTGGAACACCGGATTCAGTTGTTCCAGTTGCGCCGGACCCATCTCATGCCCGTGGCGGAGGATGCGCAGCGGGTGTTGGCCAAGGCTGTCCTGGGGCCCTTCTCACTTGAACGCCCGCATCCCGACCAGCTGATGGCGACGTGGCAGAAGACCAAACGGTCCGTGCGGGATTTGCATGAGCGTATTTTCTACCGTCCATTGCTCAACACAGCCGCGAAACTCAGCAGCGAAGACGCCAAGCTGAGCCCGGAAGCTGCCCAGGGCCGTCTTGCTGCCCTCGGTTACCTCGACCCCAAAGGTGCAATGCGTCACATTGAGGCGCTGACAGCCGGGGTCAGCCGGCGCGCGGCACTTCAACGGCAGTTGCTCCCTATTCTTCTGGGCTGGCTTGCCGAGGGCGTGGATCCCGACGCAGGGCTCCTGGCCTTCCGAAGGGTCAGCGAAGCGTTGGGGACCACGCACTGGTATCTGGGAATGCTTCGTGATTCCCAAGCGGCAGCCGAACGCCTCTGCCAGGTACTTGCCAATTCCCGCCTCATTTCGGATCTCCTGGAAGTCTCACCGGAGTCCGTGGCGTGGCTTGGCAGCGACAAGGACCTGGCTCCTGTCCCCTTCGAGGCGCAATGGCAGGAAATCCGGTCCAAATTGTCCCGGCACCCGGATCCTGAAAGTGCCATGCGCCTCATCCGGTTGATTCGTCGCCGGGAGATACTGCGGACCGCGATTGCCGATAGCGCCGGGTTGCTTGACCAGGACGCCGTGGGGCTGGCGTTGGCCGAAACAGACCGGGCGGCCGTGCTCGGAGCCCTGCACGTGGCAGAAGCTATCGCTACCCGGTCCGATCCTCTGAAAACAGAGGTTCTGGTGGTGGCGATGGGACGGCAAGGTGGCCGCGAGATCGGCTACGGCTCAGACGCCGACGTCATGTACGTTCACCGCGTCCGGCCCGGCTTCACGGATGAGGAAGCACAGGAACAGGCGACGGCGATAGTCGCCAAAGTCTCCAGCCTTCTTACCCAGCCGCTCAAGCCCGCGATCATGGCCGAGCGGGTGTTGATGGTGGACGCGGACCTGCGGCCGGAAGGGAAGAACGGCGCCATGGTCCGGTCCTTGGAGTCCTATGCCGAGTACTATCGCCGGTGGTCCCTCATCTGGGAATCGCAGGCACTGCTGCGGGCGCGTCCCATGGCCGGTTCAGACGACTTGGCAGTGGCCTTCCTCCAGCTTATTGATCCCATTCGTTACCCGGCTGAGCTCTCCGAACAGGACGTCAGGGAAATCCGGCGCGTCAAGGCCCGCGTGGAATCGGAGCGGCTACCTCGAGGTGCTGATCCGGCCCGCCACGTGAAGCTCGGCCGGGGTGGATTGAGCGACGTTGAATGGCTTGTCCAGCTCATCCAGTTGCAGCATGCGGGGAAGCAGCCTGAGCTGCGCACTACGTCCACGTTGGAGGCACTTGCCGCGGCCGAGAACCTTGGGCTTGTTGGCAAGGACGACGCCGGACTCGTACGGGAGGCGTGGAGGCTCGCCAGCCGAATCCGCTCGGCGAACGTCATAGTGACGGGCCGGGCATCGGATGTTCTTCCATCCTCACGGAGGGATCTTGAAGCTGTGGCACGTTGGTGTGGCTACGCGCCCGGAGCCGCGGGACAGTTCGAGGAGGATTACTTGCGCCTTAGCCGCCGGGCCCGGGCTGTGTTCGAAAAAGAGTTCTACGGTAATTGAGGGTGGCTGGTGATGAGTATCTGGCTTATTCCGCTCAAGCTGCTGGACGATGATGCCCGCGACATCCAGCTGGGCGCTGTGGCGGAAATGGCGGTGGAGCCAGCCCAGCGGGATTTTGTGGGGGACCCCCTGCGCATGATGTTGGTCGGACTCGAAGAGGAGTCACGGCTGCCCTACGTGATTGAGGCTCAAGGAGTGGGTGTCGGAGTCCTGACTCTCCAGTCTGGAGCGGCGCGCCTTGCGGGATGGCAGGATGACGATTCCGTGTGGCTTCTCAGGGGATTCCTTATCGATTCAACATGCCAGGGTCGGGGCCTCGGGACGCTGGCTGCGGAGGCTGCGGTAGGCGAGGCCCGCAAACTGACAGCCAGGCGCGGTGGCGGTCAGGCCGGCGTCGTGCTTTCCGTCAACGAGCGCAACCCTGCAGGCATTGCAGCCTATGCAAAAGCTGGCTTTGTGGATGCTGGCCGCTACCTCGGCGGGAACTCCGGCCCGCAACGCATCATGTACAGGGCCTTTGAGCATGCTGAAATTTCGTCCCCGCGTGAGCCGTCAACAAATGTTGACGAAGATCATGGAGTCAACTATGGTTGACGACATGGAGGTGGACAGAATGAAAACCCTTGTTGGATCAATGGATGGCATGGGGCCGGCGGAGGCGCTATATGCGGTAGCTGAACTCCACAAGGAAGTTGGCAGGGCCGAGGCCTCCCTTGTACGCGCAGCCCGGCAGTCCGGTTTATCGTGGGAGGCAATCGCACTTTGCCTCGGCGTGACCAAGCAGGCGGTACATAAGAAGTACGGGAAGCAGTAGGACCAGTTCGCACGACCAATGCCGGGCATCCCCCAGGGTCTGTTCGAGCGGGCATGCTGTCCCTTAGGATTCTCGCGTGACAGTCAGGCGGGATTCGGAGGGGGCACCCTTCTCAGATGCGTCGTGCTTCCGGTGTGAGCAGGCGGGGCCGCACTGGTCTTCGCCGCATGGCCGCGGCGACGTCTATGCGTGCCGGCGCTGTTTCGCAACTTTTACTGACGCCGAATGGCGGCAGGGTGACGGGGGAGCGCAGGGCCTTTTCGAAACCAAGTAGCCGGCTGTGCCCGAAGGGTAAAAAACGAGTACACACTACTCGTGCCCTGACCTGCCCCTGGTAGGCACCATGTTTGCTATGACAACCTATGTGATTGAGCAAGCGGCACTGATTCACCGCTGTCAGTGCTGCGGTGAAGAAACCGATCAGGTGTTTTGCGCGGACTGCGCAGCCCCGGAACAACCCGGTGAACTCCCGAAAACAAGGCACTAAAGACCAAGGCAAGGTGCTGGTTCGTCCGTTGAAAAGCCTTATAGACTCGTTCCGTAACTGCTCTCGATGCTTAGGAGAAGTACATGGAATACAACGGAAGTTCGTTTGAGAAGGCTATTCCTGCTGGAGAGTTGGATCGCCGCCACGTGGGTCAATCCATTAGCTTTCAGCCCAACGATTTCACGGTTGTCTTCGGGACAATCGCGGGCATCGCAAGAACCGAGGCGCTCGTATATTTATCGCTCGATGGCGTCTCCGGCGGCACGCATTTGAAGGACGAGTACGACCTCCCCATCGATCGGCACGTCTACCTGCAATTGGATCCCCTGAGCAGCGCGGAAAAGGGTCTTGCAGATGCCGCAAAGGTGGTGAAGGAGAAGCTGGACGAGTTCGGAAAAAACATCCGGGACCGGGATCAGGGCAAGGAATCCGAGTAGCTAGCACTTCGCCACAGCCTTACGGATCTTGCTGATTCGGCGGTAGCAGCGGGTTCTTGGACAAAGAGAAGGGCCGGCATCAGGTACAAAACCTTTTGCCGGCCCTTCTTATTCGGGAACCTTGGTGGGTTCCGCGTGGGCTAAACCTGGTTTAGCCGCGGGAGTTGCTAGACGCCGTAGTAGAGCTCGAACTCGTATGGGTTCGGGCGCAGCGACAGCGGGCGAATCTCATTCTCGTACTTGTAGTCAATCCAGGTATCGATCAGGTCCTGGGTGAAGACGCCGCCAGCCTGCAGGAACTCGTTGTCCTCGCGGAGGGCCTCAAGGGCTTCTTCCAGGGAACCCGGAGCCTTGGGGATGTCCTTGGCTTCCTCGGCCGGGAGCTCGTAGAGGTCCTTGTCGATGGGAGCCGGGGGTTCGATGCGGTTGCGGATGCCGTCAATGCCGGCCATCAGCTGGGCAGCGAAGGCCAGGTAGGGGTTGGACGAGGGGTCCGGAGCGCGGAATTCGATGCGCTTGGCCTTCGGGTTGGAGCCCGTGATGGGGATACGGATACCAGCAGAGCGGTTGCCCTGGGAGTACACCATGTTGACCGGAGCTTCGAAGCCCTTGACCAAGCGGCGGTACGAGTTGACGGTCGGGTTGGTGAACGCGAGGACCGCGGAGGAGTGCTTCAGCAGGCCGCCGATGTACCAGCGGGCAGTGTCGGAGAGGCCGGCATAGCCCTTCTCGTCGTAGAACAGCGGATCGCCGTTGCTCCACAGCGACTGGTGGCAGTGCATGCCAGAGCCGTTGTCACCGAAGACCGGCTTCGGCATGAAGGTTACGGACTTGCCCCATGCGTCCGCAGTGTTCTTGATGACGTACTTGAACTTCTGGAGGTCGTCAGCAGCTGCAGTCAGCGTGGTGAACTTGTAGTTGATCTCTGCCTGGCCGGCGGAGCCAACTTCGTGGTGGGAGCGCTCGACCTCAAGGCCGGCCTTGTCCAGTTCAACGCACATGGCATCGCGGAGGTCAGCCTGCTTGTCGGTGGGGGAAACCGGGAAGTAACCGCCCTTGACGGGGGTCTTGTAGCCGAGGTTTCCGCCCTCTTCCTTGCGGCCGGTGTTCCAGTGGGCTTCTTCGGAGTCAATCTTGTAGAAGCTGCCCTGCGGGGAGGACTGGTACTGGATGTTGTCGAAGACGAAAAACTCTGCCTCGGGAGCAAAGAACGCCGTGTCCGCGATGCCGGTGGAAGCCAGGTAGGCTTCAGCCTTCTCGGCTACGCCACGGGGGTCGCGGTGGTAGGGGTCGCCCGTACGGGGGTTCACGATGGAGAAGTTCAGCGCCAGCGTCTTCTCAATGCGGAATGTGTCGATGAAAGCCGAGGTCACATCCGGGATGAGCTGCATGTCGGATTCAGCGATGCCCTGGAAACCGCGGATCGAAGATCCGTCGAAGAGCTGACCGTTCACGAAGAAGTCGTGGTCTACGCTCTTTGCCGGCACATTGAAGTGCTGCTGGACGCCCGGAAGGTCGGTGAAGCGGATATCGACGAATTTGACGTCTTCGTCTTTGATGAACTTGAGGACTTCGTCCGCAGTCTTGAACATCTATGCTCCTTATGCATATCAAGTAACAGGCCCGGAAGGCCGCGTGAGCCAGCCCATGCCGGAGGCCCGGAGACACAAAAAATTCCCCTTGCCGCGGTGGCTAGCAACTCATACCACCTTAGGGAGATGGGATTTCCCGGGAGTGTCAGTATTGTTTCGGGCAGGTTACAGAATGATCTGTTGTGTAAACGGTAGTCGGCTTTCCTGTGTCAGGTCCAAGCGGGTCCAGTGGGCGAACACTTTGGCCCCGGCTAAGCGAAGGCGCAGGCACGATAGGTGCCCTCCGACGTCGGACCGTCAGTCCGGCAGCCGTTAGGCTTGGAGGGTGGTTGATCGAAAAGACATAGGCTCCTGGCTGAGCGGGCCGGACACATCCGGCATCTCTAAATACCCGGGTGAGAGACTCGGCCTTCCTGAGGCCGGACCAGGCTCGATGGCGCGGGCCGGACGGCGAATCCTGGCAATCGCGATCGACTGGACGATCGCCCTGGTCATCAGCAATTTCGCATTTAGTGGAAACCAGTGGGCAACGCTCGCCATCTTTGCTGCGGAGCAGATTCTGCTGATCGGCACCCTCGGCTACAGCATTGGCCACAGGATTGCCGGCATCCATGTGGTCCGCTTGGGGGGAGGCCCGGCCGGACCCCTCGCCGCTGTGGTGCGCACTTTGCTCCTGTGCCTGGTTATCCCCGCAGTCATCTTTGATCCGGATCAGCGTGGAATTCATGATAAAGCGATGAACACCATCCTCATTCGGATGTAGCGTTTCAGTCCTCGCGGTTGGAAGCAACCCCATAGAAGCACCAATAAATAAGCAAAACCAACAAAAACCGCCCTTGTCTCGTTTGAGACAAGGGCGGTTTTTCGTATAGGGAATCAAGCACCTACGGACAATCAGCGTCCGCGTGCAGCCTTGCGGTCCGGGCGGGCCTTGTAGGGGTCGATGCCCTTGGGGATCGGCAGGCGGGTACCGAGGGAGTTGATGCGCTTGGACACAGCGTTGACCTCCACCTTGGTGAGTTCGTTCTTCATCTTTCCCATGGTCTTGGCGAGTTTGTTCAAAGGCACCTGGCCCTCACCGCGACCGGATTCCAGAACGTGGATGGTGACGTTGGGCAGGATGCGCGTGAGTCGCTTCCGTTCAGCTTCCACCAGCGGCTTGACACGGTGCGTGGGACCTTCGCTGACCAAAACGACGCCGGGACGACCAATTGCCATGAACACGGCGTCCTGGGTGCGAGGGTTAACCGCGACAGGCTGGTCCTGGGTGACCCAGCCGCGGCGGAGAGTACCCAAGGCCGCGCCGGAAGCACCAGGCTGGTTCTCGATCTGCGCGAATGCAGCCTTCTCTGCGCGACGGGAGAGGATGAAAACGGCGGCCAGGAGACCCAATGGAATACCGATGATGAGGCCGGTAACCCAGTTGTCCAGGAGGAAGCCGACGAGGAAGGCCACGGCAACCACTGCCAGGAATGCCAGCAGCATGATCCACACAACCTGGGGATCATTCCGCCGCGTCATCTTGAAGACTTCAGCGATCTGCTTCAGCTGGCTCGGCTTCTTGGCCTTGGCTTCCTTGGGCTTGCGCTGGAACAGCCCACGCTTGGGGGCGTCGGCCGAGGGGGTCGATTTGCTGGAATCAGAGGAATTCGCCATAGTGCCTTAATTCTACGTGATGGACGTCGAAGGACCGGACGCCATTACGCTTGGCATCCGGCCCTTCGGTACTGCTTCATGGTGTTGCTGGTGAAGTGTTGCCGACCCGGGGTCAGGCGTGGGCGGCGAGGATGGTGGAGGCTTCCTGGCGGGTGGTGCCGGAGGACTCGATGTGGGCCAGGGCGGCGGGGATTTCCCAGCCCTTCTTGCGCATCGCGGTGGCCCACAAACGCCCGGCCCGGTAGGAGGAGCGGACCAGCGGACCGGACATGACACCGAGGAAGCCGATTTCCTCGGCCTCGTGCTGGAGGTCCACGAATTCCTGGGGCTTGACCCACCGGTCCACCGGCAGGTGCCGTTCGGAGGGACGCAGGTACTGGGTGATCGTGATCAAATCACACCCGGCCGCGTGAAGATCGCGGAGGGCTTCGGAGATTTCCTCGCGGGTTTCGCCCATGCCCAGGATCAGGTTGGACTTGGTCACCATGCCCAGGTCCCGGCCCTGGGTGATGACATCCAGTGAACGTTCGTACCGGAACGCCGGGCGGATCCTCTTGAAGATCCTGGGCACGGTCTCGACGTTGTGCGCGAACACCTCGGGCTTGGAATCACAGATCGCCGCGATGTGTTCGGGTTTGCCGGAGAAGTCCGGGATCAGCAGTTCCACCCCGGTGCCGGGGTTCAGTTCGTGGATCTTGCGGACAGTTTCGGCGTACAGCCAGACACCTTCATCGGCGAGGTCATCACGGGCCACCCCGGTGACCGTGGCGTAGCGCAGCTGCATGGCCTGCACGGACCGGGCCACCTTGGTGGGTTCAAACATGTCCACCGGGGAGGGTTTGCCGGTATCGATCTGGCAGAAATCACACCGCCGGGTGCATTCGGACCCGCCGATCAGGAACGTCGCTTCCTTGTCTTCCCAACACTCGAAAATGTTCGGGCAACCGGCCTCTTCACAGACCGTGTGCAGGCCTTCCTTCTTCACCAGGTTCTTCAACCCAACGAACTCCGGGCCCATCTGGACCTTGGCCTTGATCCACTCGGGCTTGCGTTCAACCGGGACAGCCGAGTTACGCTGCTCAACGCGCAGCAACTTACGGCCTTCAGGTGCCAGGGTCACTGGAGTGCTCCTTCTGGGGTGGAAACGAGTGCTTCTTCATGCTTGCGGAACTCTTCCACGAAGCGGTCAACGATGTCGGCCGGGTTGATGGTCCGGCCGGTCTCCAGCGACATGGTGGTGACGCTGGCGTCGGTGATTCCGCACGCGATGATCTGCGCATACGGCGCGAGGTCGTTACTGCAGTTGATGGCAACACCATGCATGGTGACGCCCTCAAGGACGCGGATGCCGATCGCGGCAATCTTGCGGTCCGGTCCCTTGTCATCGGCGAGGATCCATACGCCTGCGCGTCCCTTCACCGTGACTGCCGGGATTCCGTAGTCCGTCATGATGGCGATCATGATGGCTTCGAGGCGCTCGACGTAGTCCCGGATTCCCGCGCGGTTCTTGAGCTTGAGGATCGGATAGGCGATGAGTTGTCCCGGGCCGTGCCACGTTAACTTGCCACCACGATCCACGGGGACAACGGGGGTGCCGTCAAAGGGACGTTCGTGGTCTTCGGTGAGCTTGCCAGCCGTGTAGACGGCGGAGTGCTCAAGGAGCAGGACGGTGCTGTTTTTCTCGCCGGCAACAACTTTGTTGTGGATCTCGCGCTGTAGGTCCCAGCCCTGCACGTAGTCAACGAAATCCGGGGCAAGACCCAGTTGTGAAAACTCAAGAGTCATGGGTTCAAGCTTAGACCCAGCAGGTCACTCACCATGATTTTGTGGTGAACCTCTCAGTCGCATCCGTCAGCGTGGCTTTCGTACCCCGCAAGCTGGTGCTGCCTGTGGATAACTTCTGCGGGAAATCCGATCATCCGGTAGACCTTGGATATGGAAACTACTGACGATCCTGCCCCCTCGGTCCCGCACATTCCGGGATACACGCCATTACGCCTACTGGGTAGGGGTGGCTCGTCGACAGTCTGGCTTGCCAGCAGGGACAAGGACGGTGCCCGCTTCGCCATCAAGTGCATCATGGGAGGGCCCGGCAAGGATTCCCGTGGGTCGGCCGGACCAGAGTCCCAACATGGCTTGCGTGAGGGGCGGATCCTGTCCGGGCTCGAGCACGAGCACCTTATCCGACTCCACGATGTGATGGACCTGCCGGGAGTGGGGACGGGCAGTGTTGGGCTCGTCATGGACTTTGCCGCAGGAGGTTCCCTTGCGAATCTGGTGGGTGGCCGACGCAAGCTTGGAATCGGTGAAGCGGTGACGATTCTGACCCCTGTTGCCCAGGTCTTGGCTTACCTGCATGCCCAGGGAACGGCCCATGGGGATATTTCCCCAGGCAACGTCCTGTTTACGGCACAGGGGAAGCCCCTGGTGACAGACCTTGGCGTGGCGGGTGTTGTGGGTGAGGACAATCAAAGCCTCGACGTCGGCACGGACGGCTTCGTTGATCCTTCTATTGCCGCGCGGGGTGCGCGGGGTGACGGAGCCGGAGAAGCTTTGCAGCCGGAACGGGATGTCTATTCGCTGGCCGCGCTTGGCTGGTATTGCTTGACAGGCATGGCGCCGGAAATCGCCAAGCACCGCCCACCGCTGCCTCTCTTGGTTCCCGATGTCCCCAAAGGGCTCGCCGCTGCCCTTGAGGCGGGACTGGATCCCGACCCGCGGGCGCGTCCCACGGCCCGGGAGTTGGGAACAGCGATTTATCGCAGCGCGGCCGCGGAGCCCGTGGATCTGGCTGGGTCCGTCCATTCTTCCGTGATTCCGGAGTTGCTGACGCGCCGGCAGGCTGGGGGACGACCCCAGCGCAGGAGTCCACTGAGCAGGAGTCCAGTGCGCAGGAGTCGACTGAGTAGGAGTCCATTGAGCAGGAGTCCACTGGCCGGGGCTGTGTTGCGGCTTCCGCCCTTGCGGACAGCTAGGACTCCGCGTCCCGAACGCCGAACCCGAACAAGACAACCTCAGCGGAGAACTAAACCGCAGGGTGGGCCACGTTCCAGCATCCGAGTGGGGTTCCTGGTGGCTGCGGGAGTGTCGGTTGGGGCGGTTGGGTTTGCTATCTGGCTGGGAATCCAGGAACCCGCGTCTGGTTTGACGTCCGTAGTAGATCCAGGGACGACGACCGTAGTCACGGAAGCTGCCCAAGCCACTGAAGCGGCCCAAGCCACTCAAGCCGCCCAGCCGATTCCAGACGCACTCTTGGACGCGCTGCACTCTGAGGATCCGGCAATCGCCATGCACGCGTTATCGGCGGTGCGCGACATGGCGCTGGGACTGGATCGTCTTGAATTGCTGGCAACCGTCAACGCAGCAGGCTCAGCTGCCCATGCGGCAGATGAGACGTTGAAGCAGCAATTAAGAGCTGACGGTATCCGCTTTGCCGGGCTCACCACCACCTTGGACAGCGTTTCGGTGTTGGGCCCACACGAGGTTGATCGCGCAGTCGTTGCCCTGACCGCAACGACCTCAAGTTACGAGGAGCGCGACGCATCGGATCGCTTGGTGAAGTCCCAGCCCGCCGGGGAGCGCCAGCAGCTGCGCCTCATCCTTGTCAGATTGGCAGGGCAGTGGAGCATCTCGGAGATTCTCGGTCCCGGCTAGCCGTACTGCCATGGGACGTTCCTTGGCGTGAGTGGGGTATGGGTGCGGATTGCTTCAGCTGGAATGCTTTTTCGTCAGCCACTCCATGGCTTCCTCGAGCCCCGGGTGTTGCCACTGAAAACCGGCGGCGGCAAGCTTGGCTGGTTCCATCCTTTGGTTTGCCAGGACGAGCTCGTCAGCAAGCTTGCCAAGGACAAGCCGGAGGACGGGACGTGGGACGCGTAAGAAGGCAGGACGATGGAACGCTTTCGCGAGCCGCCTCACAATGGCGCTAACGTCCGCGCTTTCCGGGGCGCACACATTGACCGCACCTTCCAGATCGGACTTGAGGAGGAACGCGAGTGCAGCGGCTTCGTCGGCAAGGGTGATCCACGGCCAGTATTGTCGCCCGTTTCCGAAGGGTCCGCCAAGCCCAAGCCTGAGCAGTGGAAGCATTGGGCCCAATGCGCCACCGGAAGTGCTGAGCACCACTCCGGTCCTTGGTGTCACTACCCTCACGCTGGCTGGAGCGGTTCTGGCAGTCTGCTCCCATTCAACGCAGAGCGGTCCCAGCACTCCCGCGCCTGGACCGGAGTCCTCGCGGAGCACGCCGTCCCGGGAGGCGCCGTAGTAGCCGGACGCTGACTGGCTGACGAAAGACAATGCCGGCTGGCCCAGGCGACGCATGGCCGCAGTGAGTGTCCGGGTTGGCTGAAGGCGTGAGTCACGAATGACACTGATTCTGTGCTTGGTCCAAGGCCGGTCGCCGATGCCGGCGCCGGACAAGTTGACCACCGCATCTGCGCCTTCCAGGATTGCCTCGTCCAGGACTCCAGCAACTGGATCCCATGTCCTTTCGTCGTCAGTCTTTGCAGGCCGACGAACCAGCCGGATGACCTCGTCACCAGCACTTTTTATCTGCTCGGACAATGCCGTCCCAATCATTCCTGAGGCTCCGGACATCACGATTCGCATGACCCATCTCACCACGACCCCAGCATGAGGCAGAAACAGGTGCGAAGCGCGGGGCGGGTCCCTCTTGACACCGCGCCTCTTGACTATGATCGAACAATGACCTCCTCCAGCTACCTCCGTTTCCCGCATGTCCATGGCGAATTGGTCACGTTCGTGGCCGAAGATGACATCTGGATCGCCCCCGTCTCCGGTGGCCGGGCCTGGCGTGTTTCCTCCCAGCAAATGCCGGCCAGGAACCCACGCTTCACTCCCGATGGCAAGCGGCTGGTGTGGACTGCTGTTGTTGGTACCTCACCGGAAGTTGTCACCGCGGACGTCGACGGCGGCGGGTACAAGCAGCTGAGCTACTTTGGACACACCACAACCCGGGTCAAGGGTTTCACGCCCGCTGGAAACGTCCTGGTGACCAGCGCGTTCCAGCAGTCCGAGAGCCGCCACACCTACGCCTATAGCCTCCCCCTGGACGGAGGTGCCGCCGTCGAACTTCCTTTCGGACCGGTGGAGGCTGTTGCGTATGGACCCGAAATCGGTGACGAGAAGCCAGTGGTCTTGGCGAGCGTCCTTTCCCGCGAACCGGCTTGGTGGAAGCGCTACCGTGGCGGCACTGCCGGCAAGTTGTGGATCGACGCAGACGGCAATGGTGAGTTCGAGCGCTTGATCCCCGAAATTGAGGGCAACCTGACTGACCCGCTGTGGATCCAGGGGCGCATCGCCTTCGTCTCAGACCACGAAGGCTACGGAAATCTCTACTCCGTCCTTCCTGACGGATCAGGATTGCGTCGCCACACGGACCATGAAGATTTCTATGTTCGGCACGCCAGTTCCGATGGCCAGCGGATTGTTTTCGAATCTGCCGGTGAACTCTGGATCCTGCCCTCGCTCGATGCCGATGCTGAAGCTGTGAAGCTGGAGATCACGCTGGGTTCTGCATCACCGGCGCGGCGCCCCGCCCCGCTGAAAGCGTCTGCGCATCTGGGTGACGTTTTTCCGAATACTGCAGGAACGGCCAGCGCGGTCGAGTCACATGGCACCATCCATTGGCTCCGCCATAAGGACGGGCCCTCGCGAGTAGTCGAAGCGACGCCGGGTGTCCGGGCCCGCCTCCCGCGTCCGCTGACGGATGGTCGTATAGCTTATGTGGCTGACCACGGGGGAGTGGAGGCTTTGTACGTCAAGCGCATCGCCGCACGCTTGTCCGGAGTTGTTGAGGTGCCGAAGGCGGCGGAACCCGCTGTTGCTACCAGTGAAGCCGATGGACTCCCCAAGCCGGTCTCGGCATCCAACGTCCTGGGACAAGGTTCCACCGCAAACCAGCCAGCCAACCAGTCCATGGATACGGTCCAAGCGGCCGCACCCTCCGACGAAGCCGCCCAAGCCGAACCGTCACCAGACACAGTGGGGGGCACGGCGATACCTGTCGCATCCACAGGAGATGATCAAGCGGACGATCTCCGGCTGGACTTCCCCGCACCTACAAGGACGAGTGCACTGGAGGCCAGCCCCGATGGCCGTTGGCTCGCCATCGGCACATCTTTTGGCGACGTTTTCGTAGCCGACACCACGTCCGGGACATTGACTCGTTTGGTCAGTATTGGCGAAGGCAGCGTCGATCAGTTGTCGTGGTCGGCTGATTCGCAGTGGCTCGCCTGGTCTGAGCCCGTGACGTCCTTCGGTTCCCGCAGCAAACTTCGGCTGGCACGGCCTTCGGCATCCGACGCCGACATTATCGATGCCACCGACGGCCGCTTCTGCGATGAATCACCCAGATTCACCCCGGATGGGAAATTCCTGGCCTTCCTGTCCAACCGGAGCTTCGACCCCGTCTATGACGGCCATTCTTTCGACCTTTCCTTCCCGAGCCCCATCAAGCCGTACCTGCTGGCCCTGGCCGCTGATACGCCGTCTCCTTTCGGTCCGTCCGTGGACACCCTTGAGGATGCTCCGCCCACAACAGCAAAGCCCGACGACGGCGATGCGCCAGTTGTACGCGTAGACGCGGAAGGCCTTGCACACCGTGTCATTACGGTTCCCGTGCCACAGGGAAACTACTCCGGACTCGCTGCCGGTGACGGGGCACTGATGTGGCTTGATACTGAGCTGTCCGGTGTTACCGGCGAAGGGAAGGGCACTCTGCAGGATAAGAAGACAGCCCCCTCCCTGGTGCGCTTTGACCTTGCCAAGCGCAAGGAAACCACCCTCGTCGCTGCTGTGGACAGCTACCGGTTGTCTGGTGATCGCAAGAGGGTTGTCTATGTCCTTGATAAGCAGATCGTGTCAGTTCCGTCAGACAGCAAGGTGGACGAAGAATCCGGGGAATTGGTCAAAGTGGACCTGAACAGGATCCGCGTGATCCTGGACCCCGTGGCTGCCTGGGGCCAGGCCTTCGATGAAGCATGGCGCTTGCAGAGGGACTTCTTCTGGGCCCCGGACATGGCTGGCCAGGACTGGGACTCCGTCTACAAACGCTACCGTCCGATCGTGGAACGGCTGGGGTCTCATGATGACCTTGTGGACCTGTTGTGGGAGATCCATGGCGAACTGGGAACCTCTCATGCCTATGTGCGGCCGGCCGCTGTGACTGAACCTGGTCGTAATGGTCAAGGCAGGCTCGGTGCGGAGTTGCAGCTCGGCAGCAAAGGCTGGGAGATAACCAGGATCCTGGCTGGAGAGTCTTCCGATCCCCTCGCAACCTCGCCCTTAACGCGTCCCGGCGCAGATGCCAAGGTGGGCGACGTCCTCCTGGCGATTGACGGCGTCGAGCTTTCCACGGCGCTGACGCCCGCCATGCAATTGGTGGGTGCAGCGGGGAGAACCGTTGAATTGACACTCTTGAATGGCGAAGGACATGGTGGAGCTGCGGGTGCCCAGCGGCGGGTTGCCGTTGTCCCCATCCGTGACGAAGAGCGGTTGCGCTATCAGGACTGGGTTCGGGCCAACCGGCGCACGGTCCGTGAGGCATCCGGTGGTAAATTCGGCTACCTGCACATCCCGGACATGATGGCCAATGGTTGGGCCCAGTTGCATCGTGACCTCGATACAGAAACCGCCCTGGACGGGTTGATCGTAGACGTGCGGCGTAACCGTGGCGGCCACACCTCACAGCTCGTGGCCGAGCTCATTGGCCGGAAGGTCACTGGGTGGAGTATGCCGCGTGGCGAGAAGCCACGGACTTATCCCCACCATGCTCCCCGGGGTCCAGTGATTATCCTGGCAGACGAATTTGCCGGATCAGATGGCGACATCATCACCCAAGTGTCCAAACTGAGGGGCATCGGCCCTGTCATTGGGGTACGGACGTGGGGCGGCGTGGTGGGCATTGACAACCGCTTTGCCCTGGCTGACGGTACCGGCGTGACCCAGCCCCGCTACGCCACGTGGTTTGGCGGTGGGATCGGCTGGGATGTTGAAAACCGTGGTGTGGAGCCGGACATCGAGGTGCTCTTCCCGCCCCACGCCTATGCAGCAGGCAGCGATCCGCAACTCGAGTATGGCATTGGTGCCCTCAAGGAGATGATCCAGGAGCTACCTACTGACCGCCCGCCGTTGCGTGAAGGCTACCGCCAGGTGCGGCCAGCGCCGTTGCCCGCCCGCCCGCAAGAGGGCTAGCAGCAGGTGAGCGCAGAAGAGCCCCGCCGCTCCCCTCAGGGGAGTGGCGGGGCTCTTTTGCGCTTTGAAGGGTATTACTGCGCGAGGGTGGCATCCAAGGTGATTTCGATGCTGGCCAGTGCACCGGAAACGGGGCAGCCGGTCTTTGCCTCTTCGGAGATGCGACGGAAGTCCTCTTCGGAGATGCCCGGGATCCTGGCGGTCATCGTCAGGTGGCTGCTGGTGATGCCGGTGCCTGGGACGAAGGTGACGTCGGCCTTGGTCTGGATTTCCTCAGCGGTAAAGCCTGCCTGCGCAAGGGAGTTGCTGAACGCCATGGAGAAGCACGCAGAGTGGGCTGCGGCGATCAGTTCCTCGGGGCTGGTCTTGCCACCGGACTGCTCGGTGCGTGCCTTCCATGTGACATCGAACGTGCCCAGGCCTGAGCTGTCCAGCGTCGTGTTTCCAGCGCCATCGATCAGGTTGCCGTTCCAAACCGTGTGTGCGGTGCGTGTTGCTGCCATGTCCACTCCTTGGGGTCGTTTGTGTGTCGGCACCCAGCCATCGCCGGATGCCACCGGGATCAATCCTATGGATTTGGCGACTGCCCTGCACTGTCATTCCGCTGTCAGTGGATTGTGACCCCGGACCTGCGTTGACAAAGCAGCCGACCCGCCTGGCGGAGGCGGGTCGGCTGCTGCGACGTGCGCTTAGTTCCAGAGCGTGGCAATGGCGATGTTCACCAGGGCCAATCCACCAACGCCGTGAGCCAAACCGGTGGAAACAGGTTCGCCCTTCTTCACCTTGCGCGAGCCGATCACCGCTACAACAGCAACGGCCACGCCGATGGCGAATTTGATGCCGAGCTTGAAGTAGTTGGGATGGGCATCCGGCATGAGGGGCAGGAGGCCCATCATGGCAATGCCTGTAAGTAACTGCAGGAATGCGCCGTCCCGCTGGCGGGGGTGGACGGTGGGCGTCTTGATGGTGGCGATCCAGTAGCCCACAATCATGGCTGCGCCGACGATGTGCAAGAACAGCAGGATGTTGAAGAGAATACTCATGGCCCCAGCTTATCCAGTTGGTTCTACGTCCTGTAGCAAAGCCACGCTCAGTAGACGAACAGCGCCGCGGACAAATGGTGTGGGACAACGAAACGGGGCAGGCTACCGGGTTTCCCCGGAGCCTGCCCCGCCTGGTTGAGTAGAGCGCCCTCCGTGAGGAGGGTCTGCTAACGCTTGGGCTTAGAGACCAAGATCTGCTTCGAAAGCACCTTCCTCAAGGCGGGCCTTGAGGGTCTGGAGGAAGCGGCCAGCGTCCGCGCCGTCCACCAGGCGGTGGTCGTACGTCAGAGACAGGTACATCATGGAGCGGATGGCAATCGAGTCGTCGCCGTTTTCGTCGGCCACCACCACTGCGCGCTTGACAATTGCGCCCGTGCCCAGGATGCCTACCTGCGGCTGGTTGATGATCGGGGTGTCGAACAGGGCGCCAACAGAACCGATGTTGGTGATGCTGAACGTACCGCCGGACAGCTCATCCGGGCCGATCTTGCCATCGCGGGTGCGTCCTGCGACGTCGGCGATCTTACCGGCGAGGCCTGCGAGGTTGAGGTTGCCGGCGTCGGAGATGACCGGCACCAGCAGGCCCTTATCGGTATCTACTGCAATGGCGAGGTGTTCGGCGTTGTGGTAGGTGATTTCCTGCTTGGACTCGTCGTAGGCAGCGTTCAGCTTGGGGTGCTGCTTCAGTGCTTCCGCCACAGCTTTGGCGATGAACGGCAGGAACGTCAGCTTCACACCGTTCTGAGCCTGGAACGAGTTCTTGGCCTTGAGGCGGAGCTTGGCGATCTTGGTCATGTCGACCTCGTGCACCTGGGTGAGCTGGGTGGAGATTTCCAGCGACTCGCGCATACGGCGGGCGATGACCTGGCGGATACGCGGAGCCTTCTCCGTGGTGCCTCGCAGGGAGGAAGCAACAACGGGTGCCGCAGCCTTGGCGGCAGGAGCGGCAGCAGGAGCCGCGGCCGGCGCTGCTGCGGCGGCTTGCTTGGCTTCGGCAGCGGCAAGGACATCCTGCTTGCGGATGCGGCCACCGACGCCGGTGCCGGACACCGATGCGATGTCCACGCCCTGCTGGTTTGCCAGCTTGCGTACCAGGGGAGTGACGTAACCAGACTCGGAGGACGAGCCGGCTTCTGCCGGCGCGGGAGCCGGAGCCGGTGCGGCTGCGGGGGCGGCTGCGGCTGCGGGTGCAGCAGCGGGAGCCGGTGCGGCCGGAGCTTCAGCGGCAGGAGCGGCGGGCGCCGGAGCCGGAGCGGGGGCTGCCGCGCCGGAGCCGATAACAGCCAGAACCGATCCAACTTCGGCGGTTTCGTCTTCGTTGACGCGAATTTCCTGCAAGGTGCCTGCAACCGGGGAAGGAATCTCGGTATCGACCTTGTCAGTGGAAACCTCAAGAAGCGGCTCATCCACCTCCACGGTGTCGCCAATAGCCTTGAGCCAGCGGGTGACGGTGCCTTCGGTAACGCTCTCGCCCAAGGCGGGCAGGGTTACTTCGTGGCCTTCGCCACCGGAGGCGGCGGGAGCTTCAGCCTCGGTTTCCTCAGCAGCCGGGGCGGCGGGAGCCTCTTCGGCGGGAGCAGCCTGCTCGGCAGCAGCGGGTGCTTCCTGAGCGGCGGGTGCTTCCTCAGCAGCCGGTGCGGCGGAGCCGGAGCCGTCGCCAATGCGTACCAGGGGGGCGCCAACCTCTGCTGTCTCGTCTTCAGCAACGAGGATTTCTTCGATGACGCCTGCGATCGGAGAAGGGATTTCGGTGTCTACTTTGTCGGTGGAAACCTCGAGCAGCGGCTCGTCGATCTCTACCCGGTCACCAACCTGCTTGAGCCAGCGTGTGACGGTTCCTTCGGTGACACTCTCACCGAGGGCGGGCAAGTTAACGGATTCAGACATGTCGTCCCCGTTCTCCTTATTGATCTTTTGTGCGGATGAATTCTGCTGGTCCGGACAAGGTGCATGCGGCAGATTCCGCGGCATGCACCCTGTCCGTTTGTCTTGGGTAAAGACTTAGCCGTGGAGCGGCTTGCCCGCGAGGGCGAGGTGGGCTTCGCCCAGGGTTTCGTTCTGGGTGGGGTGGGCGTGGACCAGCTGGGCCACGTCTTCCGGGTAGGCTTCCCAGTTCACGATGAGCTGCGCTTCACCGATCTGCTCACCCATGCGTGAACCGATCATGTGAATGCCCACAACGGGGCCGTCCTTCTGGCGGACAACCTTGACGATGCCACCGGTACCGAGGATGGAACTCTTGCCGTTGCCAGCCAGGTTGTACTCCTGCGTCTGGACTTGGTCGTCGCCGAACTTTTCCTTGGCGCCCTTTTCCGTGTAGCCGACTGTAGCGATCTCAGGCTCGCAGAACGTGACCTTGGGGATATTGACGTCTTCGACAATGGCGGGGTTCAGGCCGGCGATTTCCTCGGCGACGAAAATACCCTGCTGGTAGCCGCGGTGCGCGAGCTGGACGCCGGGGACGATGTCGCCCACTGCGTAGATGTTGCCAACGCCTGTGTGGAGGCGCTCATTGGTGATGACGAAGCCGCGGTCAAGGGTGATGCCGGCTTCTTCGTAGCCCAGGTTGGCAGTCACAGGGCCGCGGCCGACAGCCACGAGCAGGAGCTCCGCTTCGAACGTCTGGCCGTCCACCAAGGTGACCTTGACGCCGTCGTTGTTCTGCTCCACGCCCTGGAAGAAGACGCCGGTGCTGAACTTGATGCCGCGCTTCTTGAAGGCACGCTCAAGGTTCTTCACGATCGATGCGTCCTCGTTGGGAACCAGGGAGGGCAGGCCTTCGATGATGGTGACGTCCACGCCGAAGGACTTCCACACGGAAGCGAACTCGACGCCGATCACGCCGCCGCCCAGGACGATGACGCTCTTGGGGATGTAGTCCATTGTGAGGGCTTCATCCGAGGTGATCACCCTGCCGCCGATTTCCAGGCCTGGAAGGGAGCGCGAGTACGAACCGGTTGCAAGGACAATGTTCTTGCCCGTGTAGGCCGTGCCGTTGACGACGATGGTGTTGTTGCCCTGGAGCTTGCCTTCACCCTCGATGACGGTGATGCCCTTGGACTTGATGAGACCCTGGAGGCCCTTGAACTTGCCAGCGACGATACCGTCCTTGTAAGCGTTCACAGCCGACATGTCGATGCCATCGAACGTGACGTTCACGCCGTACTTGGCGGAGTCCCGTGCGTGGTCGGCGAGTTCAGCCGAGTGCAGGAGTGCCTTGGTGGGGATACAGCCGTTGTGCAGGCAGGTTCCACCGAGCTTTGCCTTCTCTACAAGGCCAACGGTGAACCCAAGTTGTACGGCTCGCAGGGCTGTGGCGTAGCCGCCGCTGCCGCCACCGAGTACCAGGATGTCGAATTCTTGCGCAGTTGCCTGATCGGCCACTAAAACGCTCCCTCGCGTGAATGATGACACGGGACAACGCGTCATCTGGTCTTGGAACTTGTTCTGCCGTGATTATGCCAGCACCTAAGTTCTCTTGCATTTGTGACTATCGAGTTCACCTTAGCGAACCACCTACCCATGCTCCACCCTCCACGGGCGTTTGTGGAGCGCTTGTGTCCAGACTCACGTTCTCTTGTGACACAGCGCTACACACCGCATAATTCCGGGGTTGTGCGGGCGGTACGGACCCATCCGCCCTACCCGCACACCCCGGTTTAACGCAGTGGAGCGGGTTGCTTACGCGGAGGGCGCCAACAGATCCTCGGCGTAGGCCACCAAGGTACGGACCGTGCATCCCGTTCCTTGCTTGGGGGTGTAGCCGTAGGGGCTGCCGTTGTTGAACGATGGCCCGGCAATATCGACGTGTGCCCAGGGAATCTGCTGACCGTCCCCGTTCTTGCCCACGAATTCACGCAGGAAGACGGCTGCTGTCATCATTCCGCCGTTACGCTCGCCGATGTTGGCAAGGTCCGCAACCTGGGAGTCAAGGCTGGGGCGCAGTTCCTCGGGCAGCGGCATCGGCCAGACAAGCTCGCCTGCCCTGTCAGCGGCGGACTTCAATGCGGCCGTGACCGAATCGGAACCCATCACTCCTGCCGTGCGCAATCCGAGCGCAATCAGCTGGGCGCCAGTGAGTGTCGCGACGTCGATGATTGCGTCCGGCTTTTCCAGGCTCGCGGCCACCAAGCCGTCGGCCATGACCAGGCGACCCTCGGCGTCGGTGTTCAGGACTTCGACTGTCTTTCCGCCATAGACAGTAAGGACGTCCGCCGGACGCTGGGCAGCGCCGGAAGGCATGTTCTCAGCAATGCACAGCCACGCGGTCGCCTTGATGGGCAGGCCGAGCGAGGCGATGGCAAGGACTGTATTAAGAACGACGGCGGCGCCCGCCATATCGCTCTTCATGTCACCCATGCCGAGGGCTGGCTTAATGGAGATACCGCCGGTGTCGAAGGTGATGCCCTTGCCCACGAGGGCGATCTTCCGGGTGGCCTTTGCCGGAGCGTACTCGACCTTGACCAAGCGTGGCTGCCGGGTTGAACCCTTGCCAACGCCGAGGATGCCGCCAAAGCCTTCCTTTTCTAAGCGCTTTTCGTCCCATACCGTCACCTTCACGGGAAGACCCTTTGCCAGTTCCTTGGCAGATTCGGCGAATGACTCGGGGTACAAGTGGCTGGGCGGCTGGTTCACGAGCGTACGCGTTGCGTTGACGGCCCTGCCCAGCACTGTTGCCCGGTCAAGGGCAGGTTGGGCAGCTTTGGCATCAACGCCGGTGAAGATCAGAACCTTGGCCACCGGGTCCTTGAGCCCGTCCTGGCTGGAACGGTGTTCGGTGTAGGAATAGGCGCCCATGGCGGCACCTTCGGCGATTGCGGCGACGTCGGTGTCGGACGCCGTCGGGAACGCCAACGTCACGGAGGGGACGCCGGCAAGTTGCCTGACCGCGGATCCGGCCGCCCGGCGCAGTGCCTCTTCAGGGATGGTGCCGTCCTCGGACAACTTGCCCACGCCTGCCAGGACCAGGATCCCTGAGCCCGTTTCCGGCAAACCCGGAAGGCGGTGCGCCTGGTCGGGAGCACCCGAGACGCCAAGGAGCTTCAGTGATCCCTCAAGGGATTCGGCGGCCTTGGCACTCAAAGGGTTCTCCAGCAGCACTGGTCCGTCCGAGCCCTGGGCAACTCCGATCACAAGTGCGTCGCTGGGTGACTTTTTCAGGTCCTTGGCGATGACGCCGAGGATGATGTCAGTAGTCTTGACCACGAGGATGTTTCCTCACTTCTCTCTGCATTGCTTGGCGGGGCCGCATGTTTGGCGGGCCAGCTCCCGGTACGCGCCCGACGTCCTGTTGCGACGGCGGCCTTGGTCTTCAGGTCCAGCGTCGCAAAGGACGTCGGCCCGTTTCGATCGTAGTCTCTCGCAGGCTGCTGACAGCAATTAAATGAGAGCTGCGGCACACCAAGGGCAGGAATGCCTACTGGAGATGCAGCGTTGTACAAAGAGACACAGAGTCCCCACACCACATTCATGGAGTCAGCGACGCCATGACCAGTGGCGCATGGGGGCACCGAAGTTTGCCACTGCGAAAGGAACATGCCGTGTTTGAACGGATATCCGGCTCCCTCCTGGACCCCGAGGCGCTCTATGCGAGCAACATCGAGATCTTCCACAGCCCGGAACTGCGGGGGCTGAATATGGTCATGGGTTTCACGGGCTTTGCCGATGCCGGTCATGTGGTCAGGCAGATCAACGCGGAACTCCTGGACCAACTCGACGCTGAGGTCGTGGCCATGTTCGACGCCGACCAACTCATCGACTACCGCTCGCGGCGTCCCCACATCAGCTTCGTTGAAGACCATTTGCAGGACTATCAGGCACCCAGACTGGCGCTCTACAAGCTCACAGACGGCCTGGGCCAGCCCTTCCTGTTGCTCGCCGGCTTCGAACCTGACTTGCAGTGGGAGCGATTCGCCCGTGCCGTCGTAGGAATAGTGGAGAAACTCGACGTCAACCTGGTGACTTGGATCCACTCCATCCCCATGCCCGTACCGCATACGCGGCCGGTGGGAGTTACCGTTCACGGCAACCGGCCCGAACTTATCGAAGGTATCTCGAGTTGGAAGCCAACGGTCGAAGTTCCCGCCGCCATTGGCCACATCCTTGAACTCCGGCTCACCGAGGCCGAACGCCATGTGGCCGGCTACGTCATTCACGTGCCCCACTATCTGGCTGAGGCCGAATATCCTCCAGCAGCGGTGGCAGGGTTGGAGTACCTCGGAGCGGCAACGTCCCTGATGCTTCCTACTGACCGGCTCCGGGAGGCCGGCCGGGAAGTAGGCCGCCAGATTGCGGAACAGATTGAAGCCTCGGAGGAAGTGCAAGCCGTCGTCGCCAACCTGGAGGCACGGTATGACGAGAAATCCGAGGGCATCGTCCGGCGTTCGTTGCTCGCCGATGAGAACGACGAACTGCCCAACGCCGAGGACATTGGAGCGGCTGTGGAGGCGTACCTGGCGCGGAAAGACTCGCCTCAATAAATCAGCTTTGAACTGTGGCGGGCATAATTGAGGAGTGACTGCTCCCCGCGCCTGGCTCATCTGGACGATTGGCGTCTTTGCCTACCTGGTGGCCGTAGCACAGCGAACCTCATTTGGTGTCGCGGGTTTGGAAGCAACAGAACGCTTCCATGCCAGTGCTTCGGCCATCTCCTTTTTTACTGTATTGCAGTTGCTTGTCTACGCAGGCTTACAAATTCCGGTGGGCGTCCTGGTGGACAGATTCGGATCGCGGGTCATGATTGCCGGTGGTGCCATCCTGATGGGACTGGGGCAGTTGCAGCTCGCCTTCGCGGATAGCATCCCTGGAGGGGTTTTGGGGCGCGTCCTGGTGGGAGCCGGTGACGCCATGACATTCATCTCCGTCATCCGGCTCGTTCCCTTGTGGTTCAGCCCGGTCAGGGTGCCCGTGGTTACGCAGCTGACCGGGATGTGCGGGCAGTTGGGCCAGCTCTTCAGCGTGGTGCCTTTCGCCTTGCTTCTTCACTCTGCCGGATGGACGCCCGCGTTCATGTCACTCGCGGCGATGTCCGTGCTGGCTGTCGTCCTGGTCCTCGTGCTGTTGCGGGACCAGCCTCCCGGGCATCCGCCCCGGGAAACCGGGCAGGGCCTTCGCGCTACCGGAGTTTCCCTGTCACGCGCTTGGAAGCAGCCAGGCACCCGGCTAGGTTTGTGGAGCCATTTCACCGTCCAGTTCAGTGGCAACCTCTTTGCGATGACATGGGGTTATCCGTTCCTCCTCTCTGCGCAGGGACTTGATGCCGGGACGGTCTCAGCATTGATGGCCTTGTTTGTGGCAACCGCCATCGTCTCGGGGCCTGGATTTGGTCGGTTCGTCTCCAAACATCCAATGCGCCGCTCGGCCATGGTCCTGCTCATCACTGCGTCCACTGCGCTGGCTTGGGCGGCGGTGCTCATCCTTCCTGACCGGGCACCACTCTGGCTCCTCGTGATGCTGGTGGTGGTGTTGGCAGTTGGCGGGCCGGGCTCCATGATTGGCTTCGACTTCGCGCGGACATTCAATCCTTCCCAGCGTATTGGTACCGCCACAGGGATCGTCAACGTGGGCGGATTCATCGCTGCCTTGGTGGCGATCTACCTCATTGGCCTGGTCCTGGACGTCCTGAACGCGAGCGGATTCTCAGGCGGGGACTTGTACGGCCTTGATCCGTTCCGTGTAGCCCTCAGCGTCCAGTTCGTCCTGCTGGGCATCGGGACGGTCCTTATTATGCTGACCCGGCGGAAGGTGCGGTTGCAGATGGCCGAGCAGGGTGTCCACGTACCTCCTCTGGCTGCTACCTTGGTCCGGCAGCACCGCGAGAGGATCGAGCGCCGGCGAGCGGCACGTGCACAAAGGTAGCCACCTTTATCCACATACACGCGATGGTCCCTGTTTTCAACCATTGGCGTTGCCCAAGCTTGAAGCATGACCACCAAAGAGACGCTGAGCATTCATCAACCAGAAGACATCCTGGGTTACATACCGCATTTGTTGGGTTACTGGCCCGAGGACAGCCTTGTGGCCATCACGATGCAGGGGAGATTGCTCGGAGCCGCTCTCCGCGTTGACCTGCCTGCCCGGGCTTCGGGCCCCGCGCTTGCTGATTTTGCGGAGCATGTGCGTCACTACTTGGCGGCGGACACCCTTGCCGACGGCGTGGTCCTTGCCCTCTACACCGACGACGGTTGGGACGATGGCATGGTTGTCACCAGAACACTTCCACTGCTGGCTGAACTTCAAGAAACACTTGACCACGCTGATTTGCCTGTCCGGGACGCCTGGTTGGTTGGTCCTGAGTATTGGCGTGGCGCCTTCTGCGCAGACCAGGAGTGCTGCCCGGTGCCGGGCCTGCCGATAGAACGAATCCGGAACAGCAGGCTTAGCGCAGAAATGGTCTATCGAGGCAGCACCATCGGAGCTTCCCCAAGGAGCAAGGAACTTCCGCCCGTTCCGGGACGTCCTGGTGCCCTCGA
This sequence comes from Paenarthrobacter sp. 2TAF44, assembly GCF_052114885.1. Lineage (NCBI taxonomy): Bacteria > Bacillati > Actinomycetota > Actinomycetes > Micrococcales > Micrococcaceae > Paenarthrobacter > Paenarthrobacter sp. 2TAF44. The sequence goes on along the minus strand of NZ_JBFRFP010000011.1, from coordinate 123,664 downwards.
TCCCGCAGTGGCCGAGGCCGAATCAGATTTTGCAAAGCGGATGCGAACGTCATGGCGCAGTGGGAGGTGCTTTGATGGCGTACTTGAGGTGTGGCGGCAAGTGCTGGACGACGCCCGGATCCGTCCCGGCAGTGAAACCGTGGATTTGCTAACCCCGCGAGTCGCAGGTTTTCTCAGGTCGACGCTTGGTGTCCCCGGATGGCGGGACGCTGTCATGATCATGGCAGCTGCTGGAACCGGTTCCGCGAAGGCAGGGGCAGCAGCGTTCGGATTGCGCAGTGGCGACGACGACTCCGAGCCACTTCCGTTCGACGCCGGCGAGCTGGCATTGCCCCCGGCTGATACCGACAAAGGGGTTGGGAAGGCCTTCGAAGCAAACGGGATGCTCAGCATCTTTGCCTATGCTGACGTCCTTCTGGGTGTTGAACCGGCCATTCCTGACTGGGGGCAGCTTGATGCCCTGCAGCGTGTCCTGTCGTACTTGTGTGTCCAAGGAGAAGTGGGGGAAGTTGCTGCTGCTGCCTTGACCTTGCAAGGCTGGATTGCCTGGTGCAAGGGTAGTGGGTCCTCTGCACACGCCTGCCTTATGCGCGCCAAAGCAGCCAGCCCCGGCTACAGGCTCGCCGAATTGCTGGACGAGATACTCGGGCAAGGAAGCATCTGCGCCTGGGCCAGCCGTCCAGAGTCCGCATGGGGAACCTACAAAGGATCCCTCCTGTAGCCATCAGTAGCCATTACGCTTCATCAAGCGTGGGATTCATAAAACCGTGAGACAATGGATGCCGAGACCCGGTTGGGTCCGCGTTTGAATGCCCGCAATGAGCCCGGAATCCGGGAACATTACGGTGTCGTTGGCAGTTGTACATAGTGACTCTGCAGACGGCGATCGCATTTGAAATTGATCGCGGACTTGACAGGGTCATAGTGGTGTTGCCCGCATGGTGATTCCACAGACCGCCGCTAGAAAGGTTTTCTGTGACCCCGTCTTCCGTCGAGAAGGAACCCGCCGCCCAGGCCGAACTGTCCGCTGAGGAAAACAATGCGGCCACTTCGGCAAAGCGCGCGGCGACACGTGTTGCCACCAAGGCCTCAGAGGGCACCTCTGACAAGCCGGCACCAAAAAAGCGTGGACCCAAGCCCGGCGCCAAGGCCGCGGCCGAAGCCGCGAACAAGTCTTCGGACTCCGAGACCGACACCGAAGAAGTGGCTGTCGAGGACGAAGATTTCGATCCTGCAGCAGCTGAGGAAGTTGAAGTCGGAGACGACGATGCCGAGGACGGCGCCGTAACCGGTAAAGACAAGGCAGCGCCCTCCGGATCCGGATTCGTCTACTCGGACGCCGATGACGACGACGCCCCTGTCCAGCAGGTCATGTCTGCCGGTGCCACGGCTGACCCCGTGAAGGACTACCTGAAGCAAATCGGTAAGGTCGCCCTGCTGAACGCTGAGCAGGAAGTCGATCTGGCGCTTCGCATCGAAGCCGGCCTGTTTGCTGAAGAAAAGATCAACGCCGACGACGGTTCCATGGACCCGAAGCTCAAGCGTGAACTTGAATTCGTTATCCACGACGGCAAGCGGGCCAAGAACCACCTGCTCGAAGCCAACCTTCGCCTCGTTGTTTCCTTGGCCAAGCGCTACACCGGCCGTGGCATGCTCTTCCTGGACCTCATCCAGGAAGGCAACCTGGGTCTCATCCGCGCTGTGGAGAAGTTCGACTACACCAAGGGCTTCAAATTCTCCACATATGCAACGTGGTGGATCCGTCAGGCCATTACCCGCGCCATGGCTGACCAGGCCCGCACCATCCGCATCCCCGTGCACATGGTGGAAGTCATCAACAAGCTCGCCCGCGTCCAGCGGCAGATGCTTCAGGACCTGGGCCGTGAACCCACACCTGAAGAATTGGCGCTGGAACTGGACATGACGCCTGAGAAGGTCGTCGAAGTCCAGAAGTACGGCCGTGAACCGATTTCGCTGCACACGCCGCTGGGTGAGGATGGTGACTCCGAGTTCGGTGACCTCATCGAGGATTCTGAAGCTGTTGTTCCGGCTGACGCCGTGAGCTTTACGCTCCTCCAGGAGCAACTGCACTCGGTTCTGGACACGCTCTCCGAGCGTGAGGCCGGAGTCGTAGCAATGCGCTTTGGTTTGACCGATGGCCAGCCTAAGACTTTAGACGAAATCGGCAAGGTCTACGGCGTTACGCGTGAGCGCATCCGCCAGATCGAATCCAAGACCATGTCCAAGCTGCGGCACCCGTCCCGCTCGCAGGTCCTGCGGGACTACCTGGACTAAAGAAGGACGACTTCTGCTAAAGAGGTCCGCAGTCAAACAGTAACGGCCCGGTCGGAGTATCCGATCGGGCCGTTACTGTTTGGGCATCCTGTATTCAACGGAACAGGGCCCCTCCCGGATGGGAGGAGCCCTGTTCTTGCTCGAAGTGATGTGGCAGGAGAGTGTCCAGCCTTACCGCCAGTCCTGTCTAGTCGACCGGAACGGGTGCCTTCTCGTTGAGGCGCTCGGTCTCGTCGTGCCAGTCGGAGGTCAGGGGCCGAAGCGTGGCCTCAACTGCGCGTGCGTGGTGGCCGCAAAACAGCAGCTCACCGCCGGAGGACTCGAGTACAACGCGGACATATGCTTGAGCCCCGCAACGATCGCATCGGTCAGCTGCGTTCAGTGTGCGGTCTGCAACTGCTGTTGTCATGTCGGCCTCCTTAGTAGTTCTGTACATCCATATAACCAGTATTCGGAGCAGAACCATGGCAAGGATGGATCACTTTCGCTGTCCGCGTATCACATGTGCGTAACGTAACGAAGTAGAATGCCGGTTTCCGGGAGTGGCAACCGGTGCCGATGGGGGACCGCGACTAGCCTAAGATGGGCAGTGTTTGCCTTGAGATATACCCGAAGGAGCACACCGCGAGTGGCACCGAGTTCTGAATACAACGCCCGGCATCTATCTGTCCTGGAGGGCCTGGAAGCCGTTCGCAAGCGCCCGGGCATGTACATCGGTTCCACCGACTCCCGTGGACTTATGCACTGCCTGTGGGAGATCATCGATAACGCTGTTGATGAGGCCCTGGCCGGCTTCGGGCATGACATCAAGGTCATCCTCCACGCGGATAATTCGGTCGAAATCCATGACGACGGTAGAGGCATCCCGGTAGACGTCGAACCGAAGACGGGACTTTCCGGCGTCGAAGTTGTCTTTACGAAACTGCATGCAGGCGGCAAGTTCGGCGGCGGTTCATACACGGCCTCGGGTGGCCTCCATGGCGTAGGCGCCTCGGTGGTCAACGCTTTGTCGAGCCGGCTGGATGTCCAGGTCGATCGTGGCAGCAAGACGTACCAGATGTCCTTCCGCCGTGGTGAGCCCGGACGTTTCATTGATGCCGGCGCCAAGCCCAGCCCCAACGCGACCTTCGAGCCTTTCGTTGAAGATTCTGTGTTGGACGTGGTTGGCAAGGCTAAACGTGGAGTCACCGGTACAAGGGTGCGTTACTGGGCCGACCGCCAGATCTTCACTCCCGACGCCAAGTTCTCTTATGACGACCTCGCCTCGCGTGCACGCCAGACGTCGTTCCTGGTCCCCGGATTGAAGATTACTGTCCGCGACGAGCGCAAGCTTGCGGGCACTCCTGGTGAAAACGGTGTGCACGAGGAAGTCTTCCACCACGACGGCGGCATTTCGGAATTTGTGGAGTTCCTCGCGGCCGACTCCGGAGTGACTGACGTGTGGCGTCTCCACGGTTCGGGGAAGTTCAAGGAAACGGTCCCTGTCCTTGACGAAAACGGGCACAGCAAGATCGCCGAAGTCGAACGTGACTGCGAAGTCGACATTGCCCTGCGCTGGGGGATCGGTTACGAGACCACGATGCGTAGCTTCGTCAATATCATTGCGACCCCCAAGGGCGGTACGCACCAGGCGGGCTTCGAGGCAGCGTTGCTGAAGACGTTCCGAAAAGCCGTGGAAACGAACGCCAGGAAGCTGAAGGCGGGCAACGACAAGATCGAGAAGGACGACGTCCTGGCCGGCCTCACCGCTGTGCTGACCGTCCGCTTGGCCGAGCCACAGTTCGAAGGCCAGACCAAGGAAATCCTCGGCACGTCCGCTGTTCGCGCCATCGTCGCCAAGGTGGTCGAGCAGGAAATTTCGAGCAGGTTGTCCTCTGCCAACCGCAATGACAAAGCACAGTCGGCACTGTTGCTGGAGAAGATCGTTGCGGAGATGAAGTCGCGAATTTCGGCCAGGGTGCACAAGGAGACCCAGCGCCGAAAGAACGCACTGGAAACCTCTTCGATGCCTACCAAGCTTGCCGACTGCCGCACTGATGACGTGGCACGATCCGAGCTCTTCATCGTTGAGGGTGATTCTGCGCTCGGAACTGCCAAGCTTGCCCGGTCTTCGGATTTCCAGGCCCTGCTTCCTATTCGAGGCAAGATCCTGAACGTCCAGAAGGCTTCGGTAGGGGACATGCTCTCCAACGCTGAATGTGCTGCACTCATCCAGGTTGTCGGCGCCGGCTCAGGCCGGAGTTTCGACCTCGATGCAGCACGTTATGGCAAGGTCATCCTGATGACAGACGCCGACGTCGACGGCGCGCACATCCGCACGCTGCTGTTGACGCTCTTCTTCCGCTACATGCGGCCCATGGTCGAGGCGGGCCGGGTGTTCGCCGCAGTTCCGCCCCTGCATCGCGTGGAGGTCATCAATCCGGGCCAGAAGGCCAACGAGATGATCTATACGTACTCTGAGGCGGAATTGCATGTTCTCCTGGCCAACCTGGCCAAGGAGGGCAAGCGTTACAAGGAGCCCATCCAGCGTTACAAGGGCTTGGGCGAAATGGACGCACAGCAGCTCGCCGAGACCACCATGGACCCGCGTCACCGGACCCTTCGAAAGGTCGGGATTGACAGCGCCCAGCGTGCTGAAGAGGTTTTCGATCTCCTCATGGGCTCGGACGTCGCGCCCCGTAAGGAATTCATCATTGCCGGGGCAGCGACGCTGGACCGGGAGCGCATCGACGCCTAGGTTCAGACCCGCGGTTTCCGGCCTGTTTTTGCGACGGAGCCGGAGGCCGCGGAAGCTGGTGCCGCAAAGGCCGCTGCCCCTACGGCCAGAGCAAGGGCACCCAAGCCCCAAGGGAGACCCGCTGCTACGGCAATCCCGCCCACCAACAAGGGCCCGCCAGCATCGCCAAGCTCCCGGCCAAGTTCGGCCGAACCCATCGTGCGGCCCAGGCGTTCAGCGGGAGTCGCATCTGCCAAGTGCGCGAAGGCCAATGGGGTAGCGGTACCGATTCCCAGTCCGATCAAAACGGCGGCACAGTAAATCGGTACGGCGCGGTACATGGAAAGGGCACCGTTCATAGCCAGTGCTTCGGGAAGAAGGCCCGCGATGAGTACGCCGACGGTTATGGCCAGCAAACCACCCACCATGCCCGGCCGGTCTGCGAGGACTCCCCGATCCCGCAATCGTCCGATCCTTGGCTGGACCAGCGATGACGCCAAGGCCAAGACCGTTACGACGGCGACACTGCCGGCGGTGCCGAGGCCTTCCCTTGCCGCCAGCGCCGGGAGAAAGCCTACCGCTGCGCCCAGGGCGCCAGTCGAGGCCGCCAGCACCACGGTAGGCCCAAGGAATGATCGCCCGGTACTTTGCTTCCAGACATCAATGATGGTGTATCTGGGTCGGGGCAGGGGAGCCAGGCGGGGCACGGAAATGGCCGCCCAGACGGCTACTGCGAAGCCCAATAGGGAGAGGATGAGGAAGAGCAGGCTGAAACCGCCAGCGATGATCGCGACAGCGCCCAACAGGGGACCGACCGCGTAGCCAAGGCCCTTCCATGAGCCGTAACGGCCAAAGTAGCGACCCGTGTATTTGCCCGCCAGCCTCGCCACACTGGCAGAGGATGCTGGTGAAAATGCCGAAGCAGCCATACCTTGGCCCAGACGGGCTACGGCCAGCATGAGGGGTTCATCGGCCCACAGCCCGATGAGGGACGCCGCGGAGAAGGCCAGAAGCCCTCCGATGATGACGGGTTTGGGCCCGATGCGGTCACTGAGGGCCCCGAAGACCGGCTTGAGGAAGACCTCCGCGATGTCGTACAGGGCCAACAGCACACCCAGGCCAAGCAGGCTCAAACCGATGTCCGCGCTTTCGGCGCCAAGTCCGGCGGCTACGGCATGGGCGCCAAAAGCGGTGGTGAAGCCGGCTGCATAGAGGGGCCATCGGTGGCTGGGGGAGATGTCGGCACTCAAGCGCGACTTATCGTCGTTCACGCCCCTCAATGTAACAACACCGCCATGTAACAACACCGCCAGCGCTGACCTTCTACCTAGCCAAGCAATCCCGGGACGATAAGGAGCCCCGTGGGCACGGCCAGCAGCAAGGCTGAGGTGGCCAGCACCAGGGCGCGAAGACCTTTGGCGAGTGGAGGCTGTGGCGAGAGGAGGCGGCTCACGCGTGACGCCGTCGTACGCGGTGAATCTGCCCCGCCGGTGGCGCTGATGCTGCCACCCTCGACTACGGCGCCCCCGCCGCTGAGCGCCCGCGGGCTGAGTGCCTGGCCGGCAAGAGCCTTGCCATTCGGTGCACCGCCGCTCACGGACTGTTCTCCCAGCCCTGGCGTGGAGGACCCGCTGGAGACTATGGCAATGGCCTTGATCAGCGTGACCTTGCTTTCGGTCCTGAGTGCGACGTCGTCAGCCAGCATTTCGATCAGGGAGTTCACGGCCGTCTGGGCAAGCCGTGTGGTGGGAAACCAGGGGAGTGCCTGCCGCCAGGCTGCGAACGCCCAGAGCAGGAGGTCGTGACGTTGGGACAAGTGCGCGTTTTCATGGATGAGCACTGCGCGCAATTCCGCCGGTTCGAGGGCGGCCATGAGTCCGTCGGACAAGACTGTCACCGAACGTGCGCCGCCGGGCAAGCAGTAAGCGACAGGGGAGTCGTGGTTGATCACTACGGTGCCCGGGCCGTCGTCCGAGGGTGATGCCAGAAGCGTGAGCAATTCGCGGTGTCGCCTGCGTTGCCGTTCAATTTTGTAGTAGGTCAAGAGCAGGGTGAACACCAGGTGGGCCGTTAGGAGTGCGGCCGCAGACAGGGCGAAGAGGTGCCAGAAGCCCAATGCTGTGGTTGGCTCGTTATTGAAAACCATGCCGGCCAGGCTCCTGAGCCCAGCGATGAGGTTCTCACCGATTGGTTCCAGCCCGTAGACCAGCATTGCGCCGATCATGGACAGGCCACCTGCGAGGGCAATTGCCTGCCAAAGCACCATTGCGGTGAAAGGGGAGCGGGCGGGCCATTGTGCGCGCGAAAGCAAAACGGGTACCGGCCACGCCAGTATCAATGCCAGGACCGCCAGGAAGTATGAGGTCCAGAACATACTGGCTAATTGTAGCCGAGCAGTTTGCGCAGGGTAGCGGCTTCACTTTCGGAGACGGAGCCAATGAAGCGGGCAAGAACTGCTTCGCGGTCAGGAGCCGAGCCAAGAACTTCGTGCATGAGTTCCGCGGTGTGGTCGGCGCGGCTCGACACGGCTTGGTATCGGTGTGGCCTGGTCCCGCGTTCGCGTTCCACCAGGCCCTTCTTCTCCAGCCTGGAGAGCACTGTCAGGACCGTAGTCACTGCCAAGTCCTTGCCCTGGTGTCCCGCTGTGCCGTCGCCGGCTTCAGAGTCCTGCGCGAGAAGATCACGCAGGGTGTTGGCTGTTGCAGCCTCCTGGCCTGCCCAGAGCAGGTCCATCACTGCCCGTTCCAGTTCCCCAAGACTCGCCATCAATACTTCCCTACCTTCCGCGTCCCGGTGGCAAAAGCCGCCACCCGGGAGCGATGATCCAACGTTCCATCACAAATCTACCGCTTTTCAGCCTCTCATTCTACGTGAGGTAGAACTATCGGCGCGTCGCGGACGGCGCTTGACCCTTGCGTGTGCGTAACGCCACTTGAAGAATGGCATGTGGTTCCCTCACTTGTTCTACACTGTGTAGAAGTAAAGTTTTCTACACAACGTAGAAGTAATTACACCGCACTTGGGCCGCCGGACAAAGGACAGCCATGGACGCCTTGGAAATCGCACGCTGGCAATTCGGGATCACCACCGTCTACCACTTCATGATGGTGCCCCTGACCATCGGCCTTGGCCTGGTGGTGGCCATCATTCAGACCCTGTGGTACCGCACGGGAAAGCCCGAGTATCTCCGCATGACCAAGTTCTGGGGCAAGCTCTTCCTCATCAACTTCATCATGGGTGTGGCAACCGGCATCGTCCAGGAATTCCAGTTCGGCATGGCCTGGAGCGAATACAGCCGGTTCGTTGGTGATGTCTTTGGTGCACCCCTGGCCCTCGAAGCCCTTCTCGCCTTCTTCGTCGAGTCCACCTTCCTTGGGCTCTGGATCTTTGGCTGGAAGCAACTTAAACGCGGTGTCCACCTTGCATGCCTATGGATTGCCGTGATCGGTTCCGTCTTCTCCGCCTACTTCATCATCGTGGCCAATTCATGGATGCAGCACCCGGTGGGCGTTGAAATGGTGGATGGCCGGCCTGTCATGACGGACGCCTGGGCAGTGTTTACCAATAACACTGCACTGGTTGCCGTACCGCACACTCTCTTCGGTGCCCTTGGTGTTGCCGGTGCCTTCCTGCTCGGAATCGCCTGGTACCACCTGTGGCGCCGCCGCCATGACGGCATTGACGTGGTTGGTGCCGACGGCCGGCTGCTTGTCGGAGAAGCCGATATCCCGGGCCGCGACAAGGGTGACTACACAGTATGGATGCGTTCCCTCCGGATCGGCGCCGTGGTGGCGATGATCTCCTTTGCCGGCACCGCCCTCACGGGCGACCTGCAAGGCAAGCTCATGTTCGAGCAGCAGCCCATGAAAATGGCTGCCGCGGAGGCAGCATGCCACGATGGCACAGGCTTTTCCGTTCTGAGTGTCGGCAACCTGGGTGCCAAGAACTGTGACGACATCGTGGCTGTCATCGAAGTGCCAGGGATCCTTTCCTTCCTCGCCAAGGGCGATTTCACCACCGAAGTGAAGGGCGTGAACAGCCTGCTTGGGGAGTACAAGGAGAAGTACGGCACGCACTTGCCGGACAATCCGCTGTATGGCGACCGGGCCGGCCAGGAAATCCAGTACGTGCCCGTCATGGAAGTCACCTACTGGGGCTTCCGCATGATGATCGGCTTCGGGGGCGTCGCCGCACTGGCAGCGCTGGTGGCCCTATGGGTTACCCGCAAGGGCGTCGTCCCTGGGTCAAAATGGCTCATGCGCCTTGCCGTCTTCGGAATCCTGGCACCGTTCGGGGCCAACGCCGCCGGCTGGATCTTCACGGAAATGGGCCGGCAACCCTTTGTCGTAGCCCCAAATCCCGACATGAACGGTATTGACCAGGTCTTCATGTTCACCGCCGCTGCCGTTTCACCCGGCGTCAGTGCCGGCGAGCTCATGACCTCCCTGGTTGTCCTGACCGCCATCTACGCCGTCCTGCTGGTGGTGGAAGTCAAGCTCCTGGTCAAGTACGTCCGTGGCGGCGTCGCCTCAGCCATGCCTGAGCTTGCCCACGCCGCGGACAAGCACCGCGCCAGCGATGACGAACGTGACAGGGACAAGGAAGGCGACGACGGCGCACCCGGCCCCGACAAAGCCGACGACGTCCTGGCGTTCGCCTACTAGAAACAGAGGAATAGACAATGGAACTGTTGCCAACCATCTGGTTCGTGGCCATCGCAGTACTATGGACCGGCTATCTCTTCCTTGAGGGCTTCGATCTCGGGGTAGGCATGCTCATGAAGCTGTTTGCGCGGAACAACACGGACAGGCGCGTGCTGCTCAATACCATCGGCCCCGTCTGGGACGGCAACGAGGTTTGGCTTCTCACTGCAGCCGGAGCTACCTTCGCAGCTTTCCCCCTCTGGTACGCCTCCTTGTTCTCGGCGCTCTATCTTCCGCTCCTGTGCGTCTTGGTGGCGTTGATCTTCCGGGCGGTGGCCTTCGAATACCGGGGCAAGGTGGACACTGAACGCTGGCGCACCACCTGGGACTGGGCAATCGCCGTTGGATCCTTTGTGGCCGCCTTCGGTATCGGCGCAGCCCTGGCACTTACCACCACGGGCTTGCCGCTCAACGCCAACGGGGACCGCACCGGTGGACCGTTTGCCTGGTTCAGCGGTTACGCCCTCCTGGGCGGCTTCGGTGTGGTCGCCTTCGCCCTGGTTCACGCCTTGGCCTTCCTGGCGTTGAAGACCGATGGCGAGGTGCGGCTGCGCGCCCGCCGCTGGTTTGTGCGGCTGGTGCCGTTTGCTGTCTTGCCGATGCTCGCCTGGATGGTTGCGGTGCAGTTCCTGAACGGCAAGGCCTGGACCTGGGCCATCATGGTGGCTGGAGTCGTGTCCGTGGTTTTGGCCTGGCAGTGGGCCCGCAATGGGTCCGAGGGCCGGGCGTTCGGGGCTATCGGAGCTTTCGTCGTCTGTGCCACGGCGTCGATCTTCGGGGCCGCGTTCCCAGTGGTCATCCCCTCAACCGTAGATCCCGCGTTCAGCCTGACTATTTCCAATGCTTCTTCCTCCAACTACACGCTGGGCCTGATGAGCATTGTGGCTGCGGTGGGGCTTCCCCTGGTTATTGCCTACCAGGCCTGGACTTACTGGGTATTCCGGCGCCGTGTCAGCGCAGCGCACATTCCCGAAGCCCACGGTTTCCTTCCGGCCATCGCCGCCAAGGTGTTGGTTGGCAAGGAAAACACCAGCCCTTCCAGCCCGGAAGCCTAGCCTCGTCATGAAGCCCGTGTTCCCCTCCGGCCCGGCCACCCGATCCGCCCTCTACGTCATAGGCCTGCTCTCAGCCCTCAAGGCACTTTCGCTGGTACTGATGGCACAGGCGGTGGCCGGTGCACTGGCCGGTTTGGCCGGAAGCCCGTCCGATTGGACCAACGGGCTGGTGTGGGGGGCCGTCGGAGCGGTGCTACGGTCCCTTACGGTGTGGGGCCAGGGCGTTGCTTCGCGCCGTGCCGCGCTGGGGGTCAAAGAGGAGCTGCGCTCGCAGCTTCTCAAGCGCTCAGTGGCCGAGGGCGGAACAGCTGCGGTTGAGGGCACTAACGACGGCGGGCTCGCGATCCTGGCCACGCGCGGGCTGGACGCACTGGATGACTACTACACCCAATACCTGCCGGCCCTGGTGAACTGCGCGACCGTTCCGCTGCTCATCGGCGCCCGGATACTGTTTGCCGACTGGGTGAGCGCCGTGGTCATCGCCTTGACCGTTCCCCTTGTGCCGCTGTTCATGATCCTGATTGGCCGCCACACGGAAGACGCCGTCAGGGACGCCCAAACCACGCTTCGCAGGTTGTCCGGGCACATCCTTGAACTTGCCAAAGGCCTGCCTGTGCTGGTGGGTTTGGGACGGGCCAGCGAGCAACGCGCCGCACTCGAAGACATTTCCGAGCAATACCGCAGCCGAACCATGATCACGCTCCGGACGGCGTTCCTCTCGGCTCTTGCCCTGGAACTCATAGCAACCATCTCAGTCGCTGTCGTAGCGGTCTTCATCGGCGTGCGGCTGGTTGCCGGAGACATGCCCCTGGAAGCCGGGCTTTTGGCGCTGATCCTTGCTCCTGACTGCTACTTGCCCCTGCGTGAGCTCGGTACCGCCCACCATGCCAGCGATGACGGCAGGGCGGCCTTGGAAACTGCCAATACCGTGTTGAAGGCACCCACGCACCAGCGTCTTACTGATAACCAGCCACTTACCGACAACCCGACATCTCGCACCGGGCTCGCCGACATCATGGTCAGAGGCCTCACGGTGACCTATACCGGACGGCCCGCACCCGCCGTCGAGCGCTTGGACTTTACCGCTCCGGCAGGCCTGGTTACGGCGTTGGACGGAAACAGCGGCGCCGGAAAAAGCACTGTGCTGGGTGTCCTGGCCGGCCTGATCGGCCCGGGTCCGGGCGCATCCGTGACCGGCACCGTGACTGGTGTGGCACCGGGTACCGTCGCCTGGGTACCGCAACACCCCGTGATGGTGGCCGACACCGTGCAGGAGGAGATCGAGCTGTACCTTGGCGGGCAGCACTCAGCAGATACCGCGCAGGCTGTCGCGAGCATCCTGCGAAGGGTCTCTGCTGATCACCTTGCGGCCAAGCATCCAGCCGAACTCAGCCCGGGGGAGTTGCGACGCGTTGCGCTTGCCCGGGGCCTGGCGCGGCTGGAGTCCGGCGCTACCGTGCTGCTTCTGGACGAGCCCACCGCACATTTGGACCACTACTCAGCCAGCGTGGTCCGCTCTGCCATCACGTCCCTTCGCGGCTCTGCCACCGTCATCCTGATCGCACACGATTCCGCCACCCGTGCGCTCGCCGACCATGTAGTCCGGGTAGAGCACTTGACGGCAGCGAACCGGCATATCGACCTGCCGGAACGAAGGGCTGCATCTACCGCGGCCCTCGTATCAACCGATCTGCAGCAGTCCACCCGGACAGCTGCCGGTACGAGTCAAACTGAGCACGCAGAGGACGGAAACCTTCACACAGCCCTCAACCAGGGATGGCTCCCCAACGTGAAACGGCTCGCGCTGGTCCTCCGGCCGGTTCAGGCCAAGTTCGCGGCAGCAGGCGTGGTGGGGGTCCTGGCCGCGCTTTTCGCAGTCGCCCTGTCCGGCCTGTCAGGGTGGCTCATCATCCGGGCCAGCGAGCAACCACCCATTCTCTACCTCCTGGGCGCGATCGTCGGCGTGCGTTTCTTCGGCATCGGCAGGGCCGTCCTTCGCTACTGTGAGCGGCTCCTGACCCACGACGCCGTCTTTGCTGCGATGACACGCCTGCGCGGGGCGCTCTGGGCCACCCTGAGCCGCCGTGCACTCTCACTTCGCAGGCTTTTGCAAGGCGGTAACGTCCTGGGCTCGATCGTGGACGACGTTGACACACTCAGGGACCTTCTACCGAGGGTCGCCCTGCCTCCGTTGACTGCCGTGGGTGTTGGCGGTGCGGCCATCGCGGCAACGGCCATGGTGTTGCCCGTTGCCGTGCCCGCCGTTGCCTCTGCCACCGTAATGGGACTCATTGTTGCGCCGCTTGTTGCCGTACTTGCTGACCGGAACGCCGCCAAGGCAGAACAACAGCTGCGCTCGGTGGTGCTCCGCGATGTTGCGGCCGCCCTCGATGCCCGCGCCGAACTAACCGCCAACGGTGTGGCCGGAAGCATCCTGACCGCACTCAGCGACAAAGATCGTGCGGCTACCGTTTCGGCGCAGCGTTCTGCCTGGGCCGAAGGTCTCGGCCAAGCTGTCACCGTCCTCGCCTGCTCGCTCGCCGCCCTGTGGGCGGCACTCCTGGGCGCCGAATCGGTGCACGATGGTTCCGCCGCGCCTGCCCTTGTGGCCGTGATTGTGCTCATGCAACTGGCCCTCGTGGAACCTTTTGCGGCAACGGTTTCCGCCGTCCGCCAGGGCCCAGCGCTCGCAGACGTCCTGGGTCGCGTGGCAGTCACCGGGGCGTTGTCCGCCCCCGTCGACGCGGACAACGCAGAACACGACGCCGGTACGCACCCTTTGCCTGACCGCGACGGCAAGGCGGGGCTAAAGTTGGATGGAGTTGCCGCTGCCTGGCCAGGTGGCCCGTCGGTGATCTCCGGAGTTACCGCCGAGGCCGGGCCGGGCCGATGGCTGGCAGTCACCGGCCCGTCGGGAGCCGGCAAATCGACGCTGCTTTCAGTCCTCCTTGGCTTCCTTCCTGTGAAGGAAGGAAGGGCACTGCTCACGGGGACAGCGGCGTGGTGCCCGCAGGAAGCCCACCTCTTCGACTCCACCATCCGGGGTAATCTCCTTCTGGCGAGGCCCCCGGGGAACAAGCCCAATGAACAAGAAATGGCCAAGGCCTTGCAGGATGTGGGTCTCGACGTATTGGTAGGGACCTTGCCGGAGGGGCTTGACACACGCATTGGATCAGCCGGGGCCTTCCTCAGCGGTGGCGAGCGGCAGCGTCTTGCCATGGCCAGGACACTTCTGACGGGCGCGAGCGTGCTGTTGCTGGATGAGCCTACGGCGCACCTTGATGCTGAAGCCGCCCGCGAAATGATGGCCACCCTTCGCCGGGGTTTGCGGGACGTCACAGTAGTCTTGGTGACCCATAACCCTGATGACATCGATCCTGCAGACGCCAGGCTTGAGCTCCCCAGCGCGGCTGAGCTGGTGAGAGTTCCTACTCCCCAGTAGCCTGTTGGCATGTCTTCTGAGGTTCCACCCCTGATGCAGCCCGATGCCGGCCGAACAGGTCTGCAATGGCGGCCCGCCACAACTGCAGACCTCGACAACTGGGCGGAATTGATCGCCCGGACTGCCGCCGTCGAGCATCCCGCCTGGTTCGAAAAGCGTGCCGACCTTGTCCACGTCCTGGAGTCCACCAAGAATGATCCCAGGACCAACACGCTGCTGGGATTGGACCGGGATGGGGTTGCCCGCGCGTACGGACGCATCACCAAGAACCCCGAGGGGGACAAGGCCACAGGCATGGGATGCGTGGACCCGGGCTGGCAACGCAGGGGCATCGGTTCAGCAGTCCTCGCGTGGCAGGAAGCACAGACCCGGAGAAGGTTCCACACGGACAAGGCTGCGGGGCACAGCAGTGCCCCACCCCGCCTCCGCATCCGAACTGAAGAACAACACCAGCACCAGGAAGCGTTGTTCCGGTCCCGGGGCTATGACGTTGTGCGCTGGTTCAATGAAATGCATCGGCCGTTGTCCGGGCCTGCTGCCAAGCCTGCTCCAGCAGCACGGCTCGAATCGGGATTGGAACTTTGCACGTTTGACGCATCCCTGCACGAGGCCGTTCGTCTGGCCCATAACGATGCTTTCAGGGACCACTGGGGAAGCGAGCCACGCGACGAAGAAACCTGGCGATTCACCATCGAGGAACCCACGGCGCGGCACGATTGGAGCGCTGTGGTAATTGATGCTTCCACAGGCGAGGTAGCTGGGTACCAACTGGCCAGCTACGATCCCGCTTCAGCGGTTGCCCGGGGTTTCAAGGAGGGCTATACCGAACTGCTTGGTGTCCGGCGTGCGTTCCGTGGCCGGGGAATAGCGCAAGCACTGCTGGCCGACGCCCTGCGGCGATTCACGGCCGCCGGGATGGACATTGCATCGCTGGACGTCGATTCTGCCAATCCCACCGGGGCCCTGGCACTCTACCTTGGCATGGGATACAGCCCGGTGAACCGGAGCATGACGTGGGAGAAGACGCTATAAATCCAGCGGCCTTAGCCGTCAACGTCGTGGAGGTGATGGACAACGTCGTGCAGGAAGTATTGCGAGAACGTCAGCACCGTGAACTCGGAACCGTTGCTTCGCCGCCCTGTACGCTGCCATTCATCCTGCACCACCCGTGCGAAGGACTCGGCGATTTGCTCCCCTTCCGCGATCAGCTCGTCAGAGACAACGCGGGGATCCGAGCGTCCATATTCGCCGTCGATGGCCGCTTGGTCCTGGTCCCAGTTGGCAAATTCGGCGTTGTCATCACTCAGCATCAGGTTCAGCCTCTTATCGAAGAGGCTGAAGACATCGCGCACGTGGCAGGCATATTCCAGAGGAGACCATGTGTGATCATTCGGGCGTACGGCGACGTCCTCGCGGCGCAGAACGGCGCGCCACCTCGGAAGCATATTCAGCACGGTGCCCGGGACCGTGGACGGCGTCACGGTGGAGGCGTCAAAGCCGCACTCGGGGCAGGGCTTTGAAAGCACCCATGTCCAGTCTTTTGCGTCAGGGATGATCGGCATGCCGCCAGTCTAAAGGGTCACCACCGGCAATCTCAGGCAAGGCGTAAAATCCGAAGCTGTTTGCCCCTGACTTCGTTGCCGCCCAGGAGTAAAGTTCGCTCCGGGGAGAGAGTCGGAAAGAGAAAAACATGCTCAAGGATCAGCAAGTGGGTGCCGTTCTTCCGGCATCGGATATTGCCCGGGCCCGCGCTTATTACAGCGAGAAACTCGGACTCGAACCAGAAAATCCAGACGCCGACGACAACCTCCAGTACAGGTGCGGGGACGGGACCGGATTCTTCATTTACCAAACATCCAATGCAGGTACGGCCAAGAACACCCAGATCGGTTGGATGGTCAGTGACCTCGCTGCCACCGTATCGGAACTCCGCGAGAAGGGTGTTGTGTTCGAAGACTACGATTTCCCGGGCCTGAAGACTGAAAACGGCATTGCAACGATGCCGGACGGAACGGCAGCGGCTTGGTTCCTGGACTCCGAGGGAAACATACTGAGCCTCAACCAAAACGCCTGACGCAGCAAGCAGGGCCGGTGGTCTTAAACCACCGGCCCTGCTGTTGTTCCCTTTGCCATTGCTGGCTGTTGGCCTACTCGGTGGACACAGCCATTGCGTTCCAGGCCATGCTCGGACCGATCGCTTCGACTGGCTGTGACAGCGGCACACCTGACCCGTCCCTGCGGCCGTGCTCGTGGGGAAGTGCGCGGGCCACTCCGGCGGCCGATGACGCCTTCGCTGGTCCGTGTCCGGCCCACGCCAAGAGCAGCGTGTCTTCGCCCTTGAGGAAGCGGTGTACGCGGACGCCTGCGGTGGCCCGCCCCTTGGACGGGTATTCGTCGAAGGCAGTCACCTTCGCGGTCCCCGGGGCAGTGCCCGGCAGAGCGCCATTGGTTCCGGCAATAGTGACAACGACGGCGGCGGGATCGTCCGCGCGCACGGTGCCAAAGTGGATGACTTCGTCGCCGTCAGCGAGTTTGATGCCGGCCATGCCACCAGCGGTCCGGCCTTGCGGACGCACGTTTGACGCACTGAACCGTAGCAATTGGGCTTGCTTGGTGACGAAGACGAGTTCGACGTCGTCCTCCTGGGCGGGTTCAACGGCAAGAACGGTGTCCTTGTCCTTGAGCGAAATGATTTCCCAGTCCTCACGGTTCAGCGGGTACTCCGGCTGAACACGCTTAACCACGCCCTGCACGGTTCCAATCGCAAGGATGGCGTCCAACGGAACGAACGCAACCAGTGTCTCGCCCTTGAGGAGAGTGATGAAATCCTTGGCCGGCACTCCACCGGCCAGATTTGGAAGGCCTCCGACAGGGGGCAGGGCTGGCATGTCCATGACCTGTAGGCGCAACATACGGCCCAGGGAAGTGACGGCGCCAATCTCGCCACGTGCCGTGGTCTTCACCACCGAACGGAAGACGTCGTGCTTCGCCCGCGGACCAGCCTCGGCCAGCGGTTCCTGATTGGTTGTCCGTGCGATCTGTCCGGACACGCTGAGGAGGGCCCAGCAGGGGTCGTCCGGGATTTCGAGGGGGAGCGCTGCGGCCTTGCCCTTGGGCCCCGGTACCGCCGCCGCAAGGGCCGCGGCGACCGTGGGCGAAACTGCCTCGGACTCCAGGAGTACGGTGCGTCGGGGCGTACCGTACTTCGTGGCGATTTCGGCCAGCTCACCGGAAACCAGGTCACGGAGCAGCTCGTCGGAGGCAAGGATAGCCTCCAGCGCTTCGATCTCGCGGCGCAGCTCGTCCTGTTCCTTCTCCAATTCAAGGCGGGAGTACTTGGTCAGCTGCCGTAGGCGCAGTTCCAGGATGTAGTTGGCCTGGATCTCGGTGAGGTCGTAGATGGACATCAGCCGTTCGCGGGCTGCGGAAGCTTCATCAGAGGAGCGAATGATCTGGATGACTTCGTCGATATCGACGATCGCGATCAGCAGGCCCTCCACCAAGTGCAGGCGGTCCTTCTTCTTGCCCAACCGGAAAGCCGTCCGACGCCGGACCACGTTCAGACGGTGGTCCACGTAAACCTGCAGGAGCTCCAGCAGGCCAAGGGTCTGCGGCTGGCCATCAACCAACGTGACGTTGTTGATGCCGAAGGAATCTTCCATGGGCGAATAGCGATACAGCTGCTGAAGCACGGCGTTGGGGTTGAAGCCGTTCTTCAGCTCGATGACCAGGCGCAGGCCATGGTTGCGGTCCGTAAGGTCCACGACATCGCTGATGCCGGTCAACTTCTTGGCGTTGACGGCGTCCTTGATCTTTTCGATGACCTTTTCCGGGCCAACCATGTAAGGCAGCTCGGTCACCACCAGGCCGGTACGGCGGGCAGACAACTGCTCCACTTCCACCTTGGCGCGCGTCTTGAAGGAACCGCGGCCCGTGGCATAGGCATCGCGGATACCGTCCAGGCCCACGATGCGGCCACCGGTGGGAAGGTCCGGACCCGGGACGTACTTCATGATGTCGCCCAGCGTCGCATCCGGATTAGCGATCAAATGACGTGCGGCCGCAATGACCTCAACAAGGTTGTGCGGAGCCATGTTGGTTGCCATGCCGACGGCAATGCCTGTAGTTCCGTTAACCAACAGGTTGGGAAACGCTGCCGGGAGGACGTCCGGTTGGGTCAACTGGTTGTCGTAGTTGGGGACGAAATCCACGACGTCTTCGTCGAGGTGGTCCGTCATGGTCAGGGCAGCCGCCGCCAGGCGCGCCTCCGTGTAACGCGGAGCGGCGGGACCGTCGTCGAGCGATCCAAAGTTTCCGTGGCCATCGATCAGCGGCAGGCGCAGGGAAAAGTCCTGGGCCATGCGGACCATGGCGTCATAGATCGCGGCATCGCCATGCGGGTGGAGCTTTCCCATGACTTCGCCCACGACGCGGGCGCTCTTGACGTGGCCCCGGTCCGGGCGCAAACCCATGTCCGCCATCATGTAGAGGATGCGGCGTTGAACCGGTTTCAGGCCATCACGTGCGTCAGGAAGGGCGCGCGAATAGATCACCGAGTAGGCGTACTCCAGGAAGGAGCCCTCCATCTCGGAAGTGACGTCGATGTCGACGATGTTCTCGGTGAAATCGCCGAGAGGCTCGCCTTTGCGTGCGGGAGTTTGGCTGCGGGCCATGGGGTCGGTGGATCCTTGAAAGTTGTACTGCGGATGTTTTAGCTAGGCTAAGCCTATGGTGGATCAGCCCGGCGTCGGCATTTATCCGGAATATTGGGAGGCCGATGTCGTCCTGCGCGACGGCGGGACAGCCCACATCCGTCCCATCCGCCCCCAGGACGCAGACGCCCTGCAGGCCTTCCATGCCGGGCAATCGCAGACTTCCATCTACATGCGGTTTTTCTCCTTCAAGCCCAAACTGTCCGGAAAAGAAGTGCGGCGCTTCACTGAAGTGGACCATGTGAACCGGGTGGCATTCGTCATCACGATCGGTGGCGAGATCATGGGCGTGGGCCGCTACGACCGTCTGGAGGATCCCGACGAAGCCGAGGTGGCCTTCAACATTTCAGACGCCCATCAAGGCCGCGGCATTGGCTCGATCCTCCTGGAGCATCTCGCGGCGGCCGCCCGGGAGAACGGTATTCGTCGGTTCATTGCCGAGGTCCTGCCCGAGAACCGCAAGATGCTCATGGTCTTCGCTGATGCCGGCTATGACCTCAAGCGCGGGTTTGACGACGGCGTGGTGAGCGTCGAGTTCAATATCGACCCCACCGAGAAATCGCGGGCCGTCATGGAATCCCGCGAGCACCGCGCAGAGGCCCGCAGCGTGCGCGACCTCCTGGCGCCGTCGTCGGTGGCTGTCATTGGTGCCAGCCGCAAGTGGGGGACCGTAGGCTACCAACTCCTGGAACACATCATTGAAGGTGGATTTGAGGGCCCGGTTTATGCGGTCAACCCCGAAGCCTTCGAGCTCGCCGGAATGATCTCCTTTGCACGCTTATCGGAGATCCCCGGGCCCG
Organism: Paenarthrobacter sp. 2TAF44; assembly: GCF_052114885.1. Classification (NCBI taxonomy): domain Bacteria; kingdom Bacillati; phylum Actinomycetota; class Actinomycetes; order Micrococcales; family Micrococcaceae; genus Paenarthrobacter; species Paenarthrobacter sp. 2TAF44. Next base: position 103,941 of record NZ_JBFRFP010000011.1, on the reverse strand, counting down.
TGCAGCTGGCGATCGTCGCCGTGCCTTACGAGGAAGTGCCCAAAGTAGTGGACGACTGCGCAGCAGCGGGCGTCAAGGGCATCGTGGTGGCAACCGCCGGATTTGCCGACGACGGCGAGAGGGGCCTTGCACGCCAGCATGAGTTGGTGCGACGCGCCCGGGCCAACGGAATGCGGGTGATTGGCCCCGAGTCGCTGGGGATACTGAACACTCATCCAGCTGTGTCCCTCAACGCCTCCATGGCTCCGAGCATGCCGCCCCGCGGGGGTCTGGGCCTCTTCAGCCAGTCAGCCGCCGTAGGCGTAGCCGTCTACGCCGCGGCCCGACGACGCAGGTTGGGCCTGTCCACCTTTCTCTCCGCCGGGAACCGCGCGGACGTCTCGGGTAACGACGCAATGCAGTACTGGGAGGACGACCCCGATACTTCCGCTGTAGGGCTCTACCTTGAGTCAATCGGGAATCCCCGCAAGTTCTCCCGGCTTGCCCGCCGGTTGTCCCGGAGCAAACCGGTGATCGTCGCAAAGTCCGATGTCACGGGCCTCCGCCTGCCGCCCGGACATGAAGTCCGGACCACGCAAGCACCCGCCGCCGCAGTGGATGCAATGATGCGGCAGGCAGGCGTCATCAGGGTGGGAACCATTGAGCAATTGATGGACATCGCCCAGATTGTCTCCTCCCAGGCGTTGCCCACCGGCCCCGGCGTGGCGGTCTACTCCAATTCCGTCGCCCTGGCGAAAGTCGTCGCTGACAGTGCGGGACCCCTCGGGCTTGATGTGAACCGGATGGTAACGGACGTCGACCTCGACGCCGGCATGTCACTCGCCCTTCCAGCGCTCCGGGAGAGCCTGCGGGCAAGCCTCGCAAACGAATCTGTCAACGCCATCGTGGCCGCACTCCTGCCTGCACGCGGACTCACCGTAGAAGCGCTGGCTGGTGTCCTGGCCGAGTGCGCGGCCGAGGCCGGCAAACCTGCGGTGGCGGTGTTCACAGGCATCCTGGACCCCTCCATCCCCGTGGAAGGAATGGTAGGCAGCTCTGATGGTCCTTTACTGCCCTGCTATTCCAATGCAGGTGCCGCCGTAGGCGCCCTGGCCGCGATCGTTCGCTACGCCCAATGGCTGGACCGCGACCAAGGACTTTTCGTCGAACCCGCTGGCTGCGACATCGAAGGGACCAAGGAATCCCTGGCAAGGATGCTGACCGGTGTGACAGGCGAAAAACTCCACAAGCTCGACGCCGGTGCTGCCGCAGAGTTACTGGCCGGCTACGGTATCGTCGTGGTGCCAACAATCGGATTCGGCACACCTGAGGAAGCCGTTGAAGCAGCCGAACGCGTGGGCTGGCCGGTGGTTCTGAAGACCACTGATCCCGCCCTAAGGCACCGACTGGACCTGGGCGGCGTCCGGCTGGACATTCAGGATGCAGAGTCCTTGCTGCAGAACATCGCCCAAATGAAGCGGGCGCTGGAACCTTACGGTTCGCCATCGCTTGAAGTTCAGGCAATGGCCCCGGTAGGCCAAGCATGCACCTTCCGGGCCATGGAGGATCCCCTGCTGGGTCCAGTGGTATCTTTCGGCTTGGCAGGGGACGCAGTAAATCTGCTGGACGATTGGGCACACAGGGTCCCACCATTGTCCGCAGCAGACCTGCACGACCTCATCCGCTCGCCACGCGCTTCCAGGAAACTGTTCGGCTACCAAGGCCTCCCCGCCGTGGACGTGCCTGCCCTTGAGGACATCGCCGCGAGGTTGGCCAAACTCAAGGATGACCACCCCGGAATTGCCCTGGTGGAATTCAACCCTGTGCTCGCGGGCCCCGCCGGTGCAACGATTCTGGGTGCGGATGTGTGGATAGGTAACGCGGCCCGGCGCACCGACAGCGCTCGCAGGGCAATGCGTGGTTAACGGCTCCCTGTAGGCCAGTGACCGGTCCAGGGGCGAGGCCGACAGTTAGGAAGTCCCCAGTGGATCTGTGAAAATGGGGGAATGAGCACCCAGTCTCCGACGCCTCAGTCCCGTCCGTCCAATGCCGGGCTCCACAGCGCCCATAACCACAGCTTGCAGGGACAGAGCCTGGACCAAGCGCTGCAACAGGCTGGTTTCTACCCCCGGCTGGTGGCCGACGTCGTGGATGACGCCTTGGATGGCCGCGATTGCCTGTCACACCTCGTGCACCTTGAAACACACTTTGATCGCGCCGAGGTTCGCCGCCACATCACAGTGCTGGTGCTCACGGAAGACATGCTGGTGATCACCCACGTTGACGATCAGCAGCTGGATGAAGCCGGGGAACAAATCGTCGCCCAGATTTCCACGGAGTCCGTGCCGGTTGCACAGATCCGTTCGGTGGTCCTTAGCTACATGTACGCCCAGCCGCAGGACTACAAGCCCTCGGATCCCGTGCGGGAAATGACAGTCTCCATCGCCTGGTCCGGTGGGCAGCGCCTGGACATGGGCCCAGCAAGTTGCGGTGACCCGCAGTGCGAAGCGGACCACGGCTACAGCGGAACCATCGCCCAAGAGGATATCGTCCTGCGCATCAGTGCCGAAGCGGACGGCCTCCAGGCAGTCCAGGATGCGAAGGTCTTCGCACGCGCCCTTCGTGCCGTGAACACGGCAAATCCCACACCCATCCCGCACACAGGCATCCCCGCGCCGCGGCCACGTTCGGGGGTCTTCAGCAACCGCTTGAGCCGCGGACACCAGCGTTGAGGGTGACTGCACAGGAGCACATGCAGCCGACATCCGGTACGGCGCCGGCCCCGGACCTCCCTTCGCCCCCGCTTTTTGGGAGCAGGTCGATCGCCGAAGTTTTTACCAGTGCTGCCGCCAGCATGGGCATCCCCGGATTTGCCAACCAGCTTCACCTGCCTGCTGCGCCGCGTGTCTGTGTGGTCCTCGCCGATGGCCTGGGCCGCAGCCTGCTCAAGCAAAAGGCTTCGCACACACCGTTCCTGCGTTCCCTCCTGTCCAGCGGACAGGGCAATGTCCCCAACTGGATTGATTCCGCTTTTCCCAGCACCACGGCAGCTTCCCTGGCCAGCCTGGGAACAGGGCTTCCCGCCGGGCAGCACGGCATGGTGGGCTATGACGTCCTGGATCCTTCCCAGGACAAAGTAGTGAACCTGCTGGGCAACTGGGACGCCCATGTGGACCCTGCGCTTTGGCAGCCGCACGCTACCGTCTTCGAACGCATAGGGGCCGAAGCCGACGTCGTTACTGTGAGCCTCCCGCAGTTCGGGAATTCCCCGATGACCCAGGCTGCCTTGCGTGGCAGCCGTTTCGTGGGCGGCACGAGCCTGCATGCGCGCACAGCCGCCGCAGCAGAGGCAATGGCCGGCGGTGGCCGTTCCCTGATGTACTTCTACGTCAACGAATTGGACAAAGCAGGTCACCGCTACGGCTGCCAGTCCGACCGCTGGGAACACCAACTTGAAGAGCTCGACTCCACTGTCAAGAGATTGTCCGCGACCCTGCCGCCGGGAACCACGATCGTGCTGACCGGGGATCACGGAATGTTGGACGTTCCCGAGTCCCAGCGCATTGACTACTCAGCTGATGCTTCACTCGTCGCCGGGGTCCGCCACACTGCAGGGGAACCCCGCATGGTTCATCTTTACCTTGAGCCCGGCCTCCCGGACACGCACCGCGAGTTGCTCATCTCCGCCTGGCGGGCAAGGTTTGGCGAACGCATCTGGGCTTTCACCCGTGAACAGGCGATAGGCGCAGGGCTGTTCGGCGACGTCCAGCCGGACGTGGCGCCGCGCATTGGCGACGTCATGATCGCCGCCAGGGATACCCTTGCCCTTTACGACACCCGCAGGGTCCGTCCGGCATCGTTGGAAGTAGTCGGCCAACATGGTTCCCTGACGAAGGCGGAACGCGAAGTGCCGTTCCTTTGCTTCCCGGCAGCCGGTAAAAAGGGCAAACGTGGCTGAACTCGTCTTCTTCTCCGGCACCATGGACTGCGGCAAGTCCACACTGGCTTTGCAAATGGACTACAACCACCGTGCTCGGGGCAGGGGCGGGGTACGGTTCAGCTGCAACGACCGCGCAGGTGATTCGACGATTTCCAGCAGGTTGGGCCTGAAGACAGACGCCGTTGAAGTCCATGCGGACACGGACTTCTGGGATGAAGTAGTTGTACGCCGGACCAGTGGGCTCCGCGTGGATTACCTGATCTGCGATGAAGCCCAGTTCTACTCCGCCGCCCAGGTGGAGCAGTTGGCACGCCTGGTGGATGAGATGGACGTGGACGTCTTCGCGTTCGGGATCACCTCGGACTTTCGAACCACCCTGTTTCCCGGCTCCCAACGTCTGATCGAACTCGCCGACAAAGTACAGGTGCTCCAGGTCGAGGCACTGTGCTGGTGCGGGCGTCGCGCAACTCAAAATGCCCGAACGGTGGACGGCATCATGGTGGTGGAAGGGGACCAGGTCATGGTCGGCGATGTCGCACCCCAGACAGCCGGCGACGCCCCGGGCGTGAACGATCAAATTACCCCAGGGGAAGCTGGCGGCCATGAACCCGTGGTGGTGGGCTACGAGACCTTGTGCCGACGCCATTACATGCGCCGCGTGACAGCCCACGGCGCCAACCTCATGGCTGGGGGAGACCCGACTCTTCCGTTCGACGTCGATGCCTGCCTATGGCCGGGAGCCGGTTCCGGCAGTGGCTCCGGCTTGACGCGTAGCTAGGGCTGGTCGCCGCGCCAGAGGTTAGTCGCCACGCCAGAGGTTAGTCGCCGCGGGCGCCGAAGACGATCTCGTCCCAGCTGGGGATGCTGGACCGTTTTGGACGCGAGGGCTGGCGCTCTACGGGCGCCTCAGCATCCTTGTGCGTGTTCCGGTCCCCGGCCTCGAGGGATGCCGTGTCCTGTGCGGCTGTCTCTGTACGGGAGGCAGCACGATCAGTCTGTGTTTGCGGGGATGTGGCTCCGCCAAGCAGTTCGTCCAGCCCTGCCCGTTGCATCTGGTTGGTCGCGGAATCGATTCGATCCGCATCTTTGGGCTCAGGAGCGCTGGCCGCCCCCGGCTTGCGCTCGGTTAAGGAAGTAACGGGCCGCAATGGGCTTGCCACAACGGTGATTTCGCGCGTCTCCGTGCTGACGCCGTCATGGAGTTTCAGCGAGTCGTCGTCGTCCGTGTCATGGTTCCGGGGCGCCAGGCTCAGCCGGGACAGCATGGACGGACGTCCATCCTTCCGCGTTGGCTCAGCCGCAGGGGAAGCTTGCGGTTCTGGGTGATCCCCGGCGGGTTCCTCGGCCGGCTGCTGATCTTCCCCGCCAGAACGCGGGTGGGCGGCCGGAACGTTGCTGAGCAGGACGGCCAAGGCGTCATCGCCGTCTTCGTCCACGCCCAGGCGCTGCCCACGGCGTGAGCGGAGCATTTCCAAGAGGCTGTCGGATTCCTTCGCAGACGCGCGTGCCGCGGTTTCGGCGTCGGTCTCGAAGTCGAAAGGACGATCCGAGACGGCGGCAAGCCGGCGTGCAGGAACGGGTCCGTCCAAGGGCTCCAGTTCACTGAGCTGCTGAGCCCAGCGGTTGGCGTTCTGCAGGGATTTCCGCTGCGGACTGAACGTCCACATCGCCGGTGGCTCCTCGCCGATGCTTCCGTGCGTACCGGGAACTGCATCAAAGCGGGCGACGACGGTCCAGGAACCATCGGAACGGCGCCAGGAGTCCCATTCAACCGTTGAAGAATCGATGCCGTGCGCCGACAGGCGGTGGGCCACCATTTCGCCGAGCGTCGCTGGGTTGTCGCCAAAGGCAGAGCGGTAGATGTCATGGCCAGGGGCCGGGGAAGCTACTTCAATGTTTCTGGCCTGCTGCGCAACGTACTCACGCTCGGCAAGGACAGGGCCCTCGTAACGTTGCACGTTGGCAAGGGGCAGCCCGGACAACTCCGCCACTTCGGCCGCCGTGGCTCCACTGCGGATTCTGGACTGGATATCCCTGGGGGACATGGCAATCGGGGTGTTTGACGCCCGCGCAGCGACCTGGGCGGGTGTCCGGCTCGTCGCGGCACGAAGTGCCTCGTCGATCGGAAGCTGGAACATCGCACCGCCGGGTCCGCTCAGGAGCAGATGCCCGCCGTCGTCGTGGACGCCTACCAGCCGTAGATCCTGCATAACACCCTCCACCACATGGCATAACTGACATTCGAAACTCTGCCACCCCCGTTGCCCTTTTCCTACTAGGACAAAGGGCGTGCCGTGATATTCCGGCGAAAGAGTCAGATTACAGGGTGGATCCTTCCCAGCCATCCGAGCCCAATTTGCCGCCTCTGGACAATCGCTGGGCAGGGGAGGACAATCTGGCCGATATCGGGCACAAATCCGGGGCGTCCGGCGTTACACCCTTAGACCGGCGGCGGGCACGAAATCCGCCAGGCCGGAATCCTACCCGGAGCAAGTACGACAGGATGAAGAAGGACCATGGCCACGGATTACGATGCCCCTCGAAAGACCGAGGAAGACGTCAGCGAGGACTCGATTGAGGAACTCAAGACGCGCCAGTCGGGGAAGCAATCCTCCGCGGTGGATGTCGATGAGACCGATCTTGCCGATGGCTTCGAGCTCCCGGGAGCAGACCTCTCCGGCGAAGAGCTCCTGATTCAAGTCATGCCACCACAGCCTGACGAATTCACATGCTACAACTGCTTCCTTGTGAAGCACCGCTCCCAGATTGCCACTGAGAGGGACGGGCACCTGTACTGCACGGAATGCGAGAGCTAGCAGTACCGGCGACTTCAGGAGCTACCTAAGGGGAGCGGCTACCGCGCGCCCAGGGCAGCGACGAGTTCGTCCGGGTGGCGCGAAGAGACCAGCCAGTAAGGCGTTCGATCGGCGGGATCGGTGATGTCGATTTTCACCACGGCATCGACCCACCCGCGGAAGCACATGTAGGCAAGGCCGTTGAGGCGGGTTCCACGTTCGGCGGTGGCCTCGTCTTTTTTGAAGGCCTCGGCGGTGCCGACGAATTTGCGGTCGATAGTGGCGCGTCCCACCCGAAGGCTGTCCCGCGTAACGGTGATGGTAGGTGTTGTAACCACCAGCAGGGTGGTCATGACGGCCAGAAGCACCAGGGCGGCGATGACGCCCGCGGCGGCACTGATGGGCGCGAACATCAGGATTCCAGCGCTCGACAGGCCCACGACGACAACCCAGATCCAGATGGTCGGCCATAATTTCTCGGTGAACAACACCTCGGAGGCGGAGGGAGTATTCCGGGCAGGCATGGGGGCGGACTGGTCAGACGTAGGCATGGGTCCAGCTTATCGGCCCTTGGGCCGGCTATCTGCCCGGAGTGCCCGCATGGATGTGCCCCACGTAGAATGGTCCACTGTGAGCAACGAGACCGCAGTATTCAGTAATGACACCACCGCAGCGTATGGCACGCCCACTTTGGACGTTCAGCTGAAAATGCTCGACGCCGGACTGGAAGCGCCGTCCTATGCGCACCCAGGCGATGCTGGCGCGGACCTCCGGGCCCGCGAGGACGTTAAACTTGCCCCGGGCGAGCGGAAATTGGTTCCTACGGGCGTTTCAATTGCCCTCCCTGACGGGTTTGTGGCACTGATCCACCCGCGGTCCGGCCTCGCGACCAAGCATGGCCTCACGGTTGTCAACGCACCCGGAACTGTGGACGCAGGTTACCGCGGCGAAATCGCCGTCACGCTGCTGAACACAGACCAAAACCACGCCATTGAGCTCAAGCGCGGCGATAGAATTGCCCAAATGGTGATTCAGCGCGTCGAGTACGCGCGCTTCGTGATGGTTGATGATCTATCCGACTCCGCCCGCGGTACGGGCGGCTTTGGTTCCACTGGCGGATTCAACGCACCGGTGGCCTGATAACCCACGGGGTTGCGGTTTACTTGGGGATAGACCACTACTAAGGAGACAACCCAATGCTTTTTGGGCGCGGCAAAAAGTCCAAGGCCGAGCGGCTGGAAACCGCTGGCACCGTCGAGGAAAACGACGCGGCTGAGGCAACAACCCCTGCAACCGGCGCGTCCGGTACCAAGGGTGATTTCCGGCTTGGCAAAGGTCCTTGGGACATCGATGAGATCGAGGATCGCGACGGATACGTGGATCTCGGCGCACTGCTGATCGCACCCGCCGATGGACTCCAGTTGCGGCTGGAAGTGGAAGAAGCTACTCAGCGCGTGGTGGCAGTGACCATGGACCTGGCAGGGTCAAGCCTGCAGCTCCAGGCCTTCGCCGCTCCGCGTTCGGAAGGCCTGTGGGACGAGATCCGCGAGCAGATTGGCCAATCCGTAGCAAGCCAGGGTGGCGAGACAGAAGAAGTATCTGGAACGTTTGGCACAGAACTCGTCGCCAAGCTCCCCGCCGAAGCTACTGACGGCAGCCGGGGTTTCCGGGCCGCCCGCTTCATGGGGGTGGACGGTCCCCGGTGGTTCCTGCGTGGTGTCCTCGGCGGCGAAGCTGCCCTGGACCGGGACGCCGCGGCAGGCTTGGAGGAGCTCTTCCGGCGCGTGGTTGTTGTACGCGGCGACAATCCGATGCCGCCGCGCGAACTGTTGCAGCTGCGTCTGCCCAAGGATGCTGCCGCCCAAGCCCCAGCTCAGGCCCCCGCTGAAGCTTCCGATCCCGCTGCACAGCAAGGTGGTCCCGCCCTGCACCAGCCGGAGCGGGGACCGGAGATCACCCAGATTGGCTGATACGCCCGGCTTGCCAGGATCCGCCGGGCAGCAGTCCCAGCAACACGGCGTCCGTGATCTCCCTGCCCGCGGCAGGGCCACCTGCACTGGATTCATCGAATCTGTCACGTACCAGCCGCCAAGTGAGCAACCCTTCTTTTCGGCGATTGTCGTGGACGCGCTGGAGCACAGTTCCCAACCATCAGTGGGTGGCGGGGGCGTGAAAAGGCCGTATGCACGGTTGCGCGTCATCTGGTTGGGCAGGAACCGGGTACCAGGTATTGAAGCAGGAGCGGAGTTGCGCTTGAACGGCGTGGTGACACATAAGGATGGCCTGCCTGCGATGTTCAATCCACGCTACGAAATACTTTCCCGTCAGGAGCACTTATGACAGTGGCCAATGGATCAGAACCTAAGGATCCGGCGCAGCCTACGACCGGCAAGGGTGAAACCACTGGCACAGGGGCAGCCAGCACACCGGCAAGCCAAAGCCCGGGCGTCGCCGACCTGGCTGCCGGCTATGCAGAAAAAGCGGGGCTTCAGCGCAACAGCGCCGGCCATGTGGACATGTTGAAGTCTGCCGGGGGAGTGCAAGGCATCGCGGAGAGTATCCTGCCGGGCCTCGCTTTCCTCGTGGCCTTCACCATTAGCCGCGATTTAACGGTTTCCTTGGTCGCGGCGTTGGCGACGGCAGCAATCTTCACCGTTGTCCGCCTGATCCAACGGCGCCCGTTGACGCAGGCGCTTGCCGGTGTGGTCGGCGTCGGGATTTCTGCTTGGCTGGCCAACACCACGGGGAAGGCTGAAGACTTCTACGTTCTGGGCTTCTTCACCAACATTGCCTATATTGCGGGCATGGTGCTGTCCATAGTGCTCAAGTGGCCTATCGCCGGCTTGCTGTTTGGTTTCGTCCGCAACGAGGGTCTCGAATGGCGCAAAGACCCGGAACGCCTGCGGGCGTATCAGCTTGGCACGTGGATTGTTGTGGCGGTGCTTGCGCTGCGGCTGGTGGTGCAGGTTCCCCTGTACTTCCTGGGTGAGCCAGGCTTGACGGCGTTGGCTACCACCCGGCTCCTCATGGGTGCACCGCTTTACATCCTCGGCCTTTGGGTGGCATGGCTTGTTACCAAGCCCGCACCTCAACCGTCGAAGCCGTCGTCCTCCGCCTGATCAGTAACGCTGGCATCGCCGTCGCGGGGTCCTTGGCCCGCCATTGAGGCTGGTGACAACAGGGCCCGCAGTCCGTCCTCTGCCTGGATGGTGGTGACGAAGAACAGTTCGTCGCCACCATCGAGGACATCGTCCCGGCTTGGGGTGATGGGTGCCTGATCACGCAGGATGGCTACCAGGGTGGCGTCTTCGGGCCACTCAATGGCGCCCACTGTGCTCCCAATGACGTGGGAGTCGTGGGGAACGGTAAATTCCACGATCGAGGCGACGCCGGTCTGCAAAGTCAACAGCCGGACGATGTCGCCGATTTCCACGGCTTCCTCAACCAGGGCAGTCATTAGCTGCGGAGTGTTGACGGCCACGTCCACGCCCCAGGAGTCATTGAACATCCAGTCGTTCTTGGGGTTGTTGACACGCCCAACAGTGCGCCCTACGGCGAATTCCGTCTTGGCCAGCAGGGACACCACGAGGTTCACTTTGTCATCACCGGTAGCGGAAACCACGACGTCGGCATCCTCAAGTTTGGCGTCCTGAAGTGTGCTGAGTTCGCAGGCATCGCCCACCAGCCAGCGCGCACCCCGAAGGCCGCTGCGGCCAATGACTTCAGGCTTGAGGTCGATGAGCAGGATTTGATGGTTGTGGGCCAGGAGCTCACGGGCAATGGACGAGCCGACGCTGCCTGCGCCAACGATGACAACTTTCACTAAGACTCCTTGGCCGGTGCTTTGGCAAGGACCCGGCTGATCTCCGAAGTCCTGTCCAGGCTCAACATTGCGTGGACGGTATCGCCCTCCTGATAGGCCGTGCCTGGCAGAGGCAGGAGGCCCTCACCGAAACGCGTCAGGAAGGCGACACGGATGCCTGCGGCAGCTTCAATGGACGTCACGCTATGGCCAATCCATCCCTCGTGCAGGTCCACTTCCGCCAGGACGAGCCTGCCGGATGGCTCCCGGTAATCGCCGGCGAGATGCTGCTCCGGAAGGATACGCCTGAGGACCTGGTCGGCGCTCCAGCGCACCGCGGCTACGGTGGGAATGCCGAGGCGCTGGTAGATTTCGGCGCGTCCGGGATCGTAGATGCGGGCCACGACGTGTCCAACATGGAATGTCTCCCGTGCCACACGGGTTGCCAGGATGTTGGAATTGTCACCACTTGAAACAGCGGCGAATGCGTAAGCCTCTTCCACTCCTGCCTGCTTGAGTGTGTCCCTGTCGAAACCTACGCCGGTGACCTTGCGGCCGGTAAACGTGTTGCGAAGCCGACGGAACGCCCGCTCGTCCTGGTCGATGATGGCCACCGAATGGCCGGCGTCTTCCAAAGTATGTGCCAGGGTTGCGCCAACACGGCCGCAACCCATGATCACGAAGTGAGCCACCGTGTCTCCTTATGTGTGTTTACCGTGTCGCTGCGTATGACTTTACCGGTGCGCTGGACGTAAGTCGGAGACCGCCGTCATGACATCGCTGGGGATTCAGAGTAGTTTTGCGAAAGTGTTGACAATACTGAATGCTGCGAAGCGTGTGTTGGTGGGCCGGCCAGTCCGGAATGACCGCCTATCCCACACCCTCTTGCCCAAGCGCATCGCTTTGCCGATCTTCGCCTCGGATGCCCTGTCTTCGGTGGCCTACGCACCGGATGAAATCCTGCTGACCTTGGCTCTCGCGGGTGTGAGCGCGGTAGCGTTCTCCCCCTTTGTTGGGTTGGCAGTGATGGTGGTGTTGCTCACAGTGGTGGCCTCTTACCGCCAGAATGTGCACGCCTACCCGTCGGGCGGAGGGGACTATGAGATTGCCAACGTCAATCTGGGCAAGTACGCCGGGCTCACCGTTGCTGCTGCGCTCCTCGTGGACTATGTCCTGACCGTTGCAGTGTCGATGTCCTCTGCCGCTGCATATCTCACCACGGCGATCCCTTCGTTGCACGGCCAACAGGCGATGATCGCGACTGTGGGCGTGATCATTCTCGCCTTGGTCAACCTGCGAGGCATCAAGGAGGCTGGCACGGTCTTCGCCGTGCCCACCTACATTTTCATGGCCTCCATCATTGGCATGACCCTCGTGGGCATCTTCCAGGCCATTACGGGACAACTGGGCCAGGCGGCGTCCGCCAACTTCACCATCGTGCCGGAGGCCGGCTTCGACGAAGGCCTCGTTGGCCTTGCCGGTGCATTCCTGTTGCTGCGTGCCTTTTCCTCGGGTGCTGCTGCCTTGACGGGTGTGGAGGCGATCAGCAACGGCGTGCCCAACTTCCGGAAGCCCAAGAGCAAGAACGCTGCCACCACCCTGTTGTTGCTCGGCGCGATCGCGGCGGCCATGCTGGCCGGCATCCTTTACCTCGCCAACGCCACGAAGGTGCACATTGTTTTGGATCCCGCCAAGGAGTTCCTCCTTGATGGCAAGCCGTTGCCGGAGGGCTATATCCAGAACCCGGCCATCAGCCAGATTGCGGACACCATTTTTGGGGCCGGTTCCATCCCCTTTTACATAGTGGTGGCTGCCACCGGCGTCATTCTCGTGTTCGCTTCCAACACCGCATTCAACGGCTTCCCTGTGCTGGGCTCTATCCTGGCTCAGGACGGTTATCTGCCCCGCCAGCTCCGCACCCGCGGCGACAGGCTGGCCTTCAGCAACGGCGTGCTGGCCTTGGCTGCCGGTGCGCTGGTCCTCATCCTTTCGTTCAACGCTGATGTCACCAAGCTCATCCAGCTGTACATCGTGGGGGTCTTCATTTCCTTCACCGCCAGCCAGCTTGGCATGGTCCGCCACTGGGGCCGCGAACTGAAACTCGCGCGGGACAAATCGGTACGCCGCAGGATCATCAAATCGCGGACCATCAACATGGTGGGTTTCGGCATGACTGCGCTCGTCTTGGTCATCGTGCTCATCACCAAGTTTGAGCAAGGTGCCTGGATCGCACTTCTGGCAATGTTCGTGCTGTTCCTCATCATGTGGAGTATCCGGGCGCACTATGACAATGTTGCCAAGGAGTTGGCTGTTGACGAGGATTCATCGCCACGCGCGCTGCCTACCCGTGTCCACGCCGTACTGCTTGTTTCCCACGTCCGCAAACCTGTATTGCGGGCCCTGGCTTACGCCCGGGCGTCGCGGCCCTCGCGACTGGATGCGATTACCGTGGACATCAACTCCGAAGAGACAGAACATACCGTGCGGGATTGGGAGAAGCTGGAAATTCCAGTACCGCTCACCGTACTGGCCAGCCCCTACCGTGAGACCGTGACTCCCATCATGGAGTACATCAAGAACATGCGACGCGACTCACCCCGGGACTTGATCGTGGTGTACATCCCCGAGTACGTCGTGGGCAAATGGTGGGAGCAGTTGGTTCACAACCAGACGGCACTCAGAATCAAGACGCGGCTCCACTTTGAACCTGGAGTCATGGTTGCCAGCGTTCCGTGGCAGCTGAAGTCCTCCGAAGAAGCAAAGGCACTGCAGGATACACAATGACCTCCCACAGCATTTCCCCCCTCACTGACAACAGCGGAGGCCAAGGTACGCCCGGCACCGAACTGACCGTTGACGTTGGCCCTGTCGCACACGGCGGGCATTTCGTAGCACGCCATGAAGGCCGCGTCATCTTCGTACGCCATGGCATTCCGGGGGAGAAGGTCCGGATCCGATTGACCGACTCCGGCGACTCGTCGCGCTTCTGGCGTGCCGACGTCGTCGAGGTCCTGGAAGCCTCGCCGGACCGCGTGCCGCACTTCTGGAAGCCAGCCGATTCGCTGGCGGCCTGGCAGCACGGGAATCCACCCGTGGGCGGCGCCGAGCTCGGCCACATTTCCCTGCAACGGCAGCGTGCCCTGAAGGCCGAAGTGTTGTCCGAGCAACTCAAGAGACTCGCGGGCCTGGACCTCGCGGTCGAGGTTGAGGGCGTGGGTGCCAACGACGACGGCGGACTCGGCTGGCGTACGCGCGCCAGCTTTGCTGTCACACCCAAGGGACGGCTGGGAATGCATGCCCACCGTTCGGACGCCGTGGTGCCCATACGGGAGATGCCACTGGCGCTCTCCGGAATCAACGACCTCAAGTTGTGGGACCTTGATCTCAGCGGGATAGCACGCGTAGAAGTGGCGGCGCCAGCCAATGGCTCCAGGCCGCTCGTGTTGCTGGCGCCAGAGGAAACAACCAGTCCCAAGCGGCTGCACAGCATCCTTTCGCAGTTGCCGCACGATGTCTCCGTAGCCAGCTTCGATCCCGGCAAGGGACAAGTACTGCAGCTTCGGGGACGGACCTGGGTGCAGGAATCGGCGGCAGGGCATGAATACCGGGTGACGGGCGAAGGCTTCTGGCAGATTCACAAAGACGCGCCGCAGACGTTGGTCAACGCGGTGACCGGCTACCTGGCAGGTGGAGGGTATCTCCAACCCGGTGCTGCGGTGGCGGACCTTTACGCTGGTGCAGGCTTGTTTACGGCACCCTTGGCTGATGCGGTAGGCGTCACGGGTTCGGTATTGTCCGTTGAGGGATCGCCTGGCACCAGCCGTGATGCCCGCAAGAACCTGCACGGAGAATCCCATGTGGAGATCGTGCAGGGGCGAGTGGAGCGGGTATTGCACCAACGCCCCCGGAACTTCGATTCCCTGGTCCTGGACCCGCCGCGCGTGGGGGCTGGAAAAGCAGTGGTAAACCAACTCATGGCCTCACATCCCCGCGCAATTGCCTATGTGTCCTGTGATCCGGCTTCTTTTGCACGTGATCTGGGTTACTTCCAGCAAGGCGGTTGGCGCCTGGAGTCGTTGAGGGCGTTCGACCTGTACCCCCACACGCATCACTTGGAGACCGTCAGCCTCATCGTTCCCGCCGGTTAGGCGTCTATCGCCCGCCGCGCCACCGGATGGCGGGCGATTCGTGGAGGGTGCCGCGCTGGGTGCAACTGCCTGCGGCAGTGCTTCAACATGATCGATGCCACTACGATGGGCATAGTAGTCCCACATAGCAGCCCCACTCCGCGTAGTTCCGCGGGGGATAGGGGTTGACCAACTGAGAGTGCCGCCCGGCTAAGTAAGGTGCGCCTAACTGGCTAGCGGCCAACCACGCGACAAAGATGAAACTGTTGCGAGAGGAGTCCTGCCATGAGCACTGTGGACAGCTTCGGTTCCAAAGGCGTACTGAATGTAGCCGGCACCGATTATGAAATTTTCCGGTTGAACTCCGTAGAGGGCGCAGACAGCCTTCCGTTCAGCCTCAAGGTATTGCTTGAAAACCTCCTGCGGACTGAGGATGGCGCCAATATAACGGCTGACCACGTCCGCGCCCTGGCCGGTTGGGACCCCAATGCGGAGCCCGACACGGAGATCCAGTTCACCCCGGCCCGAGTCATCATGCAGGACTTCACCGGCGTACCCTGCGTTGTAGACCTCGCCACCATGCGCGAGGCCGTTAAAGAACTTGGCGGCGACCCCAAGCGCGTCAACCCCTTGGCGCCAGCCGAAATGGTCATCGACCACTCCGTCCAGATCGACGCCTTCGGTAACTCCGGCGCACTGGAGCGCAACATGGAGATCGAATACCAGCGCAATGGTGAGCGCTACCAATTCCTGCGGTGGGGCCAGACGGCCTTTGATGACTTCAAGGTTGTCCCCCCGGGAACTGGCATTGTCCACCAGGTCAACATCGAGTACTTGGCCCGCACGGTCATGACCCGTGAGATCGACGGCGTGCTTCGTGCCTACCCGGACACCTGCGTTGGAACCGACTCCCACACCACCATGGTCAACGGCCTGGGCATCCTGGGCTGGGGCGTCGGCGGCATCGAAGCCGAGGCTGCCATGCTTGGCCAGCCCGTCTCCATGCTGATTCCCCGCGTCGTGGGCTTCAAGCTCAGCGGCAGCATCCCGGCCGGCGCCACCGCAACCGACGTTGTGCTGACCATCACCGAAATGCTGCGCAAGCACGGTGTTGTTGGCAAGTTCGTGGAGTTCTACGGTGAAGGCGTTGCCGCTGTGCCGCTGGCAAACCGCGCCACCATCGGAAACATGAGCCCGGAGTTCGGCTCCACGGCCGCCATGTTCCCGATCGACGATGTCACCTTGGAATACCTGCGCCTGACTGGCCGGTCCGAAGAGAATGTCGCCCTCGTGGAGGCATACACCAAGGAACAGGGCCTCTGGCACGATCCTTCCCGCGAACTGCGCTTCTCCGAGTTCCTCGAGCTGGATCTGTCCACGGTTGTTCCGTCCATCTCCGGCCCGAAGCGTCCCCAGGACCGCATCGAGCTCACGGATGCCAAGGAGCAGTTCCGCAAGGACATCCACAACTACGTCGCCATTGAAGATGGCAGCGTGGACGAGTCATTGGACGAATCGTTCCCGGCTTCGGATGCTCCGTCCTTCACGCATGCTGATTCGCACACCACGGAGACGGCACGTGTTGCTTCCGCTGCCAACGGCGCCCAGGGCCGCCCGTCCGCTCCGGTGCACATCAAGACCGCTGACGGCCGCGAGTTTGAGTTGGACCACGGTGCAGTATCGATCGCCTCGATCACTTCCTGCACCAACACCTCCAACCCGTCTGTCATGTTGGCTGCAGCCCTCCTTGCACGCAACGCTGTTGACAAGGGCCTGACGTCCAAGCCGTGGGTCAAGACCTCTGTGGCTCCGGGCTCGAAGGTCGTCACCGACTACTACGAGAAGTCCGGCCTGACCCCGTACCTGGAGAAGCTCGGCTTCTACATCGTGGGCTACGGCTGTGCAACGTGCATCGGCAACTCCGGCCCGCTGGAGCCGGAGATCTCCGAAGCCATCCAGGCCAACGACCTCTCCGTGACGGCTGTCCTCTCGGGCAACCGCAACTTCGAAGGCCGTATCAACCCGGACGTCAAGATGAACTACCTGGCTTCCCCGCCGTTGGTCATCGCTTACGCCCTGGCCGGTTCCATGGACTTCGATTTCGACACCGATGCCCTGGGTACGGACTCCGAGGGCAACGAAGTTTTCCTGAAGGACATCTGGCCGAACCCCATCGAGGTGCAGGAAGTCATTGACTCCTCCATCGACAAGGCTATGTTCGCCAAGGGTTACGAGGGCGTCTTCGACGGCGACGAGCGCTGGAAGGCACTCGACACCCCGGCAGGCGATACGTTCGCCTGGGCCGAGGACTCCACCTACGTGCGGAAGCCCCCATACTTCGAAGGCATGAAGGCGCAGCCGGATCCCGTCAAGGACATCGCGGGTGCCCGCGTGCTCCTGAAGCTTGGCGATTCCGTCACCACGGACCACATCTCCCCGGCTGGCTCCTTCAAGTCGGACACTCCGGCGGGCCAGTATCTCCTGGCCAACGGCGTGGAGCGCAAGGACTTCAACTCCTACGGCTCGCGCCGTGGCAACCACGAAGTCATGATCCGCGGTACCTTCGCCAACATCCGCATCAAGAACCAGCTGCTGGACGGCGTCGAGGGTGGCTTCACCCGCGACTTCAGCCAGGAAGGTGCACCGCAGGCCTACGTTTACGATGCCGCACAGAACTACCAGGCTGCGGGAACGCCGCTGGTTGTCCTTGCAGGTAAGGAATACGGTTCGGGATCGTCCCGTGACTGGGCAGCCAAGGGCACTGCGCTCCTGGGTGTCAAGGCCGTCGTTGCCGAGAGCTACGAGCGCATCCACCGCTCCAACCTCATCGGCATGGGCGTTCTTCCCCTGCAGTTCCCCGCTGGCGAGTCTGCAGCAACGCTGGGCCTGACCGGTACGGAGACCTTCTCGGTTGAAGGCGTCACGGCGCTGAACAACGGCACCACGCCAAAGACGCTCAAGGTGACAGCAACGGCCGAGGACGGCACCTCCAAGTCCTTCGACGCGGTCCTCCGCATCGATACCCCGGGTGAAGCGGACTACTACCGCAACGGTGGCATCCTGCAGTACGTGCTTCGGCAAATTAGCGGTTCTTGAGCTGATCAGCTCGGATACCAGAGGATCTGGTCGCTGACTCGCTTTCACCGGCGGTCACACTAGGGTCTCGCATAAGTGCCCCGTCAGGCTTCGGCCTGGCGGGGCACGTGTGCTTTGTCGGTCCGACTTCGCGCTACGCGGACGCGCCGCCCAGCGGGAAAGGCTCGCCTGGTGCGAGTACGCGGATGCGCTTGGGGTTGACCACGACGTCCCACAGCGTGTCCGGGTCGGCGTTGAACGGGGAAAAATCGGGGGAGTCCACCGAGCCCCAGTGGTGCAGGATCAGGTCTGCGTCCGGGTAGGCATTGGCCATCTCGACCGCGCCGTCGAAGGTGAAATGCCACTCGCTGTCCGAGAAGTCGAACAGTAGCGCGTCCGGGGTCGGCATGGTCAGATGGTGTTCGCGGATCAGCCGTGAGTCCCCTGGTGCCCAGATCACGCCGTCACGGGTCTCGATCCAGAAGCCGCACGAGTCCTCATCGCGGAAGGTGCGCTGCCCCGGCTTGGGCGCGGCATTCTGCCAGGCATGGTCCGCCGGTGTGACCGTGACCCGTACCCCGCCGATGGAGAAGGCGTCGCCGGTGCCGTGGCCTTCGGCGGGCATGCCCAGTTCCTGCATCAGATCGGAGACGTAGCGCGTCGAGTGGAACCGTTGGGTGACTGCATTCAAGGCATTACACGTCGGCACGCTGAAGTGGTCATTGTCCGCGTGAGTGACCAGGATCCCATCGACTCGGGGGACGTCTGCCGCCCGGAGCGGGAAGTCGATGAGCACAGGCATGTCAAAGTCCTGGAGCAGCGGATCGACCATAATCAGCGTCCCCCGTGCATTGATCAGAAATCCTGCCATGCCGAGCCAGTAAAGGACGGTACCGTGCGGGTTATCGAAGGCCTCAGCACGAATTGGCATAGTTTTCGGGGCCATGGCCTGCCCGCGGGGGCTGTGCCGGAGCGGTGGGTGCGAATGGTTCATCATGTCTCCTTGGGTCTATTCTGCGGTGCAATGGGAGTGGTCGCTGTTCACTCCGGCGACCGAGCATGAAATCAGCCATAAGATCTTGCACGGCCTCAACCATGTGCTCACCGGAGGCAGTTCCGCAGCCAACGGAACGGGCGGCAGCAATGAGAGGTGTAGTGCCGTGTCCCGAGACGACGTCGCCGACGAACATTGAGGAGGTCAGCAATGAGCGATCCACCGGCAACGGGTCTTTGTCTCCCATCCCCAGAGGGGTCGCGTTGAAGACCAGGTCGAAGCCCGTTGGGTCGGCCGTCCCGGCACGCGCGCGGCCAGGATCCATCATCTCCAGCAGGTCCAGTAAACCGCTCACGCGCGACAGGTCGGCGTCGTGGAGCACGAGCTCCCGCACCCCGGCTTCGATGAGGGCGATTGCGATCGCACTGCCCGCGCTTCCGGTACCCACTAGCAACGCTCGTGAGCCGTGGATGGTCGCGCCGTGGTCCTGCTGCGCCTTGACGAACGCGAGGCCGTCGAGCATGTCCCCATGCCAGGTGCCGTCCGGGTTGCGACGCATGACGCTGACGACGCCAGAGCGGCCCGCACGGTCGGTGCTGGTGGAGCAATAGGTGAAGGCGTCGTGCTTGTGCGGCATCGTGACCAGGATCCCGTCGACGTTCGGCGTTGCTGCGAGTCCGGCCATGACGGCATCGAGTGCGCCCTCTGGTACTTGCATCGGTACGCAGATCCCGTTATGGCCGCGCTCGGCGAAAGTCCGCGTGAGCCATATGGGGGACTGCACGTGCGTGATGGGGTCTCCGATGATGGGAAACAAGCGGGTGGCTCCGCTGAGATGTTGCGGCGTCTCTGCTGTTCCGTCCGGGATCCATGTGGTCATGGGTGGTTTCTCCTTCTCGGTAGGGGTTTCCCCGCCGCGTCGGGTGTTTCGCGTGTATTGAGCCCGGTGTCAGGCGTCCTCGACGACGTTCTTCAGCACGGTCGTCGCGCCCATCCCGTTGGGCCAGCCGGCGTAGAAGGAAAGGTGCAGTAACGCTTCCTTGAGCTCCTTTTCTCCTTCGTCGTAGTTGCTCGAATGCCTCTATTCCATCCCCACTGCGGCAGGGGAGGGGAGTCTCCAGTGAAGGGTGTACCAGCGGGGACTCCCTCCAAGCCAGTGGCCCGAATAGCGTTGTCTGCATGAACACCAAGGACGAAGCACGGGAGTTCCTCATATCCCGTCGGGCGAACATCAGCCCCGAGCAGGCCGGACTGACGGTCTCGGGGCACCGTCGCGTCGCGGGCTTGAGGCGGGGGGAGGTTGCGATGCTTGCGGACGTGAGTCCGGAGTACTATGCCAAGATCGAGCGAGGCAACCTCGCCGGGGTGTCCGACTCCGTGCTGGAGTCGGTCGCACGGGCCCTGCAGCTCGACGATGCCGAGCGCGAGCACCTTTTTGATCTCGCACGGGCCGCAAACGGAGGCGCGCAGCACGTGCGCCGGCGCAAGTCGAAGACATGGGTGGCGCGGGATAGCCTGACCCGTGCGCTGGACGTCATCGTGAACGGTCCGGCGTTCGTCCGCAACGGACGGATGGACATCTTGGCGACCAACGCCCTGGGTCGCGCCTTCTATGACGAGGTCTTCGACGGACCCGGGCAGGGGAACCTCGCCCGGTACTGCTTCTTCGACGAACGCGCAAAGACGTTCTACCCGGACTGGGAGGCGGCGGCCGACGTCACCGTGGCGATTCTGCGCACGGAGGCCGGTCATGATCCTCGTGACAAGCAGTTGCATGACCTTGTCGGTGAACTCTCCACCCGCAGTGACGCGTTCCGTACGCGGTGGGGTGCGCACAACGTCCGCCGCCACGGCTCGGGCACGAAGGACTTTCACCACCACGAGGTCGGCGACCTCACCCTCACCTACGAAGGACTCGAGCTGACCGCCGAGCCGGGGCTTTCGTTCCTCATTTACACCGCCGAGCCCGGTTCGCCGAGCGATCAACGGCTGCAGTTGCTGGCAAGCCTCGCCGCCACCGTAACCGCGACGCCGTCGCACCCCGTACTCGGCGACACCACCACCACGAAGGACTGATCATGCAGACCAGAGCACTGGGCCAGGGGCTTGAGGTCTCCGCGATGATCGTGCCGATCCCCGGCACATGGCTTACGTCAACCGCTGGACGGAACAAAAGGAAAAGCAAAATGACTGACAACGAATTCGACCAGATCTTCCCGCTCGGGGAAAAGAACGACGCCTACGCCCAGTACTTCATCGGCCAGAGTTATCTGGCCCCGCTCGCCTCGGGGAGTGTTCCGGTCAGCAACGTCTCCTTCGAGCCGGGATGCCGCAACAACTGGCACATCCACCACGGCACCGATGGTGGAGGAGACCAGATCCTGATCTGCACTGCGGGCAGCGGCTGGTACCAGGCAGAGGGCACCGAGCCGATCAGCCTGGAGCCCGGAACGGTGATCCACGTCCGGGCCGGCACGAAGCACTGGCACGGTGCGAAGGCCAATTCGTGGTTCTCCCACCTTGCTTTCATCACCCCGGGCGAAGGCGTAAGCAACGAATGGCTGGAGCCCGTCACCGACGAGGTGTACGGCGCGCTTCCGACCAACGGAGAGAACGCTTGAGCATCCTGAACGAGAGCTACACCCTGTCCACCGGCATCGAGATCCCGAAGCTGGGGCTCGGCACGTGGTTCATCAACGATGACGAGGCAGCGGGCGCGGTCGCCGCGATCGACGTCTACAGCGGCAAGTGACGCAGGAGGACCAAGTAGCATGACTGCGTGGAACCGGTGACGCCGTCACGTCCTCCGATCGTCCGGCGATCTGGACGGCTTGACGTGACTCATATCACCTGACATGATGATTTCTGGTTCTTTCGAGACCTGGGTATGTAACTCGCTTCGGGCGAGGCAAGGCTCAAGCTCTGCGACCTTCATCGGTCAACCGGCTTGGGCCTTTTTCGTGCCCTGATACAGGATCACCTGAAACAGCTCAAGCCGCGTTGCCTCACACCCCGCCCAATGAAGGGCGGATCTGAGAATGCGAGGAAATCATGAGCAAGCAATACGCTCCCTTAGCCGCAGACATAGTGCGGCTCGTTGGCGGCAAAGCCAACATTACCGAGGCCTACCACTGCCAGACCCGGCTTCGTTTCGCCCTAAAGGATGAATCCGCCGTCGCGCTGGACGAGCTGAACGCCACTGAAGGCATCGTAAAAACCCTCTCCAAGGGAGGGGTCTTCCAAGTGGTGGTCGGCATGCACGTCAAGGAGGTGTTCAACGAAGTGGAGCGCGAGCTCGGCGATTTGTCTGTCAACGCCAAGGACGACGGCGGCGCAGCCAAGGTCAAGCGCAAAAACGTGGGCAGCGCGGTGATCGAGTTCGTCTCCAGTGTCTTCCAGCCCCTCATCCCAGCATTGTCTGGAGCTGGTATGGTCAAGGCGCTCCTTGCCCTGCTCGTAGTGCTGAATCTCGTGTCCCGGGAATCTCAGACTTACGCTTTGGTCAACCTTTTCGCAGATGCGGTGTTCTACTTCCTCCCCGTGCTGCTGGCTTTTAGTGCGGCTCAGAAGTTGAAGATCAGCCCGATCCTGGCAGCCGCGGTCGCTGCCATGATGCTGCATCCCAACTGGGTCGCCCTGGTGACGAAGAAGGACCCGGTCACCTTCTTCGACATCTTGCCGTTCCCCTTGGTCAACTACTCGGGCGCGGTCATTCCGATCATCTTGGTCGTGTTCGCCCAGTACTACGTGGAGCGTGGTCTGACCCGGGTGGTTCCGAAGTCCGTGAACCTGGTGTTCGTGCCTATGCTGACGTTCCTGATCATGGGTACCCTGGCCCTCGGTGTGCTCGGACCCATCGGCAGCATTCTGAGCGGCTACCTGGGTTCCTTCTTCACATTCCTGAGCACCAACGCCGCCTGGGCCCCGGCCCTGCTGGTGGGTGCGACCCTTCCGGTCATGGTCATGTTCGGCCTGCACAACGGCATCGCCCCGCTCGGTGTCGTCCAGCTCGCCCAGACGGGCAAGGAAAGTATTTTCGGCCCCGGTGCACTGGTCTCCAACATCGCCATGGGCGCGGCCTCCCTGGTCGTCGCTTTCCGCACCAAGGACAAGAAGACCCGTCAGATTGCCACCGCAGGCGGCATCACCGGCCTGATGGGCATCACCGAACCGATTCTCTACGGCATCGCCCTGCCCAAGCGTTACCCCCTTATCGCGGCCATGATCGGCGGTGGCGCGGGCGGCCTGTACGCGGGCTTGACCCAGACGCACCGCTTTGCCACCGGCTCCTCCGGCCTGCCCGCCGTTCTGCTGTACATCGGTGACAACACGCTGGTGAACATGATCAACATCATCATCGCCCTGGTCATCTCCGCCGTCGTCTCCGCCGTGCTGACCTTCATCCTCTCGTTCAAGTTCGAAAAGCCCGCCGTCGAAACGGCCTCGGCAGCGGACGACGATGCGGCCCCGTCCGTCCGTCGCCCTGCTGCCAAGGAGACCGCCGCCGTCGCCGGTGGCACAGCAACTCTGGTGCGGACCGAAACCATCGAATTGGCAGCGCCCTGCGCCGGCACCGTTGTTCCGTTGGCCGAGGTCAGCGATCCGGTCTTCGCCTCCGGAGCCATGGGTCCGGGCGTCGCCGTGGAACCGTCCGAGAGCGTCATCGTCTCCCCGGTGAGCGGAACAGTAGCCGTGGCCATGAAGACCGGCCACGCCTTCGGCATCAAAACCGACGACGGCATAGAGGTACTGGTGCACGTCGGCATCGACACGGTGACCATGAAGGGTGAGGGTTTCCACGGCGCGCTGGAACGCGGGACACGCGTGGAGGCAGGGCAGCCGCTCGTCACGGCCGACCTGGAAGCCATTCGCGCCGCCGGCCATCCGGCCACCGTGCTGGTGGTCGTGACCAACGGACCCAAGGACGCACCGGTGGAGCAGCTTGAAGGCGGCTCCGTGGTGGCAGGCGCGGCGATCGCCGTCGTCGGACGCTGACCAGGAAGCCACGAAAGGAACCGCAGAATGCAGCACGAGCAGCTCACCCCGTTCCCTGAGGACTTTCTCTGGGGAGCCTCCACCTCCGCCTATCAGGTGGAGGGCGGCTGGGACGCCGACGGCAAAGGCCCGTCCGTGATCGACATCCACATGCACAGGCCGGACGGCGTCACGGACTTCACCGTGGCGGCGGGCCACTACCACCGCTACGCCGAGGACGTGGAGTTGTTCTCTGAGATGGGTCTGAACGCCTACCGCTTCTCCATCGCATGGACCCGGATCATCCCGGACGGCGACGGCGCGGTGAACCCGGCCGGCGTAGCGCATTACCATCGGGTGATTGACGAGCTCCTGGCCAACGGCATCGAGCCTGTCGTGACCATGTACCACTTCGACCTCCCCGCAGCGCTGGACGCCAAGGGCGGCTGGTCGGAGCGGGCCACCATCGACGCCTTCGAGCGTTACGCCCGGGTACTTTTTCAGGAGTATGGCTCCAAGGTGAAGTACTGGCTCACCATCAACGAGCAGAACATGATGATCCTGCACGGTCGCGCCATCGGGACCACCGGACGCAGTGGCCAGGTGGGAGGAAAGGAGCTCTATCAGCAGAACCACCACATGTTCCTGGCGCAGGCGCGGGCCATGGTGCTCTGTCATGAGCTGCTGTCTGAGGCGAAGATCGGGCCGGCCCCGAACATCGTGTCCGTCTACCCGGCCACCTGCGCGCCGGAGGATATCATCGCGGCGGATGACTGGGATGCCATTCGCAACCTGCTCTATGTGGACCTGTCCGTCCGGGGCAGGTACCACAATCTGGCGTGGGCCTACCTCTGTGCCAAGGGCTGGGAGCCGGAGATCCTGGATGGTGATCTTGAGCTGCTGGCTGCGGCCAAGCCGGATTTCCTCGCGTTCAACTACTACTCGACTCAGACGGTCGGTGCGTCCCGTGGGGACTCCTCGGACATCCAAGTGCGGGGCGGGGACCAGCAGATCGTGCGGGGCGAGGTGGGCCTCTACCGTGCGGTGAAGAATGAGCATCTGCCCGTCAATGCCTTCGGCTGGGAGATCGACCCGGTGGGGTTCCGCACCACCATGCGCCGGCTCTGGGACCGCTATCAGCTGCCGCTCATCATCACCGAGAACGGGCTGGGTGCCTTTGACGAGCTGGTGGACGGCAGAGTGCGGGACGATTACAGGATCGAGTTCCTGCGCCTGCACCTGGAGCAGATCCGGCTGGCCATCAGCGACGGCGTGGACGTGTTCGGCTACTGCCCGTGGACGGCGATCGACTTGGTGTCCACGCATCAGGGCATCTCCAAGCGGTACGGCTTTATCTATGTGGACCGCCCGCTGGGGTGGGGTGCGGGGCAGAATCCGCCCCGCACCACCACCATGATTTTTTGACGGAAGGAACGGTGAGACGTGCAAGTCAAGCGCGTGCTCAACAACAACGCGGTGCTGGCGGTCGATGTCGACGGCAAGGACCTCGTGGTGATCGGCCGCGGCCTCGGGCACGGCCGCAGGCCAGGTGACGAGATCTCCCGCGAGGTGGCGGATCAGGTCTTCGTTGCGGCGGAGAACGCCAATCTGGAACGGCTCGCCCGCTTCCTGGATGACATCCCCCTGGACTGTCTGAATGCAGCCGGCGAGGTCGCGGAGCTGGCGCAGAAGCGGCTCGACCTGCGGGTCAGCCAAGCCCTGGTGGTGCCGCTCGCGGATCACCTCAGCTTCGCCGTCGAACGGCTGCAAGAGGGGATCCCCGCCCAGTTCCCGCTGGTCTGGGAGGTCTCCCAGCTTTACCCGAAGGAGCTGGCCACGGGACGCGAGGCGTTGGGCCTGGTGGAGGCGTCGCTGGGGGTGAGGCTGCATGACGACGAGGCGGTGGCCCTGGCCATGCACTTCGTGAACGCTCAGTTCGCCACGCCCGGCATGGAGAAGGCCATGCAGATGACTGGTGTCATCGCGCAGGCATTCGCGCTGGTGGATAAGACTTTCGGCTTCACCGTGGACCAGCAGTCCATGAACGCGGCACGCTTCGTCACGCATTTGAGATACCTGTTCAGCCGAGTCGCCTCGGGCAAACAGATCTCCGAGAAGTCCTCCGTGCTGGTGGACGCGATCATTCAGAGCCACCCGGAGGCCGTCGTGTGCTCCGCCAAGATCCAGTACCTCCTGGAAATGGGACTGGACACCAGCCTCACCCGGGACGAGGTGGCATACCTGGCCTTGCACGTCGCACGCCTGGTAGCGGACGTGAGTGAATACCGCTAGAGCCCGGATGCGCCGTTCCCCGCGGAGCCGGGGCTGTTGGCGTTCCCCGGACGCGTATTCGTTCCCCACACAGGCGCGAAAATGTTGGCCCCGGGCACGCGCTAAAGTTAACAAGCACGTCATTCACCCTAAGGAGGGCCGTTGGGACTCTTGGAAACCATCAAGGATCCACAGGACCTGGCCAAGCTGTCCGGCCAAGAGCTGGAACAGCTGGCCGGCGAGATCAGGGACTTCCTGATTACCAACGTAGCCGCTACCGGTGGACACCTGGGTCCCAACCTCGGCGTCGTCGAGCTCACGCTTGCCGTACACCGCATCTTCGAGTCTCCCCGGGACAGCGTTGTCTTTGATACCGGGCACCAGTCCTATGTCCACAAGCTCCTCACGGGCAGGCAGGACTTCAGTACGCTGCGCCAGCAGGGCGGCCTCTCGGGTTACCCCGACCGCGCCGAATCCGAGCACGACATCGTCGAAAGCTCCCACGCTTCCTCGTCCTTGTCCTGGGCGGACGGCATTTCCCGCGCCCGGCAGTTGACCGGCGAAGGCGATCGGTTCGTCGTCGCGGTTGTAGGTGACGGTGCCCTTACTGGTGGCATGACCTGGGAAGCAATCAATAATATTGCCGCTGATAAGCGGCGCCGCGTGGTGATTGTGGTCAATGACAACGGCCGCTCCTATGCACCGACTGTGGGCGGTTTTGCCGACTACCTGGCATCGCTGCGCCCCACCATCGACACTTTGCGGACCACACCGGCCTATGAGCGGATGCTTGACTGGTGGAAGAAGAAGCTCCAGGACGGCGGTCCGGTAGGCCAGTTCACCTACAAGAGCCTGCACGCCATGAAAAAGGGCATCAAGGACTGGTGGGCGCCCCAGGGAATGTTTGAAGACCTGGGCATGAAGTACATCGGTCCGGTGGACGGACACAACCTCCAAGCCATGGAGCACGCTCTCAGCACGGCCAAAGCCTACGGTGGCCCGGTGATCGTGCATGCCATGACGGAAAAGGGCCACGGATATGCTCCCGCCCTTGCCAACGAGGCCGATCAGTTCCACGCTGTGGGAATCATCGATCCAGAGACAGGTGAGCCGACCGAAAGGCCCGGCGCCAGGTCCTGGACCTCGGTCTTCGCCGAGGAAATCGCCGACATCGCTGATGAGCGTCCTGACGTTGTCGGCATCACCGGGGCAATGCTGATACCCGTTGGTCTGCACAAGTTTGCGGAGCGCCATCCTGAACGCGTTATCGACGTCGGTATCGCCGAACAGCATGCGCTCACGTCTGCTGCCGGGATGGCCTTCGGTGGCCTGCACCCGGTGGTGGCGGTTTATGCAACCTTCCTGAACCGTGCTTTCGATCAGCTCTTGATGGATGTCGCACTCCACAAGGCGGGGGTCACCATTGTCCTGGACCGTGCAGGCGTCACAGGACCGGACGGTCCCAGCCACCACGGCATGTGGGACATGGCGATGGTCCAGATTGTCCCAGGACTCCATTTAGCCGCTCCGCGCGACGCCACCCGGCTCAGGGAAGAACTGCGCGAGGCGGTCGCCATCAATGACGCCCCCACCGTGGTGCGGTTCTCCAAGGGCAGCGTCGGCTCTGAAGTGGAGGCCATTGAGCGGCTCCACGACGGCGTGGATATCCTGGCACGCCGTCCCGAGGGTTCCACCGAAAACGACGTCCTCATTATCAGTGTTGGCGCGATGTCCGAGCTCGCCCTGGATGTCGCCGGCCGCCTTGGCGCCCAGGGAATCAGCTCAACGGTGGTCGATCCCCGCTGGCTTCTGCCTGTCCGCAGATCAATCATCGCCCTTGCCGCCAGGCACCGCCTGGTCATCTGCATCGAAGACGGCGTCCGCGCCGGCGGCGTGGGTTCACGCATCCGCCAGGAAATGCGCGCAGCCGGCGTTGATACGGCTTTGAACGAGGTCGGCTTGCCCGTTGAGTTCCTGGTGCACGGATCCAGGAGCCAGGTCCTGGAGCGCGTCGGACTGACGGCACAGAAGATAGCCCACGACGTCGTAGCGCAGGTCCTGGGGACAAAAGTCCCCTTTGCGCGGCCTCTGCCAGGTCAGGAACACCCCACCACCGGCAGTCTGCCCAAGCTGTGAGCCCCGATCGCGAGCCGGGCTCCCTGCAGCCCGGCGACCTCGTGGTGGCGAGAAACAGGAAGTGGAACGGCAAGGCGCACTGGGTTGTACCCGGCCGCTACTTGGGTGAGGACATCCACGGCTGGTGGATTTTCCAAGGCGCGGGGGAGTTCTGTTCTCGTCCCGGTGCTGCCTTCTACACAGCCTCGGATGCAGTCCTGCTGGTACCGCGGACCGGCGAATTCGTGGCCACTTTCTATGACGTCACCTACCCGGGTGACTTCCGGATCTACGTAGACCTGGCAACCGGTCATGGATGGAACACCATCAGGCCAGGCGTTACCGAGTTCCACATGATCGATATGGACCTGGACGTCATCCGATCCACCCTTCACGGTGTGTTTGTCGATGACGAGGATGAGTTTGAGGACCACAGGGCAGGCATGGGATATCCCGCAGAAATCGTGGAAACCATGCGTGCGGAGTGCGCAGCCCTTCGTGAGGGAGTGGAGGCCATGAAGGCTCCATTCGACGTCGAGGGCACCAGCAACACCAGTGCAGAGTGGTTCAGGAAAGGACGAACATGAGCGGCATTATCCGCGCATACAAACGCGACGACGAGGGAGTACTTCACTTCCGTGAAGCCTGGTACGACGACGACGACCACCAGTTCGTGATCAATCACGGCGTTGTGGGCCACCAAAGCAAGACCGATGAAACAGACGTTGACGACGACACTTCGGTAGACGGTTTGATGGCGGCTTTCGCTGCCCAGTGTGAAGAGGACGGATACGCCGAGATCCCGGAGTCCGAGCAGTTCTGGGTGGTTGCACAGTTTGCGCTGAAGACCAAGGACGGCACTGAACGTGACCGTTACTTTGAGCGCAAGGCAAAGGCCGCGCTCACGGGCGAACTGGCTTGGCGAGGACTGGGAATCGTGGACCGCACGGAGATCGGAAACTCGCGTCTGAACGTTTTTTGCCTGTGCCCGGATGTCAACAAGGCCGTCAATGCCATCAAGATCTGCGTTCGCAATGAGGACCTGGATTTCACCAAGCTCTCCATCGCAGCGGCTCCGCACAGCGACCCCACCGCATTCCGCGTGAAGCACTCGCCCAAGCAAGGTGTGGGCTTTACCCTCTAAGTAGGACCTAACGCACTCAGGAGGGATGTTCCATGTCGTCCAAGAGCAATTGGCCCGGACATACGCCGCTGCCCAAGGGCCTTGCGGCGCCGGCAAAACGCGCCCTGGCCCACGAAGGCATCGAAACTTTGGAACAGCTGGCTGAGCTTGGCGAACAGAAGGCCTCCAAGCTCCACGGCATGGGGCCGGTAGCCATTGCCCAGCTCGAGGAAGCAATGGAGGAATCCGGCATCACTTTCGGCTCGCGCTAACATCGGCCATAGTCCCCGGAAGAGCGTTATAGGCTGGGTTCCATGACTGAATATCGACGCCTTGGCCACTCCGGACTGACCGTCTCAGCTGTAGGGCTGGGTTGTAACAACCTGGGGCGCGCCAACACTCCCACGGAGTCGCAGGAAGGCACGGATGCCGTTGTCCGCGCCGCGATCGATGCCGGGGTGACGTTCTTCGACGTCGCAGATGTTTACGGCCGGGAGCCTGGCCTCAGCGAGACCATGCTTGGCAAGGCGCTGAAGGGACATCGCGACGACGTCGTCATCGGTACCAAGTTCGGCATGGATATGCACGGGGCCAATGGCAACGACTTTGGCGCGCGCGGTTCCCGGCGCTACATCCTCAAGGCGGTTGAAGCCTCACTGCGCAGGCTGGGCACGGAGTGGATCGACCTCTACCAGTTCCACACCCCGGACCCACAGACGCCCATTGAGGAAACCCTTGCAGCGTTGGATGTCCTGGTCACCAGCGGCAAGGTCCGCTACATCGGTCACTCGAACTTCGCTGGGTGGCAGATCGCCGAAGCCGAGTACGTTGGGCGGCAGTCTGGAGGGGTCCGCTTCATTTCAACCCAGAACCACTACAACCTGCTGGACCGCCGGGCCGAGCTCGAGGTCATTCCGGCAGCCAGCGCCTTCTCGCTTGGTGTGCTTCCGTATTTCCCCCTGGCCAATGGCCTGCTCACAGGCAAGTACTCCGCCGGCCATGCCCCCGAGGGTTCCCGCCTGAGCCACACACGGACCAATCTGGTGCATGATGCCGATTGGCAGCAGCTGGGCCGCTTTGGTCAGTTCGCCAAGGAGAGGGGCATCACCGAACTCCAGCTGGCATTCTCGTGGTTGGCAGCCCAACCCGGCGTCGGCAGTGTCATCGCTGGAGCGACGCGTCCGGAGCAGATTCGTGAGAACGCGGAAGCAGTGTGCTGGATCCCGAGCCAGGAGGAGCGCGAGGAACTGGACGACATCTTCCCCCGTGCTCCCAAGGTGGCACTCTTCTAGACACAAAAGCGCTCGTAAACAAGGAGGGGCAGTGGCACGGGCTTTCGCTCCGGCCACTGCCCCTACTCTGCCTACTTTCCGGTTTAGGCCGGGGCGGAGGCGACGCCGGGTGCCAGGAAACGCTTGCCATTGACGCGTTCAGAGGCGCCAACGCGGTCCAAGTAGGGAGTGATGCCGCCCAGGAACATGGGCCAGCCCGCACCCATGATGACGCAGAGGTCGATGTCCTCAGGCCCGGCAACCACGCCTTCTTCAAGCATCAGTCCGATTTCCTCGGCCAGTGCGTCCTGGGTTCGCCGCAGCACTTCCTCGCGTGTGGAGGGAGTGTTACCGAAGGACATGATGGCCAAGGTCTCAGCCGGGATGACTGGCTTTCCATCCGGACCGGGGACCCAGAGGGACTTTACGCCGTTGTCGATGAGCTTCTGCAGGTTCTGTGAAACGGGGAAACGGTCTCCGAAGGCATTATGGAGGGACTCCTGCACATGCTGTGCGACCGGCAGTCCCACCATGGCGCTCAAGGTGAAGGGAGTCATCGGCAGGCCCATGGGACGCAAAGCGGTGTCTGCCACCTCGGCGGGGGTGCCTTCGTCGAAAGCGGCGATGACTTCGCCCATGAGGCGGAGCAGGATGCGGTTCACGACGAACGCCGGCGCGTCCTTAACCAGGACGGCGGTCTTCTTCAGGCCCTTGGCGAGCTCAAAAGCAGTAGCCAGCACGGCGTCGTCAGTCTTTGGCGCCCTGACAATTTCCAGGAGCGGCATGACGGCAACAGGGTTGAAGAAATGGAAGCCCACCAGCCGCTCCGGGTGCCGTAGGTCCTCGGCCATGGCGGTTACGGACAGCGAGGAAGTGTTGGTGGCGAGGATGCACTCGGTGGAGACGATCTCTTCCACTTCGGCGAAGACTTGCTTCTTGATGTGCAGCTCTTCAAACACGGCCTCGATGACGAAATCGGCATCAGCGAAGACTGCCTTGGACACCGAACCGGTGACGAGCGCCTTGGTCCGGTTGGCGGCGTCGGCCTTGATTCGCTTCTTTGCCAGCAATTTGTCGACCTCTGCGTGGACGTACGCGACGCCCTTGTCCACCCTGGCCTGATCGATGTCGGTCATGACGACCGGCACCTTGAGCTGGCGGGCGAAAAGTAGCGCCAGCTGGCTTGCCATGAGCCCCGCGCCTACCACGCCTACCTTGGTGACCGGGCGGGCCAGCTTCCGGTCCGGTGCGCCTGCAGGCCGCTTGGAGCGCTTCTGCACGAGGTCCAGGAAAGCGTACACGGTGGAGCGGAACTCATCCGTCTGCATCAGGCCGGCAAGGGTCTCACATTCCAGCTCCGCCGATTCGCCTTGGCTCATGGTGCGGTTTGCTTCCATGATGTCCAGCACCTTGGCAGGCGCGGGCGAAGCATTGGAGGTCTTCGCCTCAACAAACGCACGGCCTGCGGAAACCGCCGCAGCCCAGCGGCTGGCGACGCCTTCGTCCGAGGGGTCGACGGCGTTCTTCCGCACTGGGGTTTCTTTGCCGGTAATGACACGGGCAGCCCACGCCAGGGACTGCTCCACGAAGTCGGCCGGCTCGAAGATGGCATCGGCGATACCGAGCTCAAACGCTTCCGGGCCGGTGAGTGTGCGGTTGTTGCTGAGCGGGTTCTCGATCATTACCTTGACGGCGTTTTCGGGTCCGATCAAGCGGGGGAGAATGTAGACGCCGCCCCAGCCCGGAACAAGGCCAATAAACGCCTCAGGGAGTGCGAGGGAACCTGCGCCGGTGGAGACGGTCCGGTAGGTGGATTGCAGGGCGATCTCGAGTCCGCCGCCGAGCGCCAGACCATTAATGAAGGCGAAGCTGGGCACCCCGAGGTTGGCCAGGGTGGAGTACACAGCGTGTCCAAGCTGGGCCATCCACAGGCCATGCTCGCGTTCCTTGAGGGTCTTCACGGCAGACAAGTCTGCGCCGGCCACCAGGAAGTATGGTTTGCCGGTCACTCCGACCCCTACGATTTCACCCTTGGCGGCACGCTCCTTGAGTCCATCCAGGACTTCGCCCAATTCCACCAGGGTGTTTGGCCCCAGCGTGGTGGGTTTGGAGTGGTCCAGTCCGTTGTCCAGGGTGATTAAGGCAAAGGTGCCTGCACCGCCTGGAAGCTGGATGTCCTGGACGTAGGAATGCGTCACGATCTCGTCGGGGAAGAGGGAGGCGAGCTTCTGGAATTCTGTGGCGCTCATGCGGCGGCTCCTTCTGTAGTGGTCTGGAGGGACGATTCGAAGTCAGCGTGGTTCGGGTTCTCCCAGATCACTGTGGCGCCCATGCCCAGGCCGATGCACATGGTGGTGATGCCATAACGGACCGAGGGGTCTTCCTGGAATTGCCGGGCCAGTTGGTTCATCAACCGAACGCCTGAGGAAGCAAGCGGATGTCCGACGGCGATCGCCCCGCCATAGCGGTTGACCCGGGGGTCGTCATCCGCGATGCCGAAGTGATCAAGGAAGCTCAGGACCTGTACCGCGAAGGCCTCGTTGATCTCGAACAATCCAATGTCCTCGATGGCGAGGCCCGCGTTTTTGAGGGCCTTTTCCGTGGCTGGCACGGGACCGATCCCCATGACTTCCGGTTCCACTCCTGCGAAGGCATAGGAGACCAAGCGCATCTTCACGGGCAGGCCCAATTCCGCCGCAGCTTCCGCCGAAGCGAGTACCGCAGCGGTGGCGCCGTCGTTCAAGCCTGCTGCGTTGCCCGCCGTGACCCGTCCATGGGCCCGGAAGGGTGTACGCAGTTCGGCAAGATCCTCCACCGTGGTTCCTGGACGGGGTGGCTCATCCGCGGTGTGCAATGCCCAACCCTGCCCTGGCTTCATAGTGGCCACCGGGACGAGGTCGTTCTGGATCTGCTGGCGGGAATATGCTTGGGCCAGTTTCGCTTGCGAAGCGGCAGCGTAGGCGTCCGTTCGGTCCTTGGTGATGGCCGGGAAGCGGTCGTGCAAATTCTCGGCCGTGTTGCCCATATTCAGCGCTGCGGGATCCACGAGCCGCTCTGACATGAAACGCGGATTGGGATCAGCGCCGGACCCCATGGGGTGGTTGCCCATGTGCTCCACGCCGCCGGCAATGACGACGTCGTACGCGCCGAAGCCGATGCCACTCGCCGTCGTCGTCACTGCTGTCATGGCTCCAGCGCACATGCGGTCGATTGCGAAGCCGGGCACCGTGCGGGGAAGGCCTGCCAGAAGGGCCGCCGTTCTGCCAATGGTGAGGCCTTGATCGCCGGTCTGGGTTGTCGCGGCGATGGCTACCTCGTCAATGCGGTCAGCAGGCAACGACGGATTGCGGCGCATCAGCTCGCGGATGCACTTTACGACGAGGTCATCAGCGCGCGTACCAGCGTAGATGCCTTTCTCGCCGGCTTTGCCGAAGGGTGTCCGCACACCATCCACGAACACGACGTCGCGGACGCTCCTCTGAGCACTGCGTGATGGACTCATGTGTTAACTCCTCGTTGAGACATGGTGCTGGATTCCGCAGAGCGGTCTCCGATTGGCATTAATGCAATGTTACTCGTGAGTAACTTAGGGTGCAAGGTAGATGGGGGTGCAAGGTGGTTAGGATGCAAGATGCTGCGGATGCCTGACGTGTCCCGGGACGCAAAAGGCCCGCCACCTCGAACCGAAGTTCGGGTGACGGGCCCAGGGGGCAAGGTAATGAATCAGTCGGAGTCCTTGGATTGCTGCGCTTCCCTCGACTTGGACTCCTTGCCGGGGAGTGGCTTTGGGTTCAAGCATGCCTCAGTCAGGATGGGCGCTGCGAAGGAGATTTGCCATTCCCGCGCACCCAGGGTGCGTAGCTCATCGGCTATCGATTCCAGTGAAACGTCCGACGGCGGCCGCCACGCCACGCGGCGGAGGTAGTCCGGGGTGAGTAGGTTCTCGATAGGTAGCTTGAGTTCGTCGGCCTTTTCCTGGAGCGCGGGGCGGGCTGTGGCAAGGCGTGCGGCAGCTGCCGGATCCCTGTCCACCCATACGCGTGGCGGCGGCGGGGCGTTGGTGACCAAGTGCAGGGGAGGCAGTTCCGTGAGCGTGCGGGCTGTGGTTATGCACCGCAGCCATCTGGGGGCTTCGCGCTGGGCTGACCTGCCATGGAAGCCTTTGGTGGCCAGGAGCTGGGGAACGGTGGTGGGAAGCGCCTTGGCTGCTGCGACGAGGGCGGAATCGGGGATGAGCCGTCCGGGAGCGACGTCACGCTTGCGGGCCAGTTGATCCCGCTCCTCCCACAGTTCCCGAACGGCGGCCAGCTGGCGGCGGTCACGGATCTGGTGGAGTCCGGATGTCTTCCGCCATGGATCCACCCTTGGGGGTGCGATACCGGCAGCCAGGATTCCCTCGAATTCCTGCTCTGCGAATCCGAGCTTGCCGTCGGCCTGAAGAAGTTCGATGAGCTCCTCGCGCAGTTCAGCCAGGACTTCGACGTCTAGGGCAGCGTAGCGCAGCCAAGGCTCCGGCAGCGGCCGTGTTGACCAGTCTGCGGCGGAATGTTCTTTGGCGAGACCGAACCCAAGCAGCTGTTCGATGACGGCAGCGAGCCCGACGCGAGGGAGTCCGGCCAGCCGGGCCGCAAGTTCGGTATCGAAGAGTTTGTCCGGCCACATGCCCAGCTCGGAAAGGCAGGGAAGGTCCTGGGTGGCAGCGTGCAGGATCCATTCGACACCGCGCAGCGCATCATTGACGATGTTCAGGTTGTCAAACGGTTCGGGGTCAATCAACCAGGTGCCGGCTCCTTCGCGCCGGATTTGTACGAGGAAGGCGCGCTGGCCGTAGCGGAATCCGGAAGCGCGTTCGGCGTCGACGCCGGCCGGCCCGGTTCCGGCCGCAATAGCCGCGGCACATCGCTCCAGGCCTGCCAAGGTATCGATGACCAGGGGCACGCCTTCGCGCGGGGTATCGAGATCGATGACTTCAGGGATGTGGCTGTCGAAGCCTTCAACTTTGATGTGGGTGGTGGGATCAGCAACCGGATCGCCGGTTGTGGTTTTATCCAGGTTTTCAGGGGTCATGGTGGCTTAAGCTTACCGATTCCTGCTGCGGCAGGTCCTTGCGGACGAATTCAGGGCTATCAATTGAGCCTCCTGTTGGGTAGTCCGGTGACGCCTGGGGGCAAGGGTGGCAGTCCGGCGAACGTGCAAACCATGTCAGACCAGGCTTCCAGGTGCGCTTGCACATTTGCCGTGGCAGGTGTCCAGGAGGCACGCAGCTCTATATCTATTGTGTCGGGGCGATCGGACAGGGTGCCGAAGCTCTCCGAAAGAATCCTTGTTGCAGTACCTCCCGCAGCGCGGTACTGGGCAGCATGGTTTTCAAGGGCTTCCACAAGCCAGGTCCAGGCGACGGAACCCAGCATGGCGTCATTTCCCATCTCGGCGTCCATCTGGGCGCGGATGTAGGTGACAATCCTGAATTCGCCCTCCCATACTGCCGATCCATCGGGGTCGTACAGCAGGATGAAACGGCCGGTAGCCAGCTCGTCGTCCTCTTCATCCGGAGGGCTGGCGTTCTGCTTTTCGGCGAAGGCTTTGGCTGCAGGGCCGTGGACCGGAATTTGGCGGGTGGCTGCCGTCGGGCTGAAGACTTCCGCTCCAAGGGCCACAGCGTATGGTGCCAGACGGGCGGGCGCAGGGATTTCGTCCAACCGCAGTTCGCTGCGGCATTGTGCTTTTCGTAGCGATCCCAAGGCGGAAAGAAATTCCGAGGGAACCTGGGCGAGGGCGTTCACCATCGCAGATTATGCGTCCGGGGCAGCGAATCCCTGCAGGCTCGCCGCCCCGGACAATTCCTTGTTCACTTGTTAGCCGGCCGCCAAATCGGTGGCCAGCTCCCGCTTAATGGCGGCGACGAAGGCGTCGATATCTTCCTCCGTGGTATCGAAGGAGCACATCCATCTGACTTCACCACGGGCAGCGTCCCAATCGTAAAAGGCGAAGGATGAGCGCAGGCGGTCGGCGACTCCGCCGGGCAGAATCGCGAAGACGCCGTTCGACTGTGTGGCCTGGGTGGGCTCCACGCCGTCGATACCCTCGATGGCCGAGCGCAGGCGTGCTGCCATCGCGTTGGCGCGGGCAGCTGACCGTAGCCACAGTCCGTCCTCCAGCAAGGCGATGAATTGCGCCGAGATGAAGCGCATCTTCGAAGCCAGCTGCATGTTCATTTTGCGAAGGAATTTCAGGCCGTCGGCGGCTTCAGGGTTGAGGGCAACCACGACTTCACCAAAAAGCAGTCCATTCTTGGTGCCGCCGAACGACAGGATGTCCACACCGGCGTCGCGCGTGAACTTACGCAGGGG
Organism: Paenarthrobacter sp. 2TAF44; assembly: GCF_052114885.1. NCBI lineage: Bacteria > Bacillati > Actinomycetota > Actinomycetes > Micrococcales > Micrococcaceae > Paenarthrobacter > Paenarthrobacter sp. 2TAF44. The sequence continues at coordinate 67,125 of NZ_JBFRFP010000011.1, read as the reverse complement.
AACGCCAAGGTGTGCTGCCGCGTTTGCCAGCCGCGCTCCATCCATGTGCAACTTCATGCCCTTGGCATGGGCGTGATCGGCGATGGCCCGTACTTCTTCAGGGGTGTAGCACGTGCCCAACTCGGTGGTCTGGGTAATGGAGACAACCAGGGGCTGAGCGCGGTGCTCATCCCCCCAGCCCCAGGCTTCGCGGTCGATCAACGCAGGCGTGAGCTTTCCGTCTTCGGTGGGTATCTGCAGCAGCTTGATACCGCCAACCCGCTCGGGCGCACCATTCTCGTCCATGTTGATGTGCGCCGTGGATGCGCAAATGACGGCACCCCAGCGGGGGAGGAGCGATTGCAGGGACAGGACGTTGGCGCCTGTGCCGTTGAAGACCGGGAAGGTTTCGATGCCGCTGCCGAACTGCTGTTCCAGGACCTCCTGGAGCCGGGCGGTGTAAACGTCCTCACCATAGGAGACCTGGTGGCCTCCGTTGGCTGAAGCCAGAGCAGCGAGGACCTCGGGGTGGACTCCGGAATAATTGTCCGAAGCAAAGCCTCGAACCGAGGGGTCGTGGAGTTGGCCGTGGCCGGTTGTGGCGGTGGCGCTGTGGAGCGCCTCTGTTGTGCTCGTCACTGGTTCATTCACGCTTTCAAGTCTATTTGGCCAGCAGGATGCGCTGGCCGTTGAGGGTGTCCGCCGGTTCGCTAAAGAGTTCGACGACGGAGGCAGCCAGTTCTTCGACGTCCGTGTAGCCGGGGAAGCGCCGCTCCGGGTGAGCGCGCCGCATAGCGGCATCGACGAGGGATTTGACCACGAAAATCACCGCGGCGCTGTGTTGAGGCGCCGGGGCTTGCTTGTTTCCTGACTGATCCTGCCGGAAACCGTCGGCTACCGCGAGGGTCCAGGCTTCCGCCGCGGCCTTGGCAGCTGCATAGCTGGCCGTTGCGGCGGTCGGTGCAGACACGACGGTGGATGAGACCATGGCAAAGCGGCCATGGGGTGACTCTTCCAACTGGCGATAGAAAACGCGCGAGACGTTGCGCAGGGTGGTAATCGCGCCCTCTTCAAGGGATTCCCAGTCGTCGTCGGACTGGTCCTCGATGCCGGTCGCGCTGCGCCAGCCGCCCACCAGATGGACGACGCCGTCTATTCGCTCGACGCCGAGCTGATGAATCGTCTCTGCAAGTTCGCGAACAGAATCAAGGCTGGCGAGATCGCAAACCAGCGGGGTTACGCCATCACCGGCCTCCAAGGATGCGGCCTTGATGCGGACATCGTCTGAACCGATGGTGAAAACCCTGTGACCGGCGGCCGCCAAAGCGCGCGCCGCAGCTACACCGGACGCGCTGCTGCCGCCGGTCACCAGGACTGTCAGTGGGCTCATCAGGCCGCCGTCGCGCCAGTGATGCCGGTAGTGGATTCGATAACAGGGCGCATTTTCTTCTCCAATGCTTCGTAGAACATGGACAGCGGGAACTCATCGTCCAGGACCTGGTCGGTAAGGCCGCGGGGGGCACCGTTCAAAGGCAGGGCTTCAGGGCCCTTGGCCCAGATCGACGCCGGGTGTGGAGTCACTGTACCGGAAATGAGTTCATAGGCCGCAAGCCAGTGGGAGGCCTTCGGGCGGTCGATGGAACGCCAGTACAGCTCTTCGATCCTGGCACCGAGCTCCACAACTACGTCTGCTGCTTCATCCCAGTCGATGCTGAGCTTGCTGTCCGTCCAGTGCAGCACGTGGTGTTGGTGCATCCACGCGAACAGGAGCTGGCCACCAAGGCCGTCGTAATTGCGGACGCGGCTGCCGGTGATGGCGAACCGGAAGATCCGGTCAAAAATCACCGCGTACTGCACCAGCTTGGCATGCCTGCGGGCATCAGGATCGGCGTTCTCGTCCTTTTCGATGAGTACTGACTCCCGGAAGGCCGTCAGGTCGCAGCGGAGCTCTTCCAGGGAGTAGAGGAAGAACGGCATGCGCTGCTTGATCATGAACGGATCAAAGGGAAGGTCGCCTCGCATGTGCGTGCGGTCGTGGATCAAGTCCCACATGACGAAAGTGCGCTGGGTGAGTTCCTGGTCTTCAAGGAGCTCCGCGGCGTCCGCAGGGAGCACAAGTGATGTGGTGGCAGCCGCAGCTTTGAGTACGCGGCGGAAGCGGGCCGCTTCGCGGTCTGCAAAGATGGCGCCCCACGTGAACGTCGGTGTCTCGCGGACAGCCACTGTCTCCGGGAAGAGGACTGCCGAATTGGTGTCGTAGCCCGGGGTGAAATCAACAAAACGAATGGGAACGAAGAGCTTGTTGGAGTACTCGCCGGCTTCCAGTCCGCCAATGAACTCCGGCCAAATGACCTCGATCAAGACAGCTTCAAACAAGCGGTTGGTGCTGCCGTTCTGGGTGTACATCGGGAAGACCACCAGATGCTGGAGGCCATCGACACGCTGCTCCTGCGGCTGGAACGCCTGGAGGGAGTCCAGGAAATCCGGAGCTCCAAACCCGCCCTGGACCCAGCGGCTGAAGTCTTCCACCAACAGTTCAAGGTATCGGGCGTCGTGCGGGAAGTGAGGGGCCAACGTGATGATGGCATCCGAAATCGTTGCTACCAGTTGTGCGGCTTCTGCGTGGACGGCCGGATCCGCAATGGAACCGTCCTGCTCCTGGAACGCCTGAAGTCTGGTGGCAGCGGCCTTGAGCGCAGTCCACTCCATGTTGTCGGCAGCGACACGCGGGAGGGCGGCGGTGGCAGTGATGGTCATTGATGCTCGTCCTTTCAGAAGTCGTTCATATTTCTGATGTGAGCGTAGCAACCGAAAAGCTTAGCTAATCCAAAAATGGGCTGAGCATAAGCAAGACTGTTGCAAAGGGTTGTTTCAAAGTGCTCGAGATGCAGCAGCTGTGCGTTCCGGGGCGCGCGGCATGCCCGCCCGCCCCGGAAGGGCCTACTTCTTGTCGGACTCAGCTGGCTCCATGGACTCAACTGGCTCTTTCGATTCCACAAGCCGCAGCGAGATCGAATTAATGCAGAACCGCTGATCCGTGGGAGTGCCGTACCCCTCGCCTTCAAACACGTGACCCAAATGCGAGTCGCAGTTCGCGCACCGGACTTCCACCCGGTCCATCCCCATGGTGCGGTCATGCAGGTAACGCACCGTGCCCTCCGCCAACGGCGCCCAGAAAGACGGCCAACCGCAATGGGAATCAAACTTTTCGTGGCTGGTGAACAACTGACTGCCACAAGCGCGGCACTGATAAACGCCCTCTGTATGAGTGTCCCAGTACTCGCCGGTGTAAGGCCGCTCAGTACCGGCCTGGCGCAGCACTTGGTACTCATCAGGGGTTAGCTCATCACGCCACTGGGCGTCGGACTTCTCCATGGGCACGCCCGTGGTCTTGCTGGTGTTCTCAGGAGTGTTCATGTCTTATGCAACGCTCACGAGTCGCCGATAAATCCCGAACCCGCATACAAGTGAAGAACCGGAAGCCCCAACTGGTCCTGCGCCTTATTGGCCCAATCCGTGTGGAAAGTATCCGCGATTGCGTGCGGACGCGTTACCACCACAGCTTGCGCGGCGTCCAGGGCCCGGACCTTCGATACCAAGCCGGCCACGGCACCGCCGTCGACAATCTCGCCTGTGACACCGCCGCCCAAACCTTCCAGCGCTGCCAAAGAAGTCGTCAGGGTTTCCGACGCCTCCGCCCTCTCAGCATCCGGAGTGGGGGACTGGCCGCCAAGTTCCCGGAACGCTTTGGCAATATCGAGCATGGAAAGGTTCTCCAGGAAATCGACCAGGAGATGTCGCTCTGTATTGGCCGGGACCAGGACAACCAAAGGTGCGTCGCCGCCGTCGACCAATTTGGCGATATTGACGCGGTCGTCGGGACCAAGGGGCTCTTCTGTCAGGATGACGATGGGATCGCTCATGGCTACAGCGTAGTCCCGCCGAACAAGACGACGCAGATTTTCGGCACTCAATTCCTGCCAGCCCATTCCCCGCAACCAATCCGCCGCGCGCCCTCCACCTGCATGGACCACGGCTACTGAACGGCGACAATGGAGCCATGGCATTGAATACCCGGTCAGCAAGCAACGCTGCAGAGAAGAAAATGTCCCTGAGCACCAAATGGGCCATCGCGGGAATCCTCACCGGAGGGACACTCGCAGGACTCGTCGGTGCAGGATCCTCCGCGCTCGCAGTGTATTTTGCCCGCCGCGTCATTACGCCCGCTGCCCGTCATGAGGACCAGGAGGTTCTCGCCCTCATCCGCAGCGACAAGGGACTGCAGGTCATCCTTGCGGCCACCCCTGACACCACCATCGACGGCGTGTTCAGCCTCTTCTTCGAGGGCGGCAAAGGCCATGCCAGGATTGGCAGGATCGTGTCCTACTCACCAGCTGAACAAACGGTGCTGCGCGAGGTCGAAGAGGTTTACAGCGGCAATCTGGCTGAAGCCCGCCGGGGATGGTGGAGCGGGGCAACGTACCCGGATCCTGCGGCCATCGGCCTCGCCGCCGAGGAGGTGGAGATCGACCTCGACGTCGGAAAGGCACCAGCATGGCTTGTCCGGGCCGATGCCGCTACCCACGCACCCATCTGGGCCATCATGGTTCATGGCCGCGGTGCCACCAGGCTTGAAGGCCTCAGGGCTGTTCGGACCGCCCGGGAGTTGGGACTGGATAGCCTGCTGATTTCGTACCGCAATGATGGACTTGCGCCCTCGGCGATCGATGGGCGGTACGGCCTGGGCTCCACGGAGTGGCGGGACGTGGAAGCTGCGATCGAATATGCGATGGCAAACGGTGCCCGGGAAGTTGTGCTGTTCGGCTGGTCCATGGGCGGAGCGATCAGCCTCCAGACAGCAGATCTCTCCAAGCACAGGCACCTGATCCGGGCCTTGGTGCTGGACGCGCCAGTCATCAATTGGGTCAACGTGATGGCCCACCACGCAGAGATGAACAGGATCCCCTACAACGTGGGCCGTTATGGACAGTTGATGCTCGGACATCCACTGGGCCGCAGGCTCACCGGATTATCCGCTCCCGTGGATTTCAAAGCGATGGACTGGGAAGCACGAGCCGTTGAGCTACGAACCCCAACCCTGCTGATCCACAGTGTTGACGACGACTACGTCCCGTTTGAGCCTTCTGCGAGCCTTGCGGAGAAGAACCCGGACATGGTGACGTTCGAACCATTCCATGGAGCGCGGCACACGAAGGAGTGGAACGTTGACCCGGAGAAATGGGAACGGCTGGTTCGCTCATGGCTGCAGCGTCAGTTGGCTCCCCGGAACAATCCCGGGCAGTCGGAGGCTGCTGGTCTGTCAGAACGTGCCGGGCAGTCGGAGGGTAACGCGCAGGCTGGGTGACATTAGCCCTGGGTGATGTTAGCCCTTGGCGCCGATGGGCGCCGTCACTGCTTTGGTCAGCCGGACCAGGTCCCCTGGGGCAAGCTCGATGTCGAGACCGCGTCGCCCACCGGACACCAGGATGGTGTCAAAGGACAAAGCCGACTCGTCCAGGACAGTGGGGGAGGGTTGGCGCTGGCCTAAGGGAGAGATTCCGCCCAAGACATAGCCTGTCCTGCGCTCGGCCGCCTTGGGGTCGGCCATGGCTGCCTTCTTCGAACCCAGGGCTGCCGCCACGGACTTGAGGTCCAGGTTTCCGGAAACGGGGACGATGCCCACGGCGAGTTTGCCTTCGACTTCCACCATCAATGTCTTGAAAACCCGCTTGGGATCGATGCCAAGGACTTCGGCAGCTTCCAGCCCGTAGCTTGAGGCCGACGGATCGTGGGAGTACGGGTGCAGCACGAAGGGAACGCCGGCCGCAGCGAGTGCTGCAGTGGCCGGCGTTCCCTGTGATGCCATCTTCTTGGCCATTCCTTCTGGTGCCTCTCAGCCTTCCCTCATCGAAAGGCTCAGCGTTCCAAGCGGCTTGCGGCCGCCACTTTCCGCTTGATACGGCCCAGCATGGCGGTCATGCCGCGCATACGCAGGGGAGTGATAGCCCTGGTCAATCCCAGCAACTCCGGCATGTCATCCGGAACGTCCAGAATTTCCTGGGCAGTCAACCCATCGAGTCCTTCGTGCAGTACCCCGGCGAATCCACGCGTGGTGGGAGCCTCCGGGGGAGCTTTGAAAAACAACCGGTAGGCGCGGGGGCCTTCGGCGTCGTCCTTGTTCTTCTCGGATTCGATCGTGAGGAACAGAGGCGACTGGCACTCCACAACCTGCTCCAGCAGCTCCGGGTGGTCCTTGAGGCGCTCCGGAAGTTCGGGCAGCCCACGGGAGAACTCGAGCAGCAGTTGCAGGCGGTCAGGCTCCGTCAGTGCCTGGAAGTCATCGACGATTTCCGCCAGCGCGGCGGGCAAAGTGTTGGTACTCATCACTTCCAGCTTACGCACAACGGTGCTGATTGCATCGCTGGTTACGTTGTATCGCTAGTTACGGACCAAGGCTGCCGGTACGGAACCGCGCTCGGCGCCCTTGACGATGGGTACGCGGACCGCGTTGCCCCATTCGGTCCAGGAACCGTCGTAGTTGCGGACGGTCTCAAAGCCCAGCAGGTACTTAAGCGCGAACCAAGTGTGGCTGGACCGCTCGCCGATGCGGCAGTAGGCCACGACGTCGTCGCCCGCCGTCAGGCCGGCTTCGCCGAGGTAGAGGGCTTCCAGTTCCTCACGGGAACGGTAGGTGCCGTCCTCAGCAGCAGCGCGGGCCCACGGAATCGAAGCGGCAGTGGGGATGTGGCCACCACGCAGCGCGCCTTCTTCCGGGTACGCGGGCATGTGGGTGCGCTGGCCCGTGTACTCCTCGGGGGAGCGGACGTCGATCAGGGGGTTGCCCAGGTGAGCCAGGACGTCCTCCTTGAAGGCCCGGATGGGAGCGTCGTTGCGCTCTACTTCCGGGTAGGTGCCCGGGGCCGGCGTCGGTACATCCGTGGTCAATTCGCGGCCTTCAGCGATCCACTTGTCGCGGCCGCCGTCCAGCAGGCGTACATCTTCGTGTCCGAACAGCGTGAAGACCCAGAGGGCGTAGGCAGCCCACCAGTTGGACTTGTCACCGTAGATCACCACTGTGGTGTCGCGGGAGATGCCCTTGGATGCAGCCAAAGCGGCGAATGCGGCACCGTCGACGTAGTCGCGCGTTACTTCATCGTTCAGGTCCGTATGCCAGTCGATCTTTACGGCACCCGGAATGTGGCCGGTTTCGTACAGGAGGACGTCCTCATCGGACTCCACAACCACCAGCTTGCCGTCGGCGATGGCGCCTTCGGCAAGTGCTGCGGCAAGCCACTGAGTGGATACGAGTCGTTCAGGGTTCGCATAGGACGCGAACTTTTCGTTTTCTTCAACGGGGTAGGACATGATGATGGCCTTTCACTGACAACGGGCGGAGCCAGGCCCTGGAAGCTGCATCAGTTGCCGGCCCGGCGTGCTCCAACACTAACCATGGGCCGCGAGGAATGCTTCCCCGCTGGTCACATGGTGAAACATGGCCTTGGTCACGTCACCGTTTTCGGGCCGCCCGATGCCGGTATTCTTGCTGGGGACCCAAATACTCTAAGAACGGACCACCGTGGTACAGATCGAACAACTGGCTGCCCGCACACCGGCAGTCTCCGTGGAGGAACTCCTTAAGGGTTTCTACCCGTCTCCGCGATTCGGAGAGGTATCGTTCGATAGCTACCGCCCGGACCCTGCCCAGCCCAGCCAGGCCAATGCGGTGAAGCTGCTGTCCGCATTCGCTGACGGTGTTGGAGCCGATGACGGCATTGGCCTGTTCAAGAAGTTGTTCGCCAAGAAGGCCCCCGCCACCCGTGCTGGCATTTACCTTGACGGTGGCTTCGGCGTCGGAAAGACCCACCTTCTGGCCTCCCTTTGGCACCGGTCTCCGGGTCCCAAGGCCTTCGGTACTTTCGTTGAATACACCAACCTCGTAGGCGCGCTCTCGTTCCGCAAGACCGTGGAAGCCCTCAGCAACTACAAGCTGGTTTGCATTGACGAGTTCGAACTCGACGATCCCGGCGATACTGTGCTGATGTCCCGCCTGATGCGTGAACTGGCCGACGCTGGCGTAAAGCTGGCCGCAACCTCCAACACCTTGCCGGGTTCCTTGGGTGAAGGACGCTTCGCAGCCGTGGACTTCCAACGGGAAATCCAGGTCCTTGCCGATCAGTTTGATGTTGTCAGGATTGACGGCGAAGACTTCCGCCACCGTGGCCTGCCCGCAGCTCCGTCACCGTTGAAGACTGAAGAGCTCAAGCACCGCATGCATGCCGAGTTCGACGGACAAACAGTTGCCGTGGATGACTTCGGCACTCTCGTGCACCACCTCGCCGGCGTTCACCCCAGCCGCTACCGCCAGCTGATCTCAGGCATCGAAGCCGTGGTGTGGCGCGACGTCGAGACGATTACCGAGCAGGCAGTAGCGCTGCGCTTCGTAGTCCTCGCGGACCGGCTCTACGACAAAGATGTGCCGATTCTTGCCAGCGGCGTCCCCTTCGACAAACTCTTCACCGAAGAGATGATGACGGGCGGCTACATGAAGAAGTACTTCCGTGCCGTGTCCCGGCTTACGGCTCTTGCCCGTGAGGGGCAGAACCACGAACCTGCCTGATTCGGTTCCGGCTTTACTTGTGTGAAGGCATAAGCGGTTCCCGGTCTTTCAGTAACCAGCGGACCAGGATGCCTCCCGCCAATGCCCAGAAGGCGGCACCTACTCCGGCGAAGCTGATCCCTGAGGCGGCAAGCAGGAAAGTGATGCACGCCGGTACGCGTTCTTCGGCGACTGCCAATGCGGAAGAAATGGCTGAGGCCAAGGTGCCCAGCAAGGCCAGCCCTGCCACTGCTTCAAGCAAACCCGCCGGTGCAGCAGCCACCACTGTGACAAGGGCTGCGGAGAACGCTGCCAATATCAGGTAGGCCAGCCCCGCAACGAACGCGGCGATCCAGCGCCTGCCGTGATCTTTCCCCGCTTCCTCGCCCGCGGCCAAGGCGGCACTCAAAGCAGCAAGGTTGATGGCGTGGCCTCCGAACGGAGCGCCCGCGATGGTTCCGGCTCCGGTTACCACCATCGATGCCCGCCAGGGTGTTGTGAAGCCAAAGGATTTAAGCACGGCGACGCCGGGAATGTTCTGCGATGCCATCGTGACAATGAACAGAGGCAAGGCAAGCCCCACTGCTCCCTCCACAGTAAATGTTGGAGTAGTCCATTCGAGCCGCGGCAACAGGTCGTCCCCGGGAATCTGAACGCCGTTCGTCACGATATGGATGCCGATAACGGCCAGGGCGACCAACAGTGAGGCGGGGACTGCCCAGCGGGCCGCGAACTTCATCATGACCAACCAGCAAAGGGCCACCGGGCCAACCAGCAAGGGCGCCTCACCCAGGGATTTGAAGGGTGCCAGGCATAGGGGGAGCAGCACGCCCGCCAGCATCGCCTGCGCAAGCGCTGTGGGTATCTTCGCCATGAGGTTTCCCAGGCTGGGCAGTAACCCTGTCAGGACGATCAGCACCCCGACGACGACGAACGCACCCACCGCCGCCGGCCAGCCGCCGTCGACCATTCCTGCCGAGGCGAGGAGCGCCGCACCTGGGGTGGACCAGGCCAACGTGACAGGCATTTTCGACCTCCACGCCAGCCATAAGATGCCCAGGCCGAACGTCAGCGTGAGGGCCAGGAGGCCGCTGGAGGCTTGCGTCTGGTTGGCTCCCACAGCCCGGAGTCCGGCAAGGACCACAGCGAAGGAGGACGTGAAACCGACCAGGGCGGTGACGATGCCTGCCGTGATGGGTGGCCCCAACGTGTCCTGGCGGGAGGGGCGCTGGACTGCGGAAGAGACTGATGGCATAAGGACCAAAATACCGGACAGGAAGCTGGTTACTTGTTAAACGCCAAGGGCACCGGTGGCGCCTCTCGGCGGGACCGGTGCCCCCTTGACGTATCTGGTACGGCGGGCTCAGGCAGCTACAGCTGCTTAGGCTCATCCGCGACGGGAGCCTGTGCGGCGTCACCGTCTGTTGTAGCCACGAAGTCGGAAGCGGCATTCTGAACCGCGTCAACCTGACCTGCGAACTTGCCGCCTGTCTTTTCGTCGACGAAGTCTCCGGCCTTTTCGATGCCATTCTGGATGGCTTCTTCGTTGCCCTGAATGAGACCCTGAGCCTTACCCTTCAGGTCGTCAATTAAACCCACGGGCACCTCCCTTCCTTCGCGGAGCCAGTTCGCTCCTCCGCGTCCGACCCTAACACCACATTCAGGGTGTGCCAAGGATTCCAGACGCGCTACGCCAAGGGCTTACTGAGCTCAAGGTGGCGCGGGCTGTCCGGATTCATGAGCGAGTGCTTACGGCCGTAGGAGAAATAGATGACCAAGCCAACAATGAGCCAGACGACAAAACGCAGCCAGGTTTCCCAGTGCAACTGGGACATCAGGAACGCGGAGGCCAGCACGCCGAACGCAGGAACAACCGGCATCCAGGGCAAACGGAACGTGCGGGGGGCCTCGGGCCGCTTGTAGCGGAAGACGATGACGGAAATGCAAACCACAACGAATGCTGCCAGAATGCCGATGTTGGTGAGGTCTGCCACTTCCTTGATCGGGAAAACGCCAGCCAGGAACGCTGAGGCGATGCCCGCGATCCACGTCACGCGCTGCGGTGTGCCGTGACGGTCCGTACGGGCGAACCAGCCCGGCAGCAGGCCGTCGCGGCTCATGGAGAACCATACGCGGGTGACGCCCAGGAGGAAGGTCAGCATGACCGTCAGGATGGACAGGACAGCGAAAACCGAAATGATGGTGGCGATGACAGGCAGACCCACCCCAGTGAACGCCGATGCGAAGCCAGCCTTGGGATCGATGTCCTTGTAGTTCTGCATGCCGGTGAGGACGAGCGTAGCCGCGACATACAGCAGCATGGCGATGATCAGGGACAGGACGATCGCCTTGGGCATGTGCTTCTTGCCGTCCTTGGCTTCTTCCGCGGCTGTACTCATGGCGTCGTAACCAAAGACAGCGAAGAACACCGTGGCTGCACCGGAGAAGACCGGGCCGAAGCCGCTAGGCATGAACGGATTGAAGTTCTCAGTGTTGATGTAGAAAGTGCCCAACCCGATGATGAACAGGATCAGCACCACTTTGATGGCGACAGCCACCAACTCGAAGCGCCCGAAAGCCTTGGTTCCCCTGCTCAGGATCCAGGTCACCAAGAGGCAGACCAGGATCGCCGGAAGGTTGATGATGCCGCCCTTGCCTTCATCCGCTGTGGATGTCATCCACGTGGGCATGTGGATTCCGATGCCGGACAAGAAGGCATCGAAGTAGCCGGAGATGCCGATTGCCACAACGGCAACAATGGCAATGTATTCAAGCAGGAGATCCCAGCCAATAAACCAGCCGATGATCTCGCCCAAAGCCACATAGCCATAGGTGTAGGCGGAGCCTGCCCTGGGGATCATGCCGGCAAATTCGGCATAGGACAGAGCGGCGGCTCCGGAAGCGAGTCCGGCAATAAGGAACGAGACGAGCACTGCAGGGCCAACGCCCGGGTTGTTTGCGTCGCCGTGGGCTACAAGGCCGGCCAGCGAGAAGATGCCGACGCCGATAATGCCGCCGACGCCGATGGCCGTCAGTTGCCAGAGGCCAAGACTCTTGAAGAGTCCACTGTGCTTGCTTTCTTCCTCGATGTCGTCGATGGGCTTGCGCCTCATGACGGATTGGGAAGCCGTCTGTTGATTCATGGGGTACTCCTGCCAGTTGGCGTGGAACGGTGATGAGCTCGCATTACATTCTGCGAGACGAATCACATTAGATAAAGCGACTTTTTCTTAGGTGTATCAGTTACTTCAAATAATGAATGGCATTTGGCTCCGCGTGTGCGCATAAAGGCTCAGTGTGGGCATAAAAAAAGCAGCTCCGAGGAGCTGCCTTTTTTCGTTGGAGCGGACGACGAGATTCGAACTCGCGACATCCACCTTGGCAAGGTGGTGCTCTACCAGCTGAGCTACGTCCGCACATGTTGTCTGCCCGGCAGATGCCTGGCCTTCAACAACAAACAAGTTGCCTTGTTCTGGTGGGCGATACTGGGATCGAACCAGTGACCTCTTCCGTGTCAGGGAAGCGCGCTACCGCTGCGCCAATCGCCCGTTTCCGGGTCCTCATGAAGGAATCCGTTCCTCATGAAAGAGAGCGGACGACGAGATTCGAACTCGCGACATCCACCTTGGCAAGGTGGTGCTCTACCAGCTGAGCTACGTCCGCACATGTTGTCTGCCTGGCACATGCCTGGCCTTCAACAACAAACAAGTTGCCTTGTTCTGGTGGGCGATACTGGGATCGAACCAGTGACCTCTTCCGTGTCAGGGAAGCGCGCTACCGCTGCGCCAATCGCCCATGCATCCAGCCGTGGCTGGAAGACATGGTTTTCACCGAGGTGGGTACGGGATTCGAACCCGTGTATACGGCTTTGCAGGCCGCTGCCTCGCCTCTCGGCCAACCCACCGTGTAAGCAGATTCCGAGGAATTCTTGCCTTGACAGTGCCTTGCGAGCGGACGACGAGATTCGAACTCGCGACATCCACCTTGGCAAGGTGGTGCTCTACCAGCTGAGCTACGTCCGCAGTGCCGTTACGCCGGCCTGCCCAGTAGGCATTCCGTCGCTTTCCGACGAGTAAAAACTCTATAGGAGGTTGCTTGAAACTCCAAATCGGTTGGTTGCTTTGGCTTCTTAACGGCCTTGGATCGTTGAATTTACGGGGCTGGCGGGGAGTTTCATGGTTGTAATTCCCTCGTTGTGATTCGGACGTTTGAGCGCGTTTTGCAATCCAGCCAGGGTGGGCTAGTCTTCTGTATGCATCAGCGAGTTGATGCACGTTCTACCCGGGCGATTGGCGCAGTGGTAGCGCGCTTCGTTCACACCGAAGAGGTCACTGGTTCGAACCCAGTATCGCCCACCAAGAGAAACCCCCGGATTTCCGGGGGTTTTTTGCGTTGTACCCCCAGGGCGTCGCATCGATCGCTATCGCGAAGAAGCTCCGTATGTGACTGCGCTCACTGCTACATTGTTTCCGATGGGGGGTGCAAAGGGTGCTTCCTGCACGCCGAGGAGTTCCCGTATGAGCCTTCAGATTCCGCGCCCGGGCGACCTACCCGCAGCGACAGCAGACGAGGACCCGAAGAAGAACCGCAAAGCCCGTACTTCCATTGGCATCGGCCTCATTGCTGTCGCCGTGATCAGTGCGGCGGCAATGATTTGGCTGTATTCGTTGTATGGGGCTGGGCTGGCAACCCTCACCGAGAGCGATAGGTCTGAACACGCAGTCTTCGTAACCCTCAACATCTTTTACTTCATGGCGTTGGCTGCAGTTGGTATTTGGAATATCGCTGCCAGGCGTAGCACGTCCAAACTGCCGCTCATTGCTGCGCTTGTGTTGTCGTGCCTCGCGCTGACGTTCACCGTGATCAATGTCTTTGACTTCGCGACGACCAGCGGCAGGATTCCGAGTCTTTTTATGTTGTTCCTGAATGTGGGTATCTGCGTTCAGACGATCAGGCTCTTGCTCGTGAAGCCGCAGCTGGACAAGTCCTCTTCGTAGATGCAGTCGAAGCCGCCATTGTCACCCCGGATGAGGTCGAACTTGTCCAGGAGCACGGATTCCACGCATCAGCCTATGCAGCGAACAGTTGCGTCACGGCTACCTCCGCGAAGTACTGCGCGACGTCGTAAATAGTTGCAGTCTGCCAACCGGGAAGGGTAGCGGAGGGCGACTGGCAGGTCTGGCTCAGACGTCCCTTCAGGTGCTGTAGGGATCCGGGGATGTGAGTTCCTGGGGGCTGAGTTTCAGCGCGAGCTCACGCAGTTGGCGGGGCCGGAAGGGCTTGATCAGGTATGCCGTGGCGCCGGAGGCAATGCCATGGAGTTCATCGTCCCGTTCAGCGAAAGCTGTGATCATCAATATCGGGGCCTGGGAAACCGCGGAAATCAGGCGGGCGGCTTCGCGACCGTCCATGTCGGGCAGTCCCAGATCAAGGGTGATCAGTACCGGGTTCAGCCGTTCGACTGCGGTCATGCCTTCATGTGCTGTTTCGCAGGGATGGACGTCGAAGCCGGCACCCGTGAGGATCAGTGCGATGAGGTCGCGGATGTCAGCATTGTCTTCGATGACGACGCAGGTTCTCTTTGAATTCACGTGGGCCCCTTTCGCGACAAGCTTACGGGCGGGATTGGTCGTCGTAGCAGAGATGTGCAGGATCTCTTTTGTGCCGCGGGCGGCCATCTTTGACTTCAGCCCACGGGGCGCCGTTGAGGGGGAAGTTGCCACATCCGCGACCGGTCCTCAGGAAATGCGAACCTTAGTGAGCTGATGAGGCGTTTGATCGTGACGAATTCCTGGGATCGGACGTACTGCTGCGCTTCATCCGCCGACACAAAAGTGCGGGCGTAGCTGGACTGGTGAGCGGCATTACCCAGTCCCAGCTGGTCGCCGAAGCGGAGGACGGACCGAGGTCCCACCGTTGCTCCAAACGGACTGTCGCAGACTTGGTCGGCGGTCGTTTGAGCCACGAGCCCGAAGGAACCCCTGGGTTCTGCCTCCGCCGTCAATCCAAAGGAGAATGCAGCTGCCAGGGTCGGATCCAGGAGTTCGGCGCCCGTTGAAATTTCCGAATGTTGGAGCTGGACAATGGGCGGCGGCAGGAGCGGGCACGAAACGGCATCGGCCAACGGACCGAAGTACAGATTGGCGACAGGCAGCGAGTCTTGGTCCAATACGGTTACGTGCAGTCCCGGGTACTCGGCCGAGGGCTCGTGGCGCTGAACACTCCATGTAGCGGGTAGGTCGATGCTGGCCTCGGCCGCGGTGTCGGTGTCGGCCCACGGATTGACCAAGACGGCGGTGCGCCATTTTGCTGGTGAGGCTTCGTGGGTTGCGGCTCCGGAATTGCCGCTGGCTATTGGTCGGCCAGCATCGCCGTCGTTGCCCGTCTGCTTTGTCGCCGACGATAGGACGGCAGGGATCGCTAAGGCAATGAGGGCTGACAGGGCGAAGATAAGGATGGTCTGGTTAATCCTTCTCCGACTGGATCTAGGCCGACGCCAGGACGGTGCTAAACCGATCCCGAGTGTTTCGACGTCATCGACGGTGCCTGGCGGAATCGTGTTGACGGGAAGGACTGCAACGTCGATGGATGGAGCTGCGTTGGATATTTGCAGCTCAAGGGGTTTCATGGGCGCTGTCCTCCATAGAGAATCCGAGATTCTTGGCCCGGTCTTCCGCGTGTCCATAAGCCCTGTCCAGAAGCGCTCCCGCATGAGAGATGGAACAGCCCAGATAGTCTGCAAGTTCACCCATGCTGAGTTGGTCCCAGTAAATGAGCCTCAGTACTTCGCGCTCCACAGGGTGTAGTGCCGCGATGATCCCGGCCATGGACACCTGTTCGGCGACTGCTTTGTCATTGTCTCGAATTGCAATTGCTGCGGACCGGGCGGATGCGGCAAGCAGGGCTCCGAAGGGGATTTCTATTCCGGCTTGTGCCTGGCTCACGGCCCAGCGGAAAGTGTCTGTCGTAAGCACTTGGGCATAATCCATATCGCCTATCCGGCGGGCGAGGAAGATGGCCAGCCGCTGATAGTCCGTTGCACTGGGCATCGTCATCGCTCCTACTTCGGCTCGATGATGCGCACCGAAGTCAGCATCCGCTTGAACGTCAGGTATTCATCGGTCCCCATGTATGCCCGGGCATCGTCAATTGAGGCAAACCTGGGGGTTAGTGATGTTGTCGAGCTCGACAACCAGCCGGCGGCCAGGCCATTGAATTGGAAGTGGTCGGAAACGATCAGCATGGTGCCGGCCGGGAAGGATTCCACGTGGTGGTATTCAGTGCAGGAATCGACTGCATTCCCTGGTGGCAGCGAGGTGATTCCGAGGGATGGCTTCAATGTCGATCCGTCCACAACCCGGTAAACGAACCGTGGCGACGCCGTTCCGGGCGTAGCAGCGTTGGCGGGTACATCCACCGGGGTGCTATCCAGTTCCACATAGTTCTCCGGAGAGGCGACACAGGCGTGGGGGTCGCGCTGCGGCAGCGCCTTTCCGTAGTAGATCTGGGCAAGGACATCCTGCGTCGGAGTGTCCCTGACGATCTTGATGGAAAGGGAGTCGTAGCCTTCGTTCGGGACGTCGCTGCTTGTCGTAAATCCGGGCGCAATATCCAATTGAATCTGAGGACCCTTATCAGAGCCAGCCTGTGTAGTGGATAGGCGCACCACCCGCCACCCCTCCGATCCAATCTCGGTGGTGCTGCTGACACTTGGTGATGGGCTGACTGCCGGTGGTGTGGGCTGCAGCGGGGCCAGCAGTTGGACCAGGGCGATGGTGGCTATTACCAGGACGGTCAACGCGGCCATGGCCACGGCAAGAGCGAAGGACCTGCGAGAGTATCTGCTCCGGGGAAGGGCTTTTCTGTTTTGTCCAACAAAGTCCGAACCGCTGGCTTGTAGGCCGGGCGCACCATCGAGTGCGGCACGCAGCTCTGCCCGGGGGTCAAGCCGCGGCGCGTTCGGGGGGCGCACGGGATTGGCTGATTCCAGGAGTTGGTCAATCTTGTCCATGTGAGTGATCACCCGCTTTGTCCATATGACCGGTTCGGAGTTCTGGGGGCATCGCGGCCGCGAATGCCCGCTTTGCCCTGTGAACGCGCACGCTTACGCTGTTTTCGGTGCAGCCGAGCGTAGCCGAGATCTCCGCCGTGGAGAGCCTGTCCCAGAAATGCAACATCAGGATCTCCCTGTCTCTTGGGCGGAGTTTGCCAAGCGTTTCGGCAACCGTGGCCTCCACTTCGCCATCCGATGGGGCGGCGGCGCGGACACCGTCGGCGAGTTTGAGCATCAACTCTCGCCTTCGCCGTCTGCCGCGATACTCGTTGCCTATGACGTTTCTCGCGACGCCGAACAGCCAGGCAATGTCGGTCGTGGGCTCATCCTCGGATCGCTGCCATGCAATCCGGAAAACGTCCGCCGTGAGTTCCCGGGCTACTTCCACGTCGCCAACCCGGCGGAGGACATAGTGCAGAACGCGCTCGTGCTGGGCAGCATGAAGAGAGATGAACTCGGCTTCCCGCTGCAACAACATCACGCCGCCCCCGTCCGTTTGAGGCCTTTTGTTTCCAGATACCCCTTATGTTTCCGCCATCGGCAGGATTCTTACAGCCGGGACTGGGAATTTTGGCCCATGAAAGCTTCGTGGACAAGGCGGCGAGGACATTATGAACAGCGACTTCGTCGCTATCGTCCCAGATGGAGTGTTACATGGAGACCTTGCCGGTGTTCAAGTCCTAGCAGGCCGCGTCGTGTTGTCCTGGGCACCTGGCAATGACCATCAGGCTCCGATCAGGGTAGCGTTCCGCCAGGCCACGGTTGCGGCTCCGGAGATGATCACAGGTGAGGATCCACCACGGTTCCAATTGTAAAATTTAGCTTTCTCCAGCGAGAGCCTTTGCATCCTGCGCTGCTGGGATTCGATGTCCACGATGATTCTGCGTCGATCGGCGATACTCAATTCATGGTCATTAACATTAGACTCAGCGATCGAAAGACTGCCGAGAGCGACGACCCGTTGGGACGGACGTGGTACGGCTACGATCCCTCCGTGACGCCGGAGCTTTTGTGGGAGAACAACCGCGGCGACTGGTCCCTGAATGCGGACAGGATTTCGGAGCATCGTTGGGCAGCGCTGAACTATCAGGGCCGCGTCGTGCTGGTAGCGGAACTCCTGGACCCGAATCACGAGATTCTTCCTAGCACTTCAAGGGTGCCGAAGAAGGCCCTCCTTGGCCGTGTCCTGGAAGGCGGTTCTGCCATCTACGATGCGCTCATCGGAACACAGGTGGACTATCCAGCAGGCAGCCGGAACTCGATCCTCTACACTGCAGACCCTGCCGTTGCAGGCCCAGCTGCTTCTGACTTGCTCAATGGTGGAATCGACCTGCCCGGTGCACGGGGTCAGGGAAAGCAAATGGACGCCGAGATCCGCCGGGTCATCGAGAACGCTGCCCAGGACCGGTTGATGGGGCTCTACGTCGAACAAGGATGGACGGTGACGGACACTCGACTGAACCATCCGTACGATGCACTGGCCGTCAAAGGCAATGAGCGGATCTATCTTGAGGCAAAAGGTACCCAGAGCCGTGGTGAGTCAGTCATCGTTACCCGCAACGAGGTCAATCATGCCCGCCGTCATCCGGGTTCCTGCGTGATGGGCGTCTGGTCCGGCATTCGGTTTGTAGGCGGCGAGATAGATCCCGATTCAGGAGAGTTCATCACCTTGGATTTCAGTCCGACCGATGAGCAATTAAGTCCCCGCGACTTTGACTGGACCTTGCCCGAAACTGCTACCTGAGCATGGGCGGCGACTGATAGCGCCGGAGCTGAGTCTGTGGCCTTGGTGAATCAACTACCGGAACCCCCAAAATGGGGATCGCATGGAAAATTGGCCATGCCCGCGGAGCTGCCCTTCCACGTTGGCCATTATTCGTCGAACAGAATCTTGGTCCATTCCACACTCTCGCGCCAGCCGTCCAAACCAAAGGACCACGAAGCGATAAGGGCATGGGCGGCGCGCATGTCGTCCACTACCGTGCCGAAGTGCTGGCTCGGGCTCCTTCACGGAATTCGACGACGTAGGTTCCGTCATCGTTGCGGGTTGACTGTATGAAGGTCTGACCGCTGGGATCAGCCAGTAGCTCCACGATCAGGAATGCCTCTTCACCCTGCTCGATGTCCTCCATGAACATGAACAAGGCATCCTCGGAAGGATCCTCCCATGTCTGGCCGGACTCGTTAGTGGACTTTAGTAGCGGCATCGCAGCCCAACCGTTCTCTTGTGGCGGGCAGTCATCCGCGCCCCTTTGCAAAGGGAAGGCAAGGACGGATCGTTCCCCATGGCCTGAGTCTCGAGTCAATTTCAGGCGAGCCCGCGGCTGATTGTCCTCTTGGCCAGTGCCTCGTTGGCGGCATCCCTGACGAACCAGGACTCGTCATCAAGCAGTGATTCGATAAGCTCGGTGGTTGCTCGGCGGTGGCGGGTGACTGCGGCCCGGACGGTGTCGTCTTCGTCCAGGGCGAGTTTTTGCAGGAGATCAATGTTGATCTTTCTTTTTGTCGCCACGAAGGAGCGGACGCGCACGTCGGGATCTGACGCGAGTAGTTCAAGGATTTCCAGTGGCACCGTTTTGTTGTGGGCGACCCAGAAGCGCATGTCAGGGTACTTGTCGATGACGTCCAGCCATACCGAAACGTCAGCCTCTTCATGAGCTGCCCGGTGATACTCCGCGGCGTCTTCGCTCGAGCGCAGTCTCACGAACTCTTCGGCTGATTGAATCATGTTCCGACGCTCTTGATCTTGTTCCTGGAAGCCATCCGCAGGACCGGCTGTTCGAAGCCGTCCAGGTTGCTAGCCCAGAGGTCTTCTTCCCGGTATGTCACGAAGCGGAAAGACGCAGAGGGATTCTCCTCGTCGTGGCCGTAGTCGACGTGGATCCAGACATCGATGGGATTGTCCGTGAGCTCAGCAGCTGCGGCGATGACCAGGTGGCCCAGCAGGATGCCCTGGGTCAAACAACCAGCCGCCCAGTCGCTGGTCCCAGCGAACTCCGGCCAAGCTGGCGAATCATTGGCACCGTCGATAAGCCAGTCCAGAGGGAGCTTGTTGATGTAGCCCTCAAAGCCGGTGGGGCCGCCGAAGTCACCCTCGCTGTTCTGGCGGATGTTGTGTAGTTGGGAGACAAAGAACAGGCACCCGTCTCGGATTGTCAGGCCCTTGTCGAGTTCAGCTTGGATTCCGGGTTCCAGGTGGCTGGTCTCCAGAAGAAGCTGTGCCATGCCGCGAAGGGGCCGCATCGCCTCATTCATCGTCTCGGTAATCACAAAGCAATCCTGTCATGAACCATTGAGACTCATTCGGCCGCAATCTCGAGACAACCGAGTGAGGGTTCGGTCGTGTCGCGATGAGTAACTCTGTAGCGCTGGCGTGGTGGATCTATTCCGGTGAGTCTGTTGGCAGAATGGGCTTATGTGCGGCGGATACGTGATGTCCAAGGCAACCAGTGATCTTCTGAGCTACTTCGAGGCCAAGGAAGTCGAAGGCACTCCTCCGCGTCCGAGCTGGAATGTGGCGCCAACACAGGATGTGCCGATCATCGCTGAGCGCCTTGACGAGGGGCACGATCGATCGACACTTGTTGATCGCCCGGTGGGCCTTGTTCCGTCGTGGGCGAAGGACATCAAGATCGGCTCCAAGCTGATCAATGCCCGGAGCGAGACCATTTTGGAGAAGCCCTCGTTCCGCAACGCGGCAGTGAAGCGCCGTGCCATATCCGGCCGAGGGTTACTACGAATGGCAGAAGACCGAGGATGGCAAGAAGACTCCCAATTACTTGTTCTCGGAGCAGGAGCCGTTGCTAGGCTTCGCGGGTCTGTACGAGTTCTGGCCGGACCCGGAGCTGGAAGAGGATGATCCAAACCGTTGGCTGCTCAGCTGCACGGTGCTCACCACAACGACGCAGGACGCTCTGGGGCATGTCCACGACAGGTCGCCCGTTATTGTTCCCCGCGACAGGTTCGCTGAGTGGTTGGATCCGAACCTCACTGATAAAGCCGATTGTCCAGCACTTGCTCAAGTCGCTGCCCGAGCCGACGTTGACGCCACGGATAGTCAGCCCGCGTGTGAACAGTGTGCGCCACAACGGACCTGAACTGATCGAGCCAGCCTCGGTGGCTTCCGGCGACGAGCAGCTTGGCCGCCCGGGTGAATAAGTCGAAGAGCCTATTTCGTCCTTGCGCGTTATATTCATTGGCGCTTTTCGCGTCAGGATTGCAAGTCGGAACGCACTGTAGCCGTAGGGGGAATTGTAGCCGTGGAGGAGGTCGCTTCTAACGTAAATTAAAAGGCCGCAGTTCACGCTTATTTGCTTCAAAACCAGCTATTCCGCGAGGTACTGTCTGAGGGTGGCTACGAAAACAATAATCACCTTGCACGACGATCTGGATGGAACTGAAGCCCACCAGACAGTTTCCTTTTCCGTTGAGGGCACTTCGTACGAAATCGACCTCAACGATGTACATGCACAGCAGCTACATTCAGCGCTTGCTCCGTGCGCTGCAGCTGCCCGAGTCGTGAAACAGGCCCGGAAGCCACGCTCTCCACAACCAGAGAATGAGAAGGTGCGGGCTTGGGTCAAAGAGAACGGCATCCATGTTGCCTCTCGGGGAGCCGTTAGCCGCAAAGTCGTGGAGCTATTTATGAGCAGGAGCTAGCGGCTGGCCTCCGGATTGCTTCGTCCCGGCAAAAGGCTCATCTTGCGTACTTTGCTTGAGCGCCAGGGCGCTGCAGACCAATCATGACGGCCCTGAGATCCAAGCGACGAGGGCTAGGACAACGCCCGGGACAATCCAGGCCCCGAACATGGCGCCCAGCACCTTGACGTTCCCGACGCCATCGTTTTTTCTCCTTGTGGTTTTGTCGCAGTTGGCTGGCTTCTCTTGCAATGTCCACCAAGGGCGATGATCAAAGGGCCAGAGAGCTCCACACCCAGCGACCGGTCACAAGGGCAGTAAGAAGACCAATGATTATCAGTGCACCACCCAGCGCCATGAAGCAGATCGCCCCGATCCTAAGCGTTTGCCGATTCCTACTCGCATATGCGGGCTTTTGTTCGTCTCGGAGTGTCCAATGCCAGTTTGCACCCCATCTTGCAAGCGTGGTGGATATGGCATACCCCACAAGGCCCATGACGATAAGCGTTGCTCCCATCAGAATCGCGCCGATCATTGGTTGCTCCTTTTCCGGGCGGATCGTTGTTGGCGATACCAAAGGACGACATAGGCGATGACATTGGCTGCAGCAAAACCGAGAGTGATAACGACAAGCACAATCTTCCACGTCACCCAGAAGGGTTCGTGTACGTCGGTAAACAACGCCGAGATCCCTGTTAGAGCAAACAAAATGGCCAGTGGAGTGGGAAACTTGCCGATAGGTATCAGGCGTTTTGATTTTCCGCTCAAAGTCAAGGCTCCTTTCGTTTGCAGTTTCAGTTGGCGGTTTCGTTTTGTGTCTTCGCGAGGCTACCGACGGGTGGTAAACGCACCGTCATGGCATTCGGTCGTCATATCGAACCGGGTAGCCAAGCTCCTCTGCGGCTTCAAGCACGATATGTGGTGTTCGGGCAAGAAACGTCCAGGGCATGTTCTCATCTGCGAGGAACTCCACCTGCGCCGGCGTTATGAGGTTCAAACGGCCCAGGTACACCTCACGGATGGCGGACCGTTCAACACGTCATGGCCCGGCAAAGTGCGCTAGCCAACGAAACCTCATCCGGAATTCAATGTGTGAGTCATCCAGGATCAGCAGCACCCAAGGACCCAGGATCCTTATCAATTTCCCGGGTCTCTCCAGGCCGCCTTTGAACATGTACGTCATTTGACCACCTTGATCGAAGCCAGGTTATTGGCCACTGTTCCTGTGTCTTCTTCTATAAATCCAAGCATTCCGGGCTACCTCGACGAGAACGAAAACCGTCACAATCGTTCCTACCACCTGATACAAGGCCTCCAGCGGCCCCAAACAAAGGACCCGCATCAAATTTGGCGCGTAAAGCTGGTTAGTGACCATCTCCGTCCGCTGATCTCGTTTCCGGCGGTTCAGGCTCTTCGCGTTCCAGGGGAAGACCTGCTGCGTGTCGCCGACGGTCCTCCCTTGCCTCCGCGTTGACTCGCCGTAGTCCCCGTGCGCCCTTGACCACGAACAGAGCCGCCGCAAGCAAGAGCAGGCCCACTAAGGCGATGGACCAATATGTGGAGGCGTCATTGATTTTTGGCTGTGTGACCCAGAAGAAGATGATCGTGATCAGCATGATGACGTTGGCGATGTTGTAAGGACCGAACATCGAGAGGACAGCGTTCCAAGTCGCTTTGCTCGAAAGGTTCCTCACGCGAGCTCCTTTCTTGTCAGAAGACCTCGTCGTCGCTGCTGCGCGTAACTGATGGTGCTCGTTTAGGCTACTGCGCTCTGGACTTGCGGCCCATCCAAAGGATGGCTCCCACGCAGACAGCCAATAGAGCGACGAAGATGATACGAACGCTTAGCTGTTCAGATAGGAACACCATTGCAATGCTTATTAGACCCAACGCGCCGAAAGTGAGCATCAACCCCTTCATTGTGTATATCCTTTGATTTAGTTGGTCGGACCTGAAAGTACTGTGCCGACGAGGCCAAGGACCTATGCGACGCTCGCGAACACAAAAAGAGTTGTCCCACTGACCAAGGGTCTCAGTGCTTGGCGTCATCGGTCTGCTGAGCGGGCCTAGGGTCAGACTCGAAAAGAAGCATTGGGATCAGGTTGGCAATCAACAGCAGGAGCATGCCGCTGATGCCAAAAACTCGGGGAGTGCCTATGGTAAAAGCCGCGAAAATACCTGAACCAAAAAGGGCCGCAACGAAGACCACCCATTTCCACAGCTTGGTACTAAGCACCTGCGGTGAGCGCTGTTTTCTACCTAGCTGCCAAGCGCGTACAAGCGTGTAAATCGCCATTAACGAAAAACCAAGCCAGAGGGCGTCCAGAGGACCGGCGCCAGGTTGGAGCGCCGCGACCACAATCAGAGCCAGACTACACAGCGACAGTACGGACGTTACAACTGATGCCAGGAGACGCTGGTTCCAGAACATACTCGTCCTCTCTGATCCGTATTTATACATCACCCAAAGCACGCAACGCCAGAGAAAATCCTGGCCTTCTCCGCGAACGGTCGCGTTGTCGGGCAGGCCGCCCGCGGACATAGAAGAAGCCCGCCGATGGGGGATCGACGGGCTTCCGCCCCAACGGTATGGGTGCGGATTACCAACATCAACTTGAACAAATGGCCAGCGATCGCCTGTTCTGGCCTGTGCGGACTCGCGCTGGATCAGTTGCTGAAAGTACGGGGCGGTGCCTACGGCTGCGGATCCCGGCTCTCGCTTGTCCGGATGACGAGTACTTTGAAGCCCTCGGGAATCAGTGCCTCGGCGGCTGCTTTGGCTTCGTCATATGTCTGGCCTCCGGCACTGACATGGTCCGGCGTGCCATCGGGGGCTTCTACGGTCAGGGTTACTATCGCGTTCACATTTTAGGTGGTTCCTGAGTGGCTTCGGGTGTGCCCACGAGACAGTGCTTATTTGGCGGGACACCGCCAAATAAGCAGGATGTAGTTCGGCGGTGTCCCTGTGGCCGACCGGGTGTACGCCATTTTTCCACCTCGGTCTGTGTTGCCTGATCCCAACAAGAAATTAGCCAGCTGCCACGCTTGTGTGTTGCTCAGACAAGCGAATTCGTAATGCAGTATTGCCACCTGATTGCAGCTGCGTTGGCCTTCTTAACTGGCATCCACGATTTTTCGTGAGGCGGGAGTTCCCTTCTTCCATCCCCGGGACCATTTCTCCTGATGGAATCGTGATAGGACAGCGGCTCGTGTCTGCGTTATTTTTCTGCTCGCCCGTCCTGGAGCCTCGCCCGGACAGCAACTACCTCCGCGGCCCTCTGTGAGCCAGACCCAACTTTGCCGGCCTCCAGGGACTTAGTTGCATCGTCATGACACTTCAAATTGTTCCAGGGATTTTGGCCACAGAATGACAAAATCATCTGAATCAATGCTCCTGTACGCTGCCCGGGCATCGGCCCATCGTGAGTGAGAACCCAGCGTCCTCATCGCATCCGCGAACGCTTCCAGCGGTCGTTCAGTATGGATGAAGATATTCATCTCGCCTGACCCAAAATCGTGCCCATCAACCAATCCATGCGCTTCCGGGAGTTCAGCCAGCAGAAGGTCTTCCATGGCGACAAGTTCGTAATAGCCAGCCTCAGTGCGACCTGGCCATTGCAACACGAGGATGTAATTCATGACTGCCTACCAAGGTACGGGGGCGGGCGGAGCCCCTTGTTGACTTGTACTTGCCATACCTATTGTGGCGGTGTCCGGGTGGTGCCGTCTGAGACCAGGGCCACTCTGATAGAAGCGGCTAGAAGCTCGATCGTCCCTAAGTCTCCTTCCAGGGTGTAGTGATTCCCGTCGATAACGAGGGTGTCAATGTTGCCATAGTCGATCGATCCGTCAGGGTCTTGTGACGGCCTGGAAGTGAGCTGTCCGGTCCAGTTCAGTTCGGTTACTCCCTCGAAGACCAGGACGCCCTGGCGGTAGCAGTATTGCTCGCCGGCCAGAGCTGGAGAGTAGGACGTATGTTCCGGGGCGAGGGCGAACTCCACAGTGATGGCTAGCAGACCGCGGCTGGCTCGAATGTCCAGCACATAGCTGTCGTCCAGGTAAAGACCCTTGAGTACCTCAACACCGGCATTTGCGGCCATTCGGGGACTCCCTTCAGTGTGTCTGCCGGACGTCCGGGGTCCAACGCGCCTAGAGACAGACAGATGGCACAGACAAAGCTATCCGATACTAAGTCCGGTCGCGGTTGGTCGTCGGCCATTGCCCAGCGTATTCGCGGCAGATAAGGTCAAGAAATCCCTCGTGCGCGTGGGGGATAACGGTTTGAGGGGGAGTACCGTGCGTCGCATAAGTTTTTCCATTGCCGCTCTTCTAGTCTTCTTCCTGGCTGCACCGGCAGTGGCCGCGCCGGCACGTGCCGACGACTCGTGGCACAACTTCATCCAGATCTGGTGGGACTGGGACGTGGTCTATTCTGATCTCCTGGTTGTGGAAGGCAACGGGGACCAGTGGGTCTATGAGGGCAAACCGAATTGGGAGACCCAGCTGCTCACCATCGGCCATACTGTGATTCCGGATGCTGATGCCCTCCTCCTGCCCGGCGACTGGGACGGTGATGGCTACGCCGACTGGCTGTATCGGCATGCCGACGGCGGACTGCACGTACGTGGAGGGCTGAAGGAGGGGCATGGATCTGCGTATATCTCCCAAATCGGGTGGGGATGGGACGTCATGACGGCGCTAACATCGCCTGGAGATTGGGATGGCGATGGGGCACCGGACGTTCTGGCCCGAGACAGTTCTGGTGCTCTTTGGACGTACCGTGGCGACGGAACCGGCGGCTGGATACCGGGCAGGACGCAGGTTGGTTGGGGATGGAACATCATGACGTCCATCTTCAGCGGCCACGACTTCAGCGGCGATGGCGTCCCCGACGTCATTGCCAGGGACACGAATGGAAACCTATGGCTTTACCCAGGCAACGGGACTGGAGGGTGGAAGCCGCGCCTTCAGATCGGGTGGGGCTGGACGGACATGGACTTGATGGTTGCTCCCGGCGATTTTGACTATGACGGCTACGGCGATGTCATAGCCAAGGACGGGGCTGGTGCCTTTTGGCTCTACCCGGGCAACGGCAGCGGAGGCTTCACTTTCGCCCGGCGCCAAATCGACATCATCCCATCCAAGCTGCTGGGATAAGCAAGACATATTTAGTGGCGCTCAGCTGGATCGTGAGTGGGGCGTGGCGCCAGTACTTACCCCGCTACCG
This sequence comes from Paenarthrobacter sp. 2TAF44, assembly GCF_052114885.1. Lineage (NCBI taxonomy): Bacteria > Bacillati > Actinomycetota > Actinomycetes > Micrococcales > Micrococcaceae > Paenarthrobacter > Paenarthrobacter sp. 2TAF44. The sequence continues at coordinate 40,632 of NZ_JBFRFP010000011.1, read as the reverse complement.
GTATCAACATTCCTTTGAGGCGCAGATCCCGTGGAGCAAACTAAAAGTGAAACTCGAAGAGGTGCAGCACTATGGTGGTTAGTCGACGTCCGGGGAACTGGTGGCGCTCCAAGAGCTTGAATTGGAGACTTTTCCTCCTGGGCGCGATTCTTGGTGCATGTGGGGCCGTGGGGCTCAGCGCTTCGTACAACACAGGGCGCTTCAGTATCGCGTACGTTCCATGGGTCTTGTTTAATCTTTTCGTGTTCGAGGTACCTACCATGGTGATTCTGGGCTTAGTCGTTGCAGCTGCAGTGCTCGTCGTCCTGCTTCGACTCCCGAAGGTGATGCCCCCAACAGTCTGGTCTCTGGTGGCTGGTATCGTCGCAATGCTGATGACCGGCGCGCTCATTTATACGTACTACACTCTTTTTCCGCTGACGTACGATCGCTGGGTGGCGGCTGCTGTCACTGGCCCCGTTGTTGGGAGTGCCTTCGCAGTAGCGGCGTATAGGTGGGCCAAAGTTGGTTCCAGAGATCAGGCTTCACCCTCACGGCCACACATGGCGCCTTAGCGTAAGAGTAAGAGCCTTTAGTAACTGCTCAGATGGACGCTTCACCGTGGACTCTGTAACTACGTGCTGATCACGGCATAACCTGCGCATTAGTTAGATCGGACCTGATGAACACATCCATCGAACATCTCGCCGCGCTGCTGGCCAAAATGAACGATAGCGAGTTGGAAGCGACGTTCAATGAGTCCGAGCGGCAATTCGAAGTTGTCTTCACAGATGACCGAGGCGTTTCCCGGCAGTTCACAATGCCGATCGAACCGGAAGATTTGTGGAATCAAATACAAGTGCGTGAGTCGGACAGGAATGCTTTATGGCCCGAGGCTACTGTCGAGGAAGCCTCCTTGCGATTATTCAACGTGCACTTGCTGGAGGCAGTCATAACGGCGAAAGAGGGCGAGAACACTCTAGTGAAGGAACGCGGGGGAATCCGCGCGGTTCCATCGAGTCGATGACCAGGCTCTCGTTAGAAACACGCGACGAGGACAGGGTGTGCATCGTTCGAGCGAGATACGCCTCAGCATGCGGCCAGCTCACTGCTGATCGCATGCACATATGCCGGAATCGCCGCCGGAAACTCTGAACAGTGAGGAAAGAGTCGGCCTGGAGCCTCTTTGAGGACTATGTCGTACATGCAGAGATGGCGAAGGTCACCGAGGTTGCCGGAGGTGCCGACTACCCGAAGCTGATCGACATAGCCAACACTCCAGTCAAGTGCGCCGCTCGTTGAACTAACCGCAACGCAGGAGGATCTCAACTTTCGCTTTCGGTTCGGTCGTCGGCGCATCTTCGGGCCATGGCAATTCCGCTGGGAACAGGTCATCGAGGTCTTCACCACTCGCGGATTGTTCTCTAAGCGGATCCACATCCGCGGAGGCGACTTTGAGCTCTTTGTCTTTGCGCTCCCTCCCGAACCACTGCTTCTAAGTCTCGAGGAACTCGCATACCCGATGGACTGGATCTTGCGACGATGACCGCGCCGGTATCGGTTCAGCTGCCCGCGAACGCATCCTTTGCAGGGCCCTCCTATCGCGGTGGTCAGACCTCTTCAGGGTGCCAATAGGAAAGCATCGTGAACATGCGTCCGATGAGGGCTCCCGTTACACCAGAAGTTGTCCATCGGCCCGCATGCAATACCAAGGGAAGGGCACGGATAAAGCAGAGGTAACGACGACTGCAGTGAAGCGCGGCGGGGCGACCCCCTGGCTTGTGGCGTGGTCTGCGTTAATGGTCGTCAACGCGTGCCTTGTCTTCCGGGCAGCGGTCTCCCTGGTGGACCGACCATCACTTTGCCGCCCGTAGGCACCCATAATTCCCCGATGCGTGTCCAAACAGCTTGCCGCAAAGCGGGTCTGGACATATTGTCTGAGCAGGATGAATTGGTGCGAAATCCTTGGGGGAATGATGTCGCGTGATGTTGGCTAGGCATCTGGGTCGTATTGGCATTGCTCTGGTTATGACCCTCTCTTTCTCTGTCGCTGCTGCTGGGGGCAGTAATCTTGCGGTGGCAGCTCCGGAGGTGAGCGACTGGCTCGAGGTTGGGGACTCCGCGTACGCGGTTGCCTATGACCCGACGACACGGACTCTCTTTGTGGCGGCCGATGGAGCTATCTCCGTTGTGAAGGACGGCGTCACGGTGGGCAAGATTGCCGTGGTTGCGGGGACTATGTCGGTAAACCCTCTGACGCACACGCTGTACGCGCTCGACTCAACACACAACACTGTGGCGGTCATCGACGGGACGACAGTGACGGCCACCATTCCGGTTCCTGAGGGGTCTCAGGATCTGGCACTGGACCCCGGTACCGGAAAGGTCTACATCGCCAACGGAATGGCGGGTGTGACAGTCATCGAGGGCGATAAAGTCACTGGCACGATTGCCTTGAAGGATGAAGGATACGTGTGGTCGATCGCCGTGGACACCTCCACGCACGCAGTGTATGCAGGGAACTATTCCAAGGCCGCGGTTTCGGTCATTGTCGATGGCGTCGTCACGAAAACCATCCCGGCCGCCAGTGGTTGGTCAATCGCTGTCGATTCGGTAACCCATGACGTCTATGTGCCGGCTGAGTTCCTCAGGAAAGTCGTGGTGATCAACGGCGGCGCGGTGGTGCGCACGATTGATGTTCCCTTGTTTCCCCGGGACGTTGCGGTGGATTCATCAACCCACACCGCGTACGTCACAAGTCCCGGTCCCCACCTGGTGTCCGTAATTCATGGCAGCGCGGTGTCCTCTAGCGTCTCGTTCCACAAACCCGGTCGACCCGAGGTGGACCCGGTATCACACTCTGTCTATGTCCCCTCGCCGGTCGGCGCAGTGGCTGTCATCCGGGACCCTTCCAATCGGGACTTCACCTCCGATGGGCGTACCGATGTGCTGGCTCGTGACGGTAATGGCGCCCTCTGGCTGTACCCGACGAATGGTTCCAGCGGCTGGCTTGCCCCAGAACGTGTTGGCCAGGGATGGAACGCCATGACAACCATCATCGCCGGTGGTGACTTCAACACCGACGGCCGAGCCGACGTGCTGGCCCGGGACACCGCCGGGTTGCTGTGGTTATACCCGGGGGATGGGGATGGCGGCTGGCTTCCACGCATTCAAGTCGGGCAAGGCTGGCAGTCGATGACGGCCCTTTTAGGTGCGGGGGACTTCGACGGCGATGGCTTCCCTGACGTCCTGGCGCGGGACCCCGGGGGTGTGCTGTGGCTATATCCAGGCGACGGGACCGGCGGCTGGTTCTCCAGGATCAAGGTTGGTCAGGGCTGGAACGGCATGACGACGGTCCTTGGCGCCGGTGACCTGAACGCGGATGAGGAGCCTGATGTCCTGGCCAGGGATTCAGCAGGGCTGCTGTGGGTGTACCCCGGCGACGGCGCCGGAGGTTGGCTTCCACGGTTCCAGTCAGGGCAGGGCTGGAACGTCATGAGCGCCATCACCGCACCCGGTGACTTCACTGGTGACGGTAGGCCGGACGTGCTCGCAAGGGACAATGAGGGCTTGCTGTGGCTTTATCCGGAAGCCGGTGACTACGGCTGGATGCCACGAGTCCAAGTAGGTCAGGGCTGGAACGTCATGAGCCCCATTGTCTAGGGCCACCCGTTACATTCCCCGAACCTGTCCGGACGTAGGCAAGCGATAGTGGAATGGTCAGGGCGCATGAGCGCCCAATCCAATGGTGTTGGGATGCTTGCAGAATGGCTATTTCCTGAAGTGACAGAAAAGTGTAGTTATCGGTCGCGGAGCTGCAAGGTAAGGAAACCGGCGTAGGCACTGCCTATGTTCGAGCCAGGAGCATCGAGCTTCGTACGTCGAATCAATTGTTCATAATTGAGGAGAATGGTTCTTGGGAATTGATCATTTAAACGGGCGATCCAGATAATGACCGTAAGTACCTCCTTCGGAAGTACGAATGTGGACCCCACATCAGACCGTCCCAAACGGTCTTGGGTGTAGGGGCGTCCTAGCGGTGAGATCGGATCTATTATTGGGACCACATAAATCCACCGGTTCAGATCAGGTAGGCACGTGAAAATCGACGAAATCAGCAAACAGTATGCCGTTCATCTGGGGGTTGCTGGTTCTCAGCTTGATGAACTCAAAGCTGACGCGCGTCTACTCGGCATGATGGTTTTCGAACTTGACCTCTCGGGACTTTCGGACGTTACAGCCCTCTGCCAGTACCTCGAAACAGAGTTTATGTACCCTCACAGGACCGCAGGACTCGATGCAGCAATTGACCTGATCTCGGACCTTGAATGGTTTGGGAGCGCACAAGGCTACTTGGTATCCGTTCGCGGGGCCAATGATTCCTCACCCATCGCGGGTGACTTCATATCAATGTTTCCCAATATCCTCGATCGTTGGCGCACCGTAGATGTCCCTTTCGTCGTCGCGATAGAACAAAAGGGCGATCGCCTAAAAGCTGCGCTGGCAGACGCCAATGAATTTATGGAGCGTGCTGGCCGTCTGCCTCGGGCGCAGCCTGGGATTGGTCCTGTTGGCGTTGTCGTCCATCCAACGGAACTTGGGCCGAAGATGTCCTGATTCTTGAGGGCAGCGTGTCTCACGGACTTGTTCCAGGCTTGGTAGCTTGAACTCGTTCCGGATTCGTTCCCAGAGCTGGTCCGGGACGGGCTGGCGGTAAATGTCATCTAGCACCAGCTGATGGATTCGAGTTGCCACACGGTGGCCAGGGGCTCGCGGCGAAGCGTGAACGTACGTAGCTCTGCATGGGTTCCAGAGGGGCGGGCCTGCACTTGCCAGTACTCAACGCTGACGACGTCGCCGGTACCGGCGGCTACGCGCTGCCGTGTTTCCCACCAGGCCTCTCTGGTGAACCAGTGTGCTGTATGCACCTCGGGGTCGACCATCCAGATCCGGCCGTCGTACCTGATGGCCAGGGGTGTTCCGTCGGGGCTGAACCGGATAGCGACTTCGTGGCTGGTGGTGGGTGTTTCAGGCGCAATGGTCATGGTGTTCCTTTCAATTTCGTGAGCTGCCGGTCAGGCGGCTTTGACGAGGGGGAGCTCGTCCCAGTGGGTGGTGTATCTGGGGGAGAGCATGTCGCGTTTCATGGTCCAGTCCGGGCCGCCTTTGATCCCGGCGTGGCCCAGTCCAATAGCGCGGCGGCCGTAGCGTTTGGCCACGTCCTCCAGCAGGGTCCCGATGCCGCGTTCTTCGTGCGGGTTCTCGAACAGTTCCAAGGGTTTCTGGTTCCCGGTCGGCCGGAGGTCCGTGACCATGATCCCGGCGCGAACATACTTCACGCCCTCGTTGACCTGGGGGAGCAGGGCGTAGGCTGCCCTGGTCAGCAACACAGGATCCGCAGTGGGCATCGGCAGTGCTACACATACAGAGGGGAAAGACTTTTCGTTCGGATTGAAGTGCGACGTCGCAGCAAACGCAGTCAGCACTTTGGCCTGGAGGTCGTGTTTGGCCAGACGGGCACTGGCCATCTGTGCGTAGACGCTCATGACCTGCCGCAAGCCGGCCGTCGTCGTGATGGGCGTCGAAAACGAGCGCGAGAAGATCAGCTGGTCCCGGCCGATGCGCTCTTCCTCCATCGGAATGCAGGGTGTTCCCTGCAACTCCAGCACCGTACGCATCATGACGATGGAGAACTTGTCGCGGATCGCCACTGGGTTAACCCGGGTGAGGTCCAGGATCGAGAAGATACCCATCGCGTTCAGGCGCTTGGTCAGCCGTGTGGCCACGCCCCAGATTTCAATGACCGACAGTTTCGCCATCAGCGCTTCGCGCTGATCCACGGGCACAGACTCCCAGCGGCAGACGCCGTCGAAGGCGGGGTTGTTCTTGGCCCATTTGTTGCAAAGTTTGGCCAGGGTCTTTGTGGGTGCGATGCCCACGCACACTGGCACGCCGACATGGCGTCGACAGGCGGCTTTTATCGTCCGGCCCAGGGCCAGCAGCTCATCGGGCTCGCCTTTGACGCCTAGGAACGCCTCATCGATCGAGTACACCTCCAGCCAGGCTGAGTAGCGGCCCAGCAGCTCCATCACCCGGGCAGAAATGTCCCCATACAACTCGTAGTTGCTGGACAGGGCCACCAGTCCCCATTCCTTGGCCCGGGGCCTGAGCTTGAACCACGGCTCACCCATGGGAACGCCGAGCTTCTTGGCTTCCGGAGAGCGGGTTACTGCGCAGCCATCGTTGTTGGAGAGCACAACGAGGGGTCTACCCTCCAACGCCGGATTAAAGACACGCTCGGCTGAGGCGTAGAAGCAGTTCACGTCCACGTGCGCTATCTCCTGCATGCGGCGCATGACCGCGGGCTTAGACATAATGCAGACACCGTGTCGCGACGCCCCAGATTGTCAGGTCCGAGAGCGCTGGAACCTTGATATCGGGGAAGTCCGGGTTGTCGGCCTGCAGGATGACACCGTGGGCGGTGATCCTCAGCCGCTTGATGGTCAGCTCGCCATCAAGTACAGCCACGACCACGGAACCGTCCTTGGGTTCCAGTGCGCGGTTGACGATCAGCTCGTCGCCGTCGCTGATTCCGGCCTGCTCCATGGACTGGCCGGTGACCCTGACGATAAAGGTGCTGGTCACGTCCTTGATCAGGTGTTCGTTTAGATCGATCCGCCCGTCGAAGTAGTCCTGGGCCGGCGAGGGGTAGCCCGCTGCCACCGCAACGGGTGCCAGCAACACCTTCACCAGAGAGAGTCCCGCATCTATCACGCGGGGGCCAACTATCACGCCCACAACACACCTTTATTCGAATATATGTTCGATAGTTCAGTGTACTGCCGAGCTGCGACATAGTAAGCACCCACCACGTTGCAGCGGGTGTCCGTTGATCCGGGAGGTGAGTGACCGGCCAGCTGGAGGTGACCGTCCACGCCGTCGTTGACCAGGAAGCGCGACACCCGTCTCTGACAGACAGATTCTGAAAGAAATGTAACAAATTCTTCAAAACTACTGACTTTGGTTTGTTTGTAACGCATCATGGAATCAGCCGTTCCCGAGGACGCGAGCGGCACCAACAAGAAGGGAGCGCAGATGACGCGCTTTGTTGATGTACACAACATGATCAGCTGGGTCAGATCCCAGGGTCCGGAGACGATCATCAAAGATCTGATCCACTACATGGAGGAAGACTTCCGCCGATGGGCGCGGTTCGATAAGACGCCCCGGGTAGCGAGTCATACCCCGTACGGCGTTATAGAACTCATGCCCACCAGCGATCATGAGACCTACGGATTCAAATATGTGAACGGGCACCCTTCCAATCCTGCACGCGGCTACCAAACCGTCACGGCATTCGGCGTCCTCGCAGATGTCCAGAACGGCTATCCAACGTTCCTTGCAGAAATGACGATCCTTACCGCGCTGCGCACCGCCGCCACGTCCGCCATGGTTGCGAAGGCACTGGCTCGACCGGATTCCAGGGTCATGGCCATGATTGGAACCGGCAGCCAGGCTGAATTCCAGGCACTTGCCATGAGAACGGCTTTGGGCGTTGCGAAGCTGCGGGTTTGGGACACCGATCCCGCCGCAGTGCAGAAGTTCATCCGAAACATGGTTCCGCTTGGATTCGAAATAGACATGGCTTCATCTGCTCTGGAAGCCGTTCAGGGCGCCGATGTCATCACGACGTGCACGGCAGACAAGGCCCAGGCCACGATCCTCAGCGTTCAGCACATTGCTCCTGGCGTCCATCTCAACGCCATCGGTGGAGATTGCCCCGGAAAGACGGAACTGGATCCGTTGATCCTGGAAATCGGTGACGTCTTTGTCGAGTACGAGAGCCAGACGCGGATCGAAGGTGAAATCCAGCAGATGCCAGCCGATTTCGCCGTTACCGAATTCTGGAAGGTCCTCCTTGGCGCCGCACCCGGGCGCACATCAGAAGATCAAATCACTATCTTCGATTCCGTCGGATTTGCTGTGGAAGACTTCGCAGCCCTGCGTTATGTGCGGGACTCCGTGGATGGTTCCGAGTTCTTTGAAGACATCGACCTCGTTGCCAATCCCGACGACCCCAAAGACCTGTTCGGTCTTGTCGGTGCCTTATCACCCGTTGGTTAGGCGACTGACTCCATCCACCAAATGCTTCCAGCTATGACTCCCCAACCCGGACCAAAATCCCCATCTCCCACGGAGCGCTATGTCCACCTCAATCAAGCCCCACTTACGTTCTTCCCTTCTTCTATCAGCAGCTGCACTCATGGCCATTTCGATGGTGAGTTGTACCGTTCCCACCGGCGAAGGTGGTGACTCCGGGACATCCGGAGATGCCATCACGCTCGGTCTATTGGCCCCACTCACAGGTGTGGCTGCTGCCGATGGCAAGCTCATGGAACAGGGTGCACAGCTCGCGGTCGACGAAATCAATGCCAAAGGCGGCATCGATGGCAGGAAGGTTGAACTCAAAGCCCTTGACGTACGGGACCAGAAGTCGGATGCGGTCTCGTCTGCTGTGACGCAATTGACCTCAGACCCCGATGTTGCGGCAGTGGTCACCGGCTACGCCAGCACTACCAACTTCGAAATCGATCAGCTCGCAGAAGCTGGAATTCCCTACCTGCTCAGCGGCAACAGCGCCCAAACGCAGGACATTATTGCCAAGAACCCCGAGAGGTACCCAGGTGTTTGGTCCCTTGCCCCTTCATACGAGGGCTATAGCACTGGAATCCCTGAACAACTGGATGCCTGGAACGCCGATGGCACGTTCCCACTGACTAATCGCAAGGTTTACATCATCTCCAGCGACAACGCATATTCCAATGGCATCGCGTCTGGCCTGGACAAGAACTTCAAGGCAAAAGGCTGGGAGGTCACCGGCCCTGACACTGTTCCCTTTGGGGAAGTGGACGACTGGACGACGCAAATTACCAAAATCCGGCAGGTCGATCCGGCTGTGATCATTAACCTCGACTACTTGACTGCAAATGCATCAAAATTCCTCACTCAATTCCGCCAGAATCCCACGCAGTCATTGGTGTTTTCGCAGTATGCCCCGAGCGTCCCGGAGTTCACTGAGCTTGCAGGGAAGAACGCTGATGGCGTGCTTTACAACCTGCCGTTTGCCCCATTGCCGGCATTGCCGGAAACCAGGGACCTTACCCGGAAGCTTACGGGGGCTTACCAGAACGAACCGAGCCTTTATAGCTATGGCCTTTATGAACAGGTCTATCTGTGGGCCGACGCCGTCAAGGAAGTCGGGGATCCTAAAAAACGAGAGGAAGTGGGAGCTGCATTGGGCAAGCTGGACAAACAAACCACCCTCGGGCGTGTCCATTTTGATCCCACAACCCATCTGGCCGTAGCCGGCAAGGACGGTATCCCGATGACGTACTACCAAATCCAAAACGGCAAACGCCTGAACATCGCTCCCGAAGAGTTCGCCGACGGCAAGTTCCAGAGGCCCGAGTGGATGAAATGAGGATCGCCAAGTCACCTGCCCCCAGCACGTCTACAGGGCACCTCCTGGAAGTACGACGGGTCAGTCGGCGCTTCGGGGGATTCGTGGCCGTGGACAACGTCACGCTCAATGTTGACGAGGGGGAGATTCTGGGGATTGCCGGTCCTAATGGCGCCGGAAAAAGTACTCTCTTCAACCTGATCTCCGGGGTGCCGTTCGGTCCGACGGACGGAGAGGTTGTCTTCGACGGCGTACGGATTGACAGGCTTCCCGCGCACCGGATCGCTCGCTCGGGAATGCGTCGAACCTTCCAGTCGGAACAGCTGTTCCCCTCGTTGAGCGTTTCGGACAACATTGCAGTGGCCAACCAGTACCTCGGCGGGCGCCAGCGAAGCAAAGGGGACGTGCAAGCTGCTTTGGAGACCGTCGGAATCACCAGGTACAGGGATGATCGGGCGGCGGACATACCCTTGCTCGCAAAAAAGAAGCTGATGATAGCCAGCGCCCTCGTCTCACAGCCGCGGCTCTTGATGCTGGATGAACCAGCTGGAGGCCTCAACGATGAAGATCAGGCTGAACTGATCCTGCTGTTGCGAGAACTTCAGAAAGGCGGCCTGACACTGCTGATCATTGAGCACGTGCTCAGTCTCATTCGCGACCTGGCCAAAAGGATGGTCATCATGTCGGCCGGCGAAGTCCTGGTTGAAGGAACCCCCGACGCCGTTCTTTCGGATCCGCGGGTGATGGAGGCATATCTGGGGAAGGCCGCAGCATGAACACCGATCAGCAGACCGTTAGCCCCCTGCTCCGAGTCAGTGACCTGGAGGCGGGATATGGCCGCCTGCCTGTGGTCCGATCACTTTCCATCGAGGTTCTCCCGGGTGAAGCTCTGGCCCTGTTGGGTCCAAACGGACATGGAAAGACGACCGCCCTGCGCGCCATCTCGGGCCTGGGCAGGATCTCGTCAGGTCAGGTTGTCTTCGATGGCAGCGATATCACCGGCATGCCTGCCTATACGGTAGTCAATCACGGAATGATGCATGTGCCCCAAGGCAATCAGCTCTTTCCGAGGCTCACCGTCAGGGAGAACCTGGCGTTGGCAGGCGCGATCCCGGCAGCGAGGGGCCAGCGGGAAGAGACTCTGGAAATGATCCAGCGACTCTTTCCCAAGCTCCAGCAACGCCGAGGACAACTTGTGGGCACGTTGTCAGGAGGCGAACGCCAAATGGTGGCCATCGGAATGGGCCTTATGGCCAAGCCCAAGCTTCTGGTGCTGGATGAACCAACTCTCGGGCTGGCACCCAAGATCCGGTACGAAATCCTTGACACACTCCACGAAGTCCGCCGACTGGGTCTGTCGCTGATAGTCGCCGACGGCGATATTGAGTTCCTCTTCGAACTCACGGACCGTTGGCATCTTGTGGAGCTCGGGCGGATCGCCTCCAGCGGAACCACCGACATCAAGCCCAGCCACGAGGAAGTCATGGATATGTACGTCGGTTCCCGCGCGTCATCCGCCACCAACAACATTGAGGGAGACAGACATGTTTGACGCGCTCCTTTCCATCCTCGTCTCAGCTCTCGTGCTTGGGTCGCTCTACTCGTTGATGGCCAGCGGACTGTCCCTCATTTGGTCCACACTAGGAGTCTTCAACTACGCTCACGGCGCGCTCCTGCTGCTGGGCGCGTACTTCATCTGGACGTTCTCAGAGAAGGTCGGGCTCCCGGTTCTCCTTGCTTTCGCCGCTGCGATTCCCTTGCTGGCCTTCCTGGGTATGCTCCTGGACCTCGTCGCGGTCCGGCCGTTCATCAGCAGGGCAAACGGAACTCTCTTGGTCATGGTTTCCACCCTCGCCATCGCCAACGCCGTCGAAGGTGCTGCACAACTAATCTGGGGACCGCAGAACAAGCAGATAAAGGCCGTGAGCACCTCAACATTTGCCTTGGGCGACGTAAAAATCGCAAGCTCCACCCTCATTGCCCTGGCCCTGGCATTAGTTCTAGTCGTAGGACTGATTACGTTGCTGCGCAAGACGAAGTGGGGGATGGCCGTCCGGGCAGTGGAACAAAACCGGGACATGGCAATGCTCGTCGGAATCAGGCCAGCGCGCATATACGCCGGCGTATTTGCGGTGGCGTCAATTCTGGCCTGCGCCGCTGCCTTCGTCTACGGAACGACCACCACCATTACGCCCACCAAGGGCTTTGAACCCCTGCTGACTGCCTTTGTCGTCCTGGTCTTCGGCGGGTCGGCGACTTTGTGGGGAACCTTGGTCGGCGCCTTCACCATAGGCCTGTTGGAGGCGGGCACAACGTACTGGCTCGGTCTGCAATGGAGCCCTGTAGCCGTATTCCTCGTGCTGGTCCTCATCATGCTGGTCCGCCCCCAAGGTCTAGTGAAAGGACGTTCTTGATGAACATTCTTGGATTCCTCAAGCGCTTCGCGACGTGGCCGTTGCTCTTGCTTGCCGCCGCCTTGCTGCCATATGTCGTCATCAGCGGCTCTGCACGCCTGCTGGCCGCGACAGCGCTCATTTACGCCCTGCTCGCTGCCAGCTGGAATCTGACGCTGGGTATCGGCGGTATCTTCAACTTCGCCCACGTTGGATTCTTCGGTGTCGGTGGATACACGATGGCCGTTGCCACAGTGACATGGGATATGAATCCATGGCTTGGGCTCATACTGGCAGCCGTTGCCGGTGGGCTGGCTGGTGCCCTGGCCTATATCCCGGTGATACGCATGCGAGGCATTTACATCGCACTGATCACCTTCGTCTTCGTGCAGCTCTGCTACTACCTGGTGTTGGCCATTCCCGGAATCACCGGCGGATCCAGCGGACTGACAGGCGTACCTGCCCTGAGCTTAGGAGATTTTTCCTTCGCAAAGTACTCGGGATTGGGCTATTTATGGTTGCTCGGCGGGGCAGTGGTCCTGCTCCTGGCGCTGCTCCGGACCATCCTGCGCAGCCCGTTCGGCAAGAGCCTCATCGCGCTGCGCGACAATGAAAACCTTGCCGTGAGCCGCGGAATGAACCGCATAAGGCAGCATCTCCTGGCCTTCATCCTCAGTGGAGCCGTTGCCGGTGTCACCGGAGCCCTGTATGTCGCATACTTCCGCGTTGCGGACGTCACACTCTTCAGTTTCGGATTCGTCACCCTTGGCTTGAGCATGATCTTCCTCGGCGGTACCGGCCACATCTGGGGTCCGGTCCTGGGGGCGTTGATAGTCACCGTCGTCGACCGCCAACTCACGGACCTTGGGCCTGCGCGTGCGATCATCATCGGCATTGGAACCCTTCTGGTTCTCATTTTCCTTCCACGCGGCATTTCCGGGCTCCTTGAAGACTTATGGACCAGAGCACGGAGGCTCCTTCCGAGAAGCCCGAACAAATCCGCCCATAGAGCACTACGAGATTCCGCACGCCAGACTATGGAAGTCGAGGACACCACGCATGTCCATTGATGCCACTGCCCGGGCAGAGCAGAACCAGCGAAAGGCGGTCCTGGACGCTGTGGATCGTCTGGCGCCCAGGATCGTGCAGTCCGTCGCCGACGCAGTCAGGATCCCGAGCATAAACCCCAAGTATCCCGGTCAGGACTACCAGAAGCTTGTGGGCGGTGAGGGTGAGGTGAGCGCGCTCATGAACGATCTTCATCGCGAAGCAGGAGCCTCCACGGAACTCGTCACAGTTGAGAAAGGCCGGGACAATGCTTGCGGGCGGATTGGCGGAACGGGCGGTGGCCGCTCGCTGCTTCTCAACGGGCACGTTGATGTTGTTCCGCCCAACCGGGAAGGTCTGTGGGACCAGGCGCCGTTCTCCGGGTTGATTACCGATGACGCGGTTCATGGCAGGGGAGCTACGGATAACAAAGCCGGCACAGTCGCCACGGCATATGCTGCCATCGCATTAGCCAGCGCAGGTATCCGGCTCAAAGGAGACCTCGTACTGCAGGCGGTCGTCGGAGAAGAAGTCGGTGACCACCTCTCGGGTACAACGGCAGCCTTACAGGCGGGATACGGGGCCGACGCCGCAATCGTCTGCGAACCGTCGAACTTCTCGGACGCAGCCCCCAATCTGGTTCCCACCACGCCGGGCCTGCTGTGGTTCTCACTGTCTCTTGTCGGCAAAGCTGCGCACTCCGGACTGCGGGGTCTTACCATCCATCCAACCCTTGAAGGCGAAGCTTTGGGCGTTAATACCATCGATAAGTTCTGGATCATTTATCACGCCTTGCGGCAGTTGGAAGATACTTGGGCGCGGCGTGACAGGCACCCCCTGTTCCAGCCGGGCTACTTCAATCTCTTGCCCGGGGTGATCCGTGGAAACCCGGAGGGCGTCCTGGTCCCGTTCTTCCTCGCCGACACGCTCACAGTCGAATACTGCGTCTACCATCATCCTGAGCGAAGCAACGAGGAAGTCATCGACGAGATCGAACGAACCGTGCGTCAAGCTTGTGCCAACGATCCCTGGCTGAGCGCCCACCGACCCGAATTCGACTGGAAGCTCCTATGGCCGCCGTACACCGCGCCGGCCAGCCATGAGCTCATCCCCGCGGTCATGAAGGCCCACGGTGATTCCGTCGGCGGGTTTGACCTGGCCACCCCTCCCAAACAAGAGGGGTTCCTCGGTGTCTGTGATCTCACATGGATGGATGCCCAAGGTATTGACGGGCTCGTTTACGGGCCCGGGGTTGGCCGAACCGCGCACGCGGAAAACGAGTACGTGCCAATCCACCAGATCATCACCGCAGTAAAGACATACGCCCTATCTGCAATGGACTATTGCGGCGTCTCGGCTACTGAATCCAACATCAATCCACCCACGACCGGCCGGAGGCGCCCGTGAACACCCCTGATATCTTCGTTGCAACCTGCGATCTCGCTGGTCAGGTCAAAGGACGAGGCGCACCCGGGGAAGCCTACGGCTCTGTCCTTCGCTCCGGACTGGGCTGGGTGCCGGCCAACCTTGGCATTTCGGCTTTCGGCAGCATTGCGCCGGGCAGCGCCTTCGGTTCAACCGGCGACCTGCGCCTTATGCCGGACGAGGCCACGGAAATCACCGTGGCCGATGGCCCCAAAGAGGCCGGACTCAGGATTCTGCTCGCCGACCAAACACAACCTGACGGAACCGACTGGGATTGCTGTCCCAGGACCTTCCTGCGCCGGGCCATCAACGACTTTCGAGAGCAAACGGGCCTGCGCGTTATCGCCACGTTCGAACACGAGTTCGTTGTGGAGGGCCTGCCTCAATCGGCTCCGTTTTCCTTGCGCAGGCACCTGGACGCCGATCCGTTCGGAATGGACCTGCTGCGTCTCTTGACGGATTGTGGTCTCGCACCCGAGAACTGGTTGCCCGAATACGGGGCGAACCAGTTTGAAATCACGGTGGAACCGAGCGACCCCCTCACTGCGGCAGACAGGGCGGTACTCTTGCGCGAATTGGTCCGCGATTTGGCAATCCGACGCGGCCTCAGAGCTTCCTTCGCACCGCTTCAGGAACCAAACGGTACCGGTACCGGCGTCCATGTCCACATTAGCTTGGTCGACGACGGCGGTACTCCGGTTCTGTTCGACGCCACCCGTCCGGCGCGCCTATCCGAAGTCGGATCAAGATTCAGCGCAGGAATCCTGCGTCACGCCGAAGCGCTGACGGCCTGGACAGCCCCAAGCCCGGCTTCCTTCATGCGCCTGGCCCCGGATCGATGGAGCGTAGGGGGAATATTCCTGGCAGAACGAAACAGGGAGGCTCTTCTACGAATCTGTCCAACCAGTTCCGCAGGTGGATCGGCTCCGGACCATCAGTTCAACCTTGAATACAGGGCAGCCGATGCAACCGCCAACCCGTGGCTCACGCTTGGTGTCCTGCTCCGGGCAGGGTTGGCCGGAATCGTAGGCGGTGACGAGTACCCCAATCCTTACATCTTCCCTGAGTCGGCCGGCCCGGCTGAATTGAACGACGTCCCTCAACTGCCTCATACACTCCAGGACGCGCTCCTGGCATTGGAAAAGGACCAGACCGTGACGTCGTGGTTCCATCCTGATCTGTTGGCAACCTATTTGGCGGTCAAGCGGCATGAGCTCGCCCACGTGGCCACACTCGACGATGCTGCCCGAGTCAAAGCGGTATCTGATGTCTACTAATTCCGTAGAAGATCTCCTGACCACCATCGAGGAAATCCCCTTGGTGGACCACCATGTCCATGGAGCGTTGAAGGATGACGTTGACCGGTCCTCACTGGAGGAACTGCTGACGGAGTCGGACAGGCCCATTCCTGAATGGATGACGCAATTCGATTCGCAGTTGGGCTTCGCGATTCGTCGTTGGTGTGCGCCGTTGTTGGGCCTTCCTGCACATGCGAGTGCCGACGCGTACTTTGAACGGCGTGTGGGGCTCGGGACGTCGGAAGTAACCTCACGCCTGCTCAAGTCTGCGGGGATAGGTCATTTCCTGGTCGAGACTGGATATCGCGGTGATCAAATCCATGGCCTTTCGGGGATGGAGCGCATCAGCTCAGCCACGGTAGGTGAGGTTGTCAGACTGGAATCCATAGCGGAGTCTTTGGCGTGGGAAGGCGTATCAGCCGCCGATTTCGCTAACGCTTATACGGCCCGGCTTGCGCTGGCAACCCAGAACGCGGTGGGAGTCAAGAGCATCATCGCCTACCGACATGGGTTCGACTTTGATCCAATCAGGCCCTCCAAAGAAGAAGTGGTGAAAGCGGCCGCTTCCTGGCTCCGTCTGGTAGCAGCCGGCTACTCGCTCCGTGTTTCGGATCCTGTGCTTTTACGCTTCTTTCTCTGGTCCGGCGTCGACCGTGGCCTGCCCATTCAAATGCACACTGGATACGGTGATCCCGACTTGCGTCTGGACCGTTGCGACCCGTTGCTGCTGGTTCCCTGGTTGAAGCTGATTGAATCAGTGAAGGTGGACGTACTCCTTCTCCACTGCTACCCATTCCATCGTCACGCGGGCTACCTTGCGCAGGTGTTCCCGCACGTCTACTTTGATGTCGGGCTTGGGACCAACTACACAGGCGTTCAGTCTCTGGAACTGATCAAAGAGTCTTTCGAGTTGGCACCGTTCTCCAAAATCCTGTTTTCAACGGACGCATGGGGGCCTCCGGAACTCCATTATCTCGGGGCGCGACTATGGCGCGAAGGAATGGGCAAGGTCCTGGGGGCTTGGGTTCGTGATGGGGACTGGGCTGAGGAGGATGCCATTCGAGTGGTTCACATGGTCGGAAGGGATAACGCGGTGCGCGTCTATGAGCTGGGGGAGAAGTGAACTCTGAACTGTTTGAAGTGCTCAGGAGACGCATTGACCAGGAAATTCCGCAGGCAATAGAACTGCGCCACAAATTGCACAGCATGCCGGATTTATCCGGTTCCGAAGGGCCGACCCTGGATCTGGTCTTGAATGCCTTGCCTGGCGACCTGCAGACCAAGTTTGTGGCCGGAACGGGGGCAGTATTGCGAATCGGCGGGCCCGGCAAGGCGATCGCTATCAGGGCTGAGCTGGATGCACTGCCGGCGGTGGAAGATTCCGAAGTCGATTGGGCTTCCCAAAGGCCAGGTGTCATGCACGCCTGTGGGCATGATGTCCATCTGGCTGCCGTCGTTGCCTTGGCGAGGGCTCTCCATTCAACACCCGGTGCAGCTCCTGTGGCACTGGTCTTGCAACCCAGGGAAGAAACGTACCCGTCCGGGGCAAAGGACATCTGCGCAACAGGGATACTGGCGGAGCAAGACGTGCGTGCCACAGTCGCGGCCCATGTTCAGCCGCTGCTACCCGGAGGGACAGTGGCATGCACGCCGGGGGCCGTGAATGCCTCATCGGACGAGTTCATCATCAACATCAGTGGAAGGGGCGGCCACGCTGCCTACCCGCACATTGCAGCGGATCCTGTCCTGGCGCTATCCCACGTAGTGGTCTCTTTGCAAAACATCGTGAGCCGGAACGTGGATCCCATGGACTCGGTGGTGCTCACCATTGCGACCCTTCAGGCTGGTAGCGCGGCCAATGTCATACCGGGGACCGCGGCCGCCCGGGGAACTGTCCGCACCATGGCCACCCCAGTGAGGGAGGAAGTGCTGCGTCGTCTTGCCGAGACAGTGCACCTGGTTGCTGCTGCGCACGGCTGCAGCGGCGAAGTCAGCGTCACCGAAGGCGAACCCGTCCTGGAAAATGATGTGCACATCGTGAAGGCGACTGCCCCTCTACTGCTGGCTCTGGGCTTGGAAGTGGACAGCAATCTCAGGTCGGCAGGCTCCGACGATTTTTCGTATTTTTCGGAAAGGATGCCTTCATTGATGATGTTCGTGGGTACCAGCGGAACCGGGGAACGGCTGCACTCAAGCACTTTCGTGCCCGACGACTCTCACGTCCATGATGTAGCGCATGCACTGCTGGCTGGATACGTTGGCGCCGCCAGCACGTTACTGCCCGCCCACGAGCTGCCCCTGGTCGCTGCTCCAACAAGCTGATGGCAGGCTACTGCTCAAGCCATTCTGGGTTTCCTGATTGAATGGGGATAAAAGCGGTGGAGTTCATACTAACTTCCAGCTTTGCCGTCTGAGCAAGAAAGGAACGCCATGACGCAGTCCGGACAGTTTGAACAGTCTGAGAACCAATCTGCCCGGTTGACCCTGGCGGACCGAATCCGTCAAATTCAGGGTTCGCTTTCTCCGGCAGAGCACAAGCTGTCCCGTGTGTTCCTCGCCAACTACCCGACTGCAGGGCTCGAGTCCACAATTGAATTTGCCAAGAAAGGAAATGTCAGTGCCCCCACCGTGCTCAGGTTCGTCAGCAGGTTGGGCTTCAACAAGTACCGGGACTTCCAGGATGCCCTACGGGAAGAAGTGCAGGCGCGGCGGGCGTCCCCGCTGACGCTCCAAGGCACAATACGAGTTGATTCAGCGGCCCCGGAACTGGCTCAGTCGGTGGCCGAAACCGCAGTCGAGGGCATCGAGAGCACGGTCGCCTCGCTCCCGGAGCATGAGTTTGACCGTGCCGTTGCTCTTCTATGCAATACGTCACTGAACATTACTTCGATCGGTGGCAGGTTCTCTCACCTGCTGGCCAGTTACTTGGACTTGCACCTTCGCCTGATGCGACCCAACACCGTTGTGCACGCCCAGCATCCGAACAATGACTCCACGTTCATAGCTGACCTCAGCAAACGCGATGTTTGCGTGTTTTTTGATTTTCGCCGCTATCAGAAAGACACCGTCGACCTGGCAAAGGCAGCCCGTGAGAAGGGGGCAAAGATTGTCCTCATCACGGACCCGTGGCTCTCTCCGGTTTCCTTTGTCGCGGACGTCGTTCTGCCGGCGCGGGTGGAGGCAGCAGGTTCGTTCGACAGCATCGTGCCGGCAACGGTGTTGGTGGAAGCCCTCATCGCAGCGGTCCACGTCAAGCTTGGGCCGACGGCCGATGACCGTATGCGCATTTTGGAAGCCAGCCATGGCGCAGTGCTGGCCGACTAAGCTTCATACACAAGATAGAGAGTTGGGGCTGTGACTATCGGGGTCCTTACCCCCTGGAGTTCTCAATTCTCCGGCTTGGACAATTCCAGAACTCAGGTCCAGAATTCGTCCGCCTTGGCGGTGTCCTCGAAGAACTCCCGGCCCTCGACAACCTTTCCGTCGCGGAGCACGAACACGATGGCTGACGCCACGTCCAAAGTCTTCCCGTTGTTTTCCGCGTGGCTTTGCTGGATCCCCACGGTGTGGTTTTCCCCGCCGACGATGTCCTGGACGTTCGCCTGGAACGACCCCTGGGAGCGTGCGCCCAGCTCGCCAAAGTAAGCCAGGATGGCTTCGCGTCCTTCTTTCTTGCCTGCCAGCACGCCGCTTCCGGCCGCGTACCAGACTGCGTCCTCCGCGAATAGTTCGCCAAGGGTCGCCAAATCCCCAGTGTTGAAGGCCTCGTACCCGCGCCGAACGAGTTCAGCGTTTTCTGCAGCTCCCATATCGAACACCCCGTCATCCTTGTCGGTATTTTTACAACGGCCTAAGCCTGTTGACCCAACCAGTATCCGCTTCGGTATCCGGACGCTCAATAGCCGGCGCTCGGTCAGGTCAAGTCATAGGAGCTTCTCGGCGCCGCCAACTTTGACTGGTCGTTTGGGTGCGCATCTTTAAACAGGCAGTTAGTCTTAGCTCTACAAGACTCTGGGGGAGCAAGAGATGAAACCAATCACCGTCGACGGCGGCAAGGGCACAGTGGAGCTCGACGTCCAGGGAATTCTCTACCTGGTGTGGCAACCGGGGACTGTTCTGGAAGCCGATGACGTACATGCAGCGATGGCAAAGGTGAATGAAGTTGCCGACGGTGCCGAGTACCCGATGCTGATCGACATAGCCAACACTCAAGCGGTGACCCTTCAGGCCAAGTCCGTTTTCAGCGTCAAGTGCGCCGCTTCACGAATTGCCCTGCTTGGCTCAAGCCCACTCAATCGGGTCATTGCAAACTTCGCCATGGCGCGGCGGAAACTCCCGTGTCCCACGCGGTATTTCACCTCCCGCGATGAGGCGATGTCTTGGCTTCTCCAGGCACCCGATTCCTGACACCAACGTGCCCATATCCAACGAAATCGGACAAGACTGACCGTCTGGGTCCGTTCACAAGCAGCATTTGCGAACGAATTGCACGCCTTTGTCTGTTCATTCCGGTGCGCATATTCAAGCAGGCAGTTAGTCTTAGCTCTACAAGGCTCTGGGGGAGTAAATGAAGCCAACAACCGTTGACGGCGGCAAGGGGACAGTGGAACTCGATGCCGAAGAAGTTCTTCACCTGGTGTGGCATCCGGGGACTGTTCTGGAGGCTGCTGACGTACATGCGGCGATGGCAAAGGTCAATGAACTTGCCGCCGGTGCCGAGTACCCGATGTTGATCGACATAGCGAACACCCAAGCCGTGACCCGCCAAGCCAGATCCGTTTTCAGCGTCAAGTGCGCCGCTTCACGAATTGCGCTGCTGGGCTCAAACCCGGTCAGTCGTGTGATTGCCAACTTCGCCATGGCACGGCGGACACTCCCGTGTCCCACTCGGTTCTTCACCTCCCGCGATGAGGCCATGTCCTGGCTACTACAGACGACCGTTCCGTAACGCTGGCCACGGCCTCTTCAGGGCCGGGGGCCGCGAGATCGACCATCCCACATATCAGGAGGGCTACGGATTCCGTGGTCCCAGGAGTTCGAAACAGCACTAAATCGCGGTGTGTCAGCTCTGGATCTTCAGCGCCGCGAGAACGAAGCTAACGAGTGGAACAGTTTTGAAACGCGAATTCGGATTGAGTCGCTTCTGTTCTGTAGAAAGTTCTGGCATGAATATTGGTAGAGCCTTAGCCGCCCAGAATGGAGCGCGTTTCGCATCCCAATCCTTGGTCTCCACCAGGCGCTGCTAATGACCAAAGGAATCATACTTATCGTGTTCGTGATTTTTGGGTACGGACTCGGTTGGTCCGGACGATTCCGAATGACCCTCAAGAGTGGTTCCCGGACAGAATGGACTTACCAAACAATCCACCTCGTCGGGATCGGGCTCCTTGCCCTGATCATGATCGTCTTGCCACCTCTGACTGCTTTCCAGGGTCTGCCAGGAATTGCTTTTACCTCAGCCGTCGTCCTGCTCGCCTCGCTTGCTCTTTTCCCCTTGAAGGTCCAGAGACTCCCATTGGCCCTCAGTCCGGCTACTGGAGCAAGGGCGAAACCGCCTGAGGAGCAGCATCGAGATAGATGGCCCCATTCCTTGGCTTGGTTTGTGGGTTTCTGTCTAGCCGCTTGGTATTTGGGCACGATCTATGCCCGCTTTGGGTAGCGATCTCCCAGCAGCATGTGCGACCCGAAGGCGGTCAGCCTTCCGCGTTTTAGGCGCGCTGGTCGAAACAACGGATTCACAAACACATGGGCTTTCGCTGGTGTTGCGTTCATCTCTAGTGGAAGCTTGGTAATTGCTCCTACGGGCCTTTATTGGCCGACTCTTGGGCATGCTTTCCAATGGACGGTGTCCCGATGATCGGTATGGGCGCCGTGTCGAAGAATCGGTATTCCGTATCCGGAATGCGGATGGTGCCGGCGGCCTCCGCTTTGTCCCGGAGGAAATCGTGATCATCACGGGAAAGTACAACCTGCCCGTGCACGTCGTACTCTACGTCTTTGTATCCTTCGTTGCTGACCCTTCTTGATAGAGCTTCGGGCAGAACAAGGCACGCTGGATTCTCTAAGAGCCATGTCCGTGTTTCCGAGTCGAGCCGATTCCATTCGTGTTTAATGCTCATGCCTGGACGTCCCCTTCTGCCGGGCTTTGCTGGATGGTATTGAATTCCACTCAGATTACGCCTGCCATTTAGCGGACGATAGAGTTGTGCGCCACCGCTTCAGGTCTCAGGCCCAAGCCTCACGCCGGGCCTGCCCTTGGCGAGGCGGCCTCGCGGGGCAGCAATGAACGCCAGCACGCCCACCAGCGCACCCGCCAGGGACACGGTGGTGGAGATCGCGAAGGCATCAGCTGAGAACTGTTGAAGGCCAAACGAGAAGGGCAACCAAATAACAACCCACTGGAACACGTCAACAATGCCGCCCCAGCGCCTTCCGCGGCTTAATCCGACAAGGGCCACGACGGAGAGTCCTGCTATTCCAAGGCCGCCAGCCACGCCGATGAAGAACCCGCGTGTTACGTCGTTGTCAGGCTCGACAGGGTATGTTGCGATCACCTGCCGGGACCACACGTACATCCAGATGGCCAGACCAAGCCCGCCAATGATCATGAGAGAAGTAACGACCCTGGCTATATAGAGGATCGCAACCGCAACCGACGTCGACGGTGCCTCGCCCCGCTGCCCATCGGCCTGGCCGCGCTTCCTTTCCCCCATCGGACCAGCCTGCGCGCAATTGATGACGTTGTCACGTCCAGTCAGCGGACTGGGGGCATCTCAACCCATCCGACCGCTTCCAAAGAATGCGACACGCAGGTTTCCGGCTTGCAGCAAAGGCCGGTCCAGACCAGTGCCTGACGATAGGGTGAGTCGGCCCGGCTGGAATGTTATGAACATGAACGTTTGAGGTGCCTAAGTGAGCGGCACTAAAAACACGGGAGTTTGCAATGGGAACTTGGTCGACCGGCAGTTTCGGAAATGACGAGGCCCTCGATTGGTTTGGGGATCTGCGGGAAGCCCCTGAAGCAATGCCCTTCATTGAACAGACTGTGAACAACGGTTCGACCGAGAGCATCATTGCCGCCGGCGCGGTTTTGGCCGTGCTGAGCGGACACCTGCATACAGACGTTCACCCGGATGTTATCGAATGGTGTGCTGGCGGACCGGCCCCGTCATCCGCCTTGAAACTGGCGGCAGCGGATGCGATCCACGCCGTCATCGATGACCCGGAAGTTGACGGTCACGATACATGGGCGGAGCTCGGCGAAGATGACGATGACTACGTTGGATGGATCGCAAACTTAGAGAGAATTCAGGCTCTGTTGCGCGAATCAGACTGATTCTGCCCCTTTGCCCGCGAGCTCCAGCTCCATGCCGATCCCGGACTGTCGGCCAGTGGCCTCATAGTCAGCGAGGTCTGGCCGTCAGGGTGTGAATGCCTTCGGCTTTGCAGGAGAACAGCTCAAGCCTCATTTTCGTCTCATCCCGCGACGTGATCCCTCATGGGGACCGTCAGTACTATTTTTCCCCACGATGCTGTGAGGATCTGCTCGTTTCGCTCAGCAGCCTCCATCCACGGTACGAGCTCTGGACCGCAGCCATCCCTGCAGGAGCTCCGGGGCCTTTCTCTCAAAAAGTTTTCGCATTTTGCGACATGAACTATTCCTATCCTGCACTCCTTTGACTGGAGACCGACCTTGCCGGACGCAATCGGTCAGTCTCCGCAACATATGTTTGGCCGTCGGCTGTGGGGTCTGTCGGTCACTGTTCATTGGAGAGAATCCCTTGAAGTATCTGCTTGGGAAAATTACTGCCTTCGTTACCGTGTTAATGGTTGTTTTTGGCGCACTTTTATTGGGGGTGCTCCACCCGACTGCACCAGCTCACGCTTACGAAGTAGCAACCAACCAGGCGAACGTCACCGGTGGGGCGGCCATTTTGACGATGCCGGGATCCGGTCTCACGGCCACCTATGATCAATCCGGACTGACTGACCTCGTGGGGCAGACAACGATGGGCAGCCGTGGATATGTGGCCTCTGATTACTCACAAAACATCGGAACCGGGACCCCGGCTGTTGAATTCGCAACCAACGCAGTCAACAATTGCGGGGCAACCGGCCCCTGTAGCGGCTTGGGGACTGTCACCATAGCTTTCAGCCAGCCGGTGCGGAATCCTGTGCTCAACATCGCCGGCCTCGGTGGAAACGTGAACGCCTACGGAAACAAGAAAGGACCTGTCGACAAACAGTCCCAGCTCCATGCCGTGTTGAATCTCGCAACCACGGGGTTGACAATGACCAAGCTTTCCGGCGGAAACCTCAGTGTGTCCGGAAATGCCATTACGGCTACCAACGACAACGCGGGTACCCAGTGCAACACGACAGTCCAAGGGAACGATCCCCAGCCTGTCAACGCACAAGCGACTGCAGCCTGTGGGGCTGTACGGATCAACGGAATCGTCACCTCTCTGACCTTCAATATCACCGCGGTCTTCGTGCAGACCACCAGCGCGCTTCCGCCATACACCACCAATGACGTCCAGGATCCGGACCACAACCAGGACAACTACGTTATCGCGATGACCGTCCCGCAGGATTTCGGTGATGCCCCGGCCACTTATGACCAAAGCAACGCGGCCTGGGCCGTTCTGTCCGATGTGACGCTTGGGCCGAACGTCACTGAGGACAACGCGACGGTGGCCAACGGCACCGCCTCCCCGAACGCGGGTTCGACGGCGGCCCAGGACCTGATGGACGACGGCGTGACGCTCGCACCGATGACGCAGGGCGCCACGAGCTACTCCACAACGGTCGCAATCAGTGGAGCCAGCAAGCCCGGTAGGACCTGTGCGTGGATTGATTTTAACAAGAACGGGAAATTCGACAACCCGGCCGAGCAGGCCTGCGCCTCCTTCCAGCCCGGAGCCACGACCGCGACACTGACCTGGACGGTCCCTGCGGGGGTGACGGCCGGGACAACGTATGCGCGGTTCCGGATCGGTTATACGGCCGCCCAGATCGAGTCTCCGATCGGTGGATCCAATTCCGGCGAGGTGGAAGATTACATCTTCACGATCGCTGCCGCTGCTCCGGCGATCACGTTGGTGAAGACGGTGAACAAGACCACGCTGGTGGCCGGTGAAACGGCCACGTACACGTTCGTGGCGAAAAACACGGGCAACGTGATACTTACCGGAGTCGTGATCAGCGAGACCCAGTTCTCCGGAACGGGCACGATGTCGCCCTTGTCCTATACCTGGCCGGCCCTTCCGGGCATCCTTTTGCCGGGGCAGTCCGTGACCGCGACCGCGACCTATGTGGTCACGACGAGCGATGTCACCACGGGGTTGCTGACCAACACGGCAAAGGTCACCGGGAACCCGCCCCTGGGCTTGCCCGTCACGGCAATCGATGACGCGCAGGTCACCGCACCGCCGGCGTGGAAGATCAAAAAGACCGCCACGGCCAACGGGGCTGTTCCGGCGAACGGATCCGTCAGCCCGGGGCAGACCATCGTGTACACGGTCACGGCGACCAGTATCAGCGGCACCATCACCGGGGTTGTGCTGAAGGACAACCTGGGGGAGGTCCTGGATGACGCGACGTTCGTTTCCGGGTCAGCGTCCCTGGTGATCGGTACGGGATCACCGGTGGCGGTAGCCAACCCGGTGCCGCCCTCCACCCTGCTGACCACCGCAGCGTTCACCCTGCCCGCCGGGCAGACCGCCACCTTGAAATACAGCGTCGTGGTCAAGACCGGGGCGTGGAACAAGGAGCTTGTCAACATGGTGACGGGCACGGCGACCACCACCCCGCCCCAGACGTGCGCACCAGGTTCCAGCGGGCCGGGACCTGACTGCACCACCACCCACCGCACCCCGGCCAAGGTGTTGATCGAGAAGATCGGCGAGTCCTCCGGAGGGACCTGGGTGCCGATGGCCGGCTCCACCTGGGCGGTGCACGTCGACAATAACGGCGCACCCGGCGCCGTCCTGGCCAGCCCGGTCGTCACCGCCGTAGCCGGGCAAACCGGCCGGTTCCAACTCGAAGGAATCCAGCCCGGAACGTACTGGCTCGAAGAAACCAAGGCCCCGGCCGGGTTCAACCTGCTCGCCGAACCGGTGAAATTCACCATCGCAGCCACCGGTGCCGTGACCCTGGGTCAAGGCTCCGCGGGTCAAGGGTCCGGTGCCGGGGTGGTGACCAGCACCGACGCGGACGGGGACGGGATTTTCCTCCTCACGGTCCGGGACGTGCCGGCACTGGAGATGCCCGAGTCCGGCGGGATCGGCTGGTGGCCCTTCACCACCACCGGATCAGCCCTGCTGATCGGCGCTCTTGCACTGGCCCTGGCCGCCAACCGCCGCAAACGCCAGCCCCTTGCTTGCTAAAGAAGAATTCCCGTGCCCTGCGTGCGTGTTTGCGGGGCGGGGGCAGCGAATGTTCATTTCCGAGCATCAGCACCACCACCAGAAACCATCACGATGAAAGAGGAATACACAGTGAGTAATCACCACACCGGGCGGGTTTGGAAGACCGCCGCCGCCACGATCGCCGGGGCGGTGTTGGCGATGTCCTTCTCCGTGGCCCCGGCTTCGGCCGCACCGTTGGTTGATGGGGACCAGACCGGTTCCATCACGGTCCACAAGTTCGAACGTCCCGCTACTCCGACGGGCCTGCCGAACAACGGCACGTCCGTGGACACCACCGGCCTGACACCGTTGGCCGGTATCGAGTTCACGATCCAGCAGGTCAACACCATTGACCTGTCCACCAACGCCGGCTGGGACGCCGCGCACAACCTCTCGGGCGTGTTCGCCCCGGCCAACCCGGCGGGCTCGATCACCGGTGCCGGCTACACCCTGGGCGCTGCCCAGGCGAAAACCACCGACGCTGCCGGGACCGCCGGTTTCACCGCACTGCCGGTGGGCCTGTACCTGGTGACCGAAACGAACTACCCGGCCGGTGTGACGCCGTCGGCCCCGTTCCTGGTGTCCGTGCCGTTGACGGACCCGGATAACAAGGACAACTGGATCTACGACGTCCACGTCTACCCGAAGAACTCCGTTGCGGGGGCCGAGAAGACCGTCACGGACGCCCCTGACGTCAAACTCGGGGACCAGATCGACTTCACCATCACCGGTGACATCCCGAACGAAGCCGTCATCGATGGCTACAAGATCGTGGACGTCCTGGACCCGAAACTGACCTACGTCGGCGCGTCCGCGACCCTCGTTGACGGCACCCCGATCACGGCCGGCACGGACTACACCGTGAGCTTCGACGCCGCGACCAACACCGTCTCGGTCATCTTCACTACCGCCGGCCGGGCCAAACTGGCTGCCCACACCGACACCCGGGTGCAGGTCATGGTCAACACCAAGGTCAACACCATCGGTGAGATCGAAAACGAAGCCCTCGTTTACCCGAACGCTTCCAGCTTCACCGTTGCACCGGGCCAGCCCGGCGGCCCGATCGTCACGCCCCCGGTCGTGACCAAGTGGGGCGAAATGACGCTGCAGAAGGTCAACGAGAACGGTGCAGCCCTTGCCGGCGCCGCGTTCTCCGTCTACACCAACGAAGCCGACGCGAAGGCCGGCACGAACCCGGTGGACCTCAACGGCCAGACGGTCTTCACCGTCGCCGCTGACGGCACCCTGACGATCTCGGGCCTGCGGTACTCCGACTGGGCCAACGGCGCAGCCGTGGCACCCGGAACCCCGGACTACCGCACGTACTACCTGGTAGAGACCACCGCCCCGACAGGCTATGAACTGCTCGCCGAGCCGGTGTCCTTCCTGATCAACGCCGCCAGCACCACGGTCGGTATCGACCTTGAAGTGAAGAACATCCCCTCCAAC
Organism: Paenarthrobacter sp. 2TAF44; assembly: GCF_052114885.1. Classification (NCBI taxonomy): domain Bacteria; kingdom Bacillati; phylum Actinomycetota; class Actinomycetes; order Micrococcales; family Micrococcaceae; genus Paenarthrobacter; species Paenarthrobacter sp. 2TAF44. Next base: position 13,172 of record NZ_JBFRFP010000011.1, on the reverse strand, counting down.
AGCGGCTTCCAGCTGCCGCTGACCGGTGGCGTCGGAACCGGCATTCTCTACGCAGCCGGTGCCCTCCTCGTCGTCGGCGCGGCCCTGATGTTCGTCCGCAACCGCCGCACCAGCAACAACTAACACCAACACCAACCAACACCAGCAACAGCACCACAGCTGGTAAGCAACACTGCGGGGGCCGCTACCCGGGGCCCCCGCAGTGACCCCAAGTGGGGAAGAACGCCAACCACGCGCTCTTCCCCACTTGCATTCCCCACCGGAACCGCCGAGTCTCAAGCCGGTGATGACCAATTGCATCGCCGTGAGCGCAAGGTTTCTACGGAAATGGAATCCGGCGAGCCACACGTCGATGAAGACGGCTCCTGTACGTTCACGAATGATTCCCCATTCATCTATTAGTCACGGCTCGTGAATAGTGGACATGGCCGAGGAAATTGCATGAGAATTGAACCCAACGCTTGATACGGCCGAAAGGTTGTCGCTAGGTCCATCGCGCGAACAGCTCTTATCGGAATACGTTCATATGGAAATGAATCTGCTTGGATTCTTACCAGCTGATGAACGCCCTTCTTGGTATGATGGCGGAGATCTTTAAGGCTGATTGCCGCCGCATAGCCTCAGAAGTGGCACGTGGCTCAACTAGTGGAGATGGTCAGTAAAAGGGGGAAACCAAATGAGCACGTCGCCTGTTGTACGTCATTCGTTGTCCACACAAACCCGATGGGTCGCTTTAGCACTTGCCCTGATGGAAGTTTTTGTTGTCATTGTCGTGGGTGCTTTTTCATCGCCCGGCGGACTTCAGTTGATTTCCGCCCTGGCCTTCATCCCTGTGGCTATCTTGCTTGGACTGGTCGTGCAAGGAAAGTTCCCTTCGTCAAAGCGGCCGTGGGCCTACAGCCTGACTCCGATCGCTGGTGCGCTTGTCGTGGTGACCGTTCTTTTGGGTACGGTCCTTTTTGCCGGAGCTATGGCTTGGTGGATAGCAGGCGCAGTTCTGTGTGCGCTTCCGTTTCTTGCCTTCTTCCGGTTCGTCGCCGTCGAGGGGGAGTAAGTACCTTTTCCCGGGTGTGTGCGTTCAGCACTGAGTACAAGCCTGATTCGGGCACCTACAGGGGCCTATCGCGAAGTTCATAACTGCGCGCCCGCTGATCGATCCATCGCTTGGACTGATAAGACTCAGTCCGGACGGGTTTTTCTTTCTCAGGACACCGTTGGAGCATTCGGCGTCACAAAAATGCCCGCCAGCGCACACCATCAACATGAATGCATCAACAGAAGCTGAAGACTCCAAGGTACTCCTGAAGGACTTGGCCACAACGTCGCCCATCCTCGCGGCTAAGCTCGCCCGCCTGCCGGCTGAACAAGCGGCCATGATTTTTGGGGAAAAGCCCGCTGAAGGCGGTATATGCACAGGCACGTCTGGCGGCTGAGGGGAATTCTGTCGGTGCTCTGTGTCAGAGTCTTTATATGACTGCTCCACTTCTTGCCCACGCTACCGACTACGGACGTATGTACGCCCGCTCCACAACAGAGCAATTCTCTGTCCCCTCCATCACCACGGTGATAGGGCAGCAGGCGCACTCCCTGGACGGTTGGTTCAGTTATATGGGAGCAAGCAGCTTGGCCGCAGATCCCGAACTCCCCGCCTTGCTTGGCAGCCCGGCAAGGATCCGGCAGGCGGTCAATAAGGCCTCCAAGGCTGCTGAGGCCTACAGGGACCATGCTGCGGCAAGGGGCGATCGCGTCCACAACTACTGTGAGCAGGTAGCCCTTCGCGCCCTGGGTCGTCCGCATCGGATGCAGGAATGCCGCGATGAGCTTGCTTCACACGGTGAACAGGCCTTTGCAGCGCGCTTCGACGAATGGTGGGAACTGTACAGAGTGGAGCCGCTTGCTCCGGAAATCACTGTCTGGAACAAGACCGTTGGCTATGCCGGCACCCTGGACCTCGTTGCGCGGATTAACGGGCGCATCTGCCTGATCGATTACAAGACCAAGGGCACCACACGCGATGGCACTGTTAAGGCCCTCGACGACAAAGTCGTGATGCAACTTGTGGCGGGGATGAAAGCGGAAGAGAGCCTCGTGGACCCCGTAGCGGGGGAGTGGGAGGCATGGAAGTTTGGCGAGAACCCTATGTTGTTGGCGGTAGCCATCGGAGAGACCGAAGTGCGGCCCCAGCGAGCCAACCCGGATGTCCTGAAGCACCATTGGTGGAAGTTCTGCGCCCTGAGGCGCGTCTGGGAGATGTCAGCTGATGTTACTGCGGCCGGTCAGGCGCTCATGCCCGTCCCACCGCCGTCGTTCGTTTCACCGTCGTTTGAGTCGGCGTCGCTGGTGCCTGCCGGCGCTGGGACTGGGGACAGCGGCAGCAGCCTGCACTCAACTAAACTGGCTTAGGCTCCGCAACAGCCGGACCAGAGTGTGACGATCGTGAGGACTGACAGCAGATGGCAATTTTGAGTATCCGAATCATTGGGGATCCGGTGTTGCGCACCGTAGCCGATCCCGTCACTGAATTCGGTCCGGAGCTCGCCAAGCTGGTAGCAGACATGATGGAAACCATGGAGGACGTGGAAGGCGCAGGCCTCGCCGCACCCCAGGTGGGCGTCAGTAAGCGAGTCTTCACCTATCGCATTGATGGTGTAGAAGGACACATCATCAACCCGGTCCTGGAAAACAGCGATGACTTCCAACCGGACGAAGTTGAGGGCTGCCTCTCTATTCCCGGCCTTGGTTTCCCCGTGCGCCGTCACCGCGCAACGCACGCCACCGGCGTGGATCTGAATGGCAATCCAGTATCGGTTGAAGCGGAGGGAATGCTGGCACGTTGCTTCCAGCACGAGACCGATCACCTTGACGGCGTCCTTTTCACGGACAGGCTTGAGGGCGAAGACCGAAAAGCTGCGCTGCGTGCCATCCGAAACGCCAACTACCACGCCGTGACTGAGCAGACCACATCCAAGCGGGCAAGCTCTGTTGGTTCCAGCTTTGGTGGCGGCAGTTTCGGGGCTCCCGAGTGAGGGTCCTCTTTGCAGGAACCCCGGCTGTTGCCGTCCCATCCTTGGACGCCTTGGTGAAGGCCGGGTTCGACGTCGTTGCAGTCCTGACCCGCCCGGACGCACCGTTGGGACGCAAACGGGTCCTGACACCTTCACCGGTTGCCGCCCGAGCAGAGGAACTTGGCATCGAGGTCATTCGCGCTGCCAAAGTGGATGCTGACACTACGGCTCGAATTGCTGAAATTGCTCCGGATGTAGCCGCCATCGTGGCTTATGGGGGAATCGTTCCCCGCGCTGCCCTGGGCGTTCCCCGGCATGGCTGGGTCAATCTCCACTTTTCGCTTCTTCCCGCGTGGCGTGGTGCGGCTCCCGTTCAGCGCTCCATCATCGCGGGTGACGACGTCACGGGAGCCGCTACCTTCCAACTGGAAGAAGGGCTGGACACCGGCCCTGTGTTTGGCACGCTAACCGAAACCGTGCGGCCGGATGACACTGCTGACGATCTTCTCGAGCGTCTTTCCCTGAGTGGCGCCGTCCTCCTCAGCCAGACGCTGTCCGCCATCGACGCCGGTCAGGCGGCGCCGCAGCCGCAGACGGGCGAGGTATCCCTGGCCCCCAAGCTGTCGCTCGAGGATGGACGGTTGGACTGGCAGCAGCCGGCCCTTGCCCTGAATCGAAGGGCGCGCGGCGTTACGCCCGAGCCCGGCGCGTGGACAACGTTGGAGGGGCAAAGGATCAAGCTTGAACCCGTCGCACTCCGACCCGATGTCAAGGACATTGCTCCTGGAGCCATCCGCGTTGATGGAAAGACCGTGCTGGTAGGGACTGGTTCCCACGCCGTGGAACTGGGGCGGATTCAACCCGCCGGCAAAAAGATGATGTCGCCGGCCGACTGGGCCCGCGGCTTGGCTGCACCTGAGAAAGTGGTATTCGAATGAGTGAGTCCGGCCGGCGAGGCCCCAACAACAGCGGGAGCCGGGACGGTGGCGGACACGCCGATCGTGGAGGCCGCAGCGACAGCAAGCGCAATGCCCAGGGCAGGGAACGAAACAGGGGGCCCCAGAGGGGCTACTCCAATAACGCCCCATCGCAGCGGACGCGCCGCGCTGATCCTGCACGCCTGGTAGCTTACGAAGTCCTCCGTGCCGTCGCATCGGAAGACGCGTACGCGAATCTTGTCCTTCCCGCCAGAATCCGTGAGCACCGCCTGGACCGCCGCGACGCTGGTTTTGCCACCGAGCTGAGCTACGGTGCCTTGCGAGGGCAGGGCACGTACGATGCCATCCTGGCCCGCTGCGTTGACCGCCCCCTCGAGCAACTTGACCCCGCGATCCTGGATGCCTTGCGCATCGGCGCGCATCAGCTGCTCTCCATGCGTGTTCCGGCCCATGCTGCGCTGGACCAAACCGTGGGCCTGGCCCGCGCGGTCATCGGCGCCGGGCCGTCTGCGCTCATCAACGCTGTTCTCCGTAAAGTCACGGCGCACACCATGACCGAGTGGCTGGACATTCTGCTGGAGCAGGAGACTGACGAGACCAAGATTGCTGCATTGCGGCACGCGCACCCGGAATGGATCGTCCGCGCATTGCGCCAGTCGTTGGTGAACCATGGGAGATCCAAAACCGAGATTGACGCCCTGCTGGAGGCAGACAACGCAGCGCCTGTGGTTAATCTGGTTGCCCTGCCTGGGCTGGGTAACCTGGAGGAAGCCTTCGAGAACGGGGCTACAGCCGGAGAGCTCGTAGAGGACTCCGCGCTGTCGGCCGGAGGCGACCTTGGCCGGCTCGAGTCCGTCCGAAAGGGCACTACCCGTGTTCAGGATGTTGGCTCCCAACTCGTGGCCCGCGCCGTTGCAAGCGTCGATCTCGGCGCCCCTGCCCGGGAAGGAGAGCGCTGGCTGGACTTGTGCGCAGGTCCGGGAGGCAAAGCTGCATTGCTTGCCGCTTTGGCTCACCGCGATGGCGCCACCTTGCTGGCCAACGAGCCCGCCCCGCACCGCGCCAAGCTGGTCCAGCAGGCGCTGTCTGCGGTGCCTGGCGAATCCTGGACGGTGCGGACCGGTGATGGCCGGGAGGTTGGTGGCGAACAGCCCGACTCCTTTGACCGCGTATTGGTGGACGTTCCCTGCAGTGGTCTTGGTGCCCTGCGCAGGCGTCCCGAATCGCGCTGGCGCCGTGCACCCAAGGACATCGCGGACCTTGGTCCACTGCAGCGTGAACTGCTGACGTCGGCCATCGACGCCGTCAAGCCCGGTGGCGTGGTGGCGTACGTGACGTGTTCACCCCACCCGGCGGAAACAACAGCCGTTGTGGGTGACGTCATGGGAAAGCGTGATGACCTTGAGATGCTCGACGCCGGTCAGGCGCTGGACGCTGTCAGCCTCACCGGTGGCCTCGGTGCCGGGCATGAGCTTACGGCCCAGCTTTGGCCGCACGTTCACCACACGGATGCCATGTTCATGGCGCTCATCCGCAAAAAGTCCTAGCTCCGCAAAAAGTCCTGGCCCGCCGCCACCCTCGCTTGAACTCAATCGATAAAACAACTGACCCAAAGGGGCTGCCTTGTCTCAGTGCTGTATCAACCCGAGCATCCTGTCCGCAGACTTCGTCAACCTTGAGGCGGAGCTGCAGCGGATCAGCAATGCCGATGCCGTCCACGTGGACGTCATGGACAACCACTTCGTTCCCAACCTGACGCTTGGCTTGCCGGTGGTACAGCGGATCCAAGCTGTCAGCCCGGTTCCCTTGGACGCGCACCTGATGATTTCAGACGCTGACCGGTGGGCACCTGCCTACGCGGATGCCGGTGTTGCCTCGGTGACGTTTCACGCCGAGGCTGCCATGGCGCCTATCAAGCTTGCCCGTGAGCTCCGGGCCCGAGGTTCAAAAGCGGGTATGGCATTGCGGCCTGCCACTCCCGTTGAGCCGTATCTTGACATGCTCAGTGAACTGGACATGCTCCTGATCATGACGGTTGAGCCGGGCTTTGGTGGCCAGTCCTTCCTGGATATCACCTTGCCCAAGATCCGCCGCGCCCGCGTAGCAATTGAAGGATCCGGAATCGGCGTGGCCATCCAGGTGGATGGCGGGATCACTGAGGAAACCATCCTCCGCGCCGCTGAGGCAGGCGCGAATGTGTTCGTGGCAGGCTCAGCCGTGTACGGGGACCAAGACCCCGCGGCGGCAATTGATCGGCTCCGCGCCGCCGGATCCAAGGCCGCAATGGCGGGTGGCTCGGCGAAACCGTGACGACCGTCATCAGATGTTACGAAGATTGCAGGGAATAGCTCAGGTATCTTCGCAGTTGTGGCAGAATAGCAACACACATACGTGCTCCGGGGTCGGTGTAAGTCCGAACCGGCGGTTATAGTCCGCGACCCGCGCGCCTTGGAATCCAAGTAATTGGAAGCCGCTGGCAAACGGTTGAACCGGTGGAATTCCGGTACCGACAGTTAAAGTCTGGATGGGAGAAGCACGTACAGTCATGCTGTGTGCGTCCTTAGGGATGCCGCGCAGTTCGCTGTCGTACACCCCCGGAGCCATCGCGGCTTACTGGGAAGGAACGGCATGGACTTTCTGCGATGGCTCTTCGAAGCACAGATTCCCGTTGGAGGATCTGCGCTTGTTTTACGCGAAGTGCTTGGCAACATCTTTGGGCTCGCCAGCGCCCTCGGCGGAATGCGCCGCAAAGTCTGGGCATGGCCTATAGGCATCGTGGGGAATATCCTCCTGCTGACGGTCTTCCTCGGTAACGTTTTCGGCGCGGCCGCCCCCGCGACGCTATGGGGACAGGCCGCACGGCAGATCATGTTCATAGCCGTCGCCGTCTACGGTTGGTACCGCTGGCAACAAGGGCGGCAGGCCAGCACCCAGGGACGCGCAATCCTTCCGGGCTGGGCCAGTAACAAGGTCCGCATAGCCCTCATCGGGGCAATGGTGGCAGGAACGGCCGCCCTGACTCCGCTTTTCGACGCGCTGGGTTCCTACCCGCCCGTGTGGGCTGATGCCTGGACGTTCACGGGTTCCCTGCTGGCCACCTACGGTATGGCCCGGGGATGGACGGAGTTCTGGCTCATCTGGGTAGCCGTGGACATAGTTGGCGTCCCATTGCTCTTCAGCGCCGGATACTACGCGAGTGCCGTCATGTACCTCTTCTATGGCTTCTTTACGTTGACCGGTTTCTTCGTGTGGTGGCGTGCAGAGAAGCGTGAACGTGCCTCGGCCGGCCCCGCTCCTGCTGTTGTGGGGGTTGCTCCGTGACTCTGAAACCCAAATTCTTCAGTACCGCCGAGACAGCGGCCATGGATGTGGCACTTGCAGCCGCCTTGGGCGGGCCGCGTGGAGCCAACCCCTTGGTGGGCGCCGTTGTGCTCAGCGCCGGGGGCGAACAACTCGCCGTCGGCTACCATCGGGGGGCCGGCACAGCCCACGCCGAGGCAGATGCCATTCTTGAGGCACGCCGTCAGGGAGTGGACCTTGCAGGAACCACCATGGTGGTCACCCTGGAGCCCTGCAACCATGTGGGCCGTACCGGTCCCTGCGCACAGGCCATCATTGAGGCCGGAATCTCCAGGGTGATTTACGCCGTCGACGATCCCCACGATCCCGCCGCGGGCGGCGCCCGCACGTTGAAAGCAGCGGGAGTCGACGTCGAATCCGGGCTCGCCGCCGACAAGGCGTTTGACCTCAATCGCGAATGGTTCGACGCCGTCGCAACCAAACGTCCGTTCGTCACGTTGCACATTGCCCAGACGCTGGACAGCCGCATCGCCGCCGTGGACGGTACCAGCCAATGGATCTCCAGTCCTGAGTCCCTCGCGGACAACCATGCGTTGCGGGGACTCATCGACGCGATCCTGGTGGGCACAGGCACGGTACTTATCGACAACCCCCGGCTTACGGCCCGGGCATCCGACGGTAGCCTGGCTCAGCGCCAGCCGCTCCGCGCCGTCATGGGTTTGAGGGACGTTCCCCAAGACGCGGCGGTACGCGGAACCGATGGCCTTTTTGTGCACCTGCAAAGCAGGGACCCGGCGGAAGCGCTCAGCCAACTGTTCCACCAAGGCGTCAGGCACGTCATGGTGGAAGGCGGATCCAGCATCCTCAGTACGTTCCTTGCTGCTGGCTTGGTGGACGAACTGATCGTCTATCTTGCTCCCACCCTTTTGGGGTCCGGAACGCCCGCTCTGAACGACCTCGGCATTACCACCTTGGCCGATGCCCAGCAATGGGCCTGGGACGATGCCGGTGGCGGGGCTGTACAGACCCTGGGCAACGACCTTCGGCTGCATTTGCGGTCAATGAGATCGGCAACCAATACAGCACCAGCCAGCACCACCACGAATTCCATTCCGCGCAGTGAAGCTGCGGAATACTTCACAGGAGGACACTAAATGTTTACCGGAATCGTTGCCGAACAGGGCACCGTCCTGGGTATTGACCGCGACGGCGATGATAGCGCGACGCTGCGGCTGAAAGCCCCGACCACCACAGAAGGTCTCCCGTTGGGAGGATCCATCGCAGTCAATGGAGTCTGCCTCACCGCCACTCAGATTGACGGGCAGGATTTCAGCGTCGACGTCATGGGGGAGACCCTGGTCCGCACCACCATCGGCGAGTTGGCCGCGGGCGATACGGTGAACCTTGAACGCTGCGTCCCTGCGGGTGGGCGCCTCGACGGCCATGTGGTCCAAGGACATGTTGACGGCGTGGGTGAGCTGCTGGAACGTGAGCCGCTGGGCAACTGGGACCGTTTGCGGTTTGGCGTCCCTGGTCCGCTGGCACGGTACATTGCCGAGAAGGGGTCGATCGCCGTCGACGGTGTTTCGCTGACCGTGACGGCCGTGAGCCCAGCCGCTGAAGCGGCTCCCTGGTTCGAAGTAGGGCTTATCCCTACGACTCTGGAGGAGACAGGCCTGGGGGCTAAGCCGGTTGGTGCCCGGGTGAACCTGGAAGTGGACGTGCTTGCGAAGTACACCGAAAGGCTCCTGTCCTTCGCTCCGCAGGGCTCCCCGGCGCACCGCGCGGGCGAGTCAGCTGGAAACAAGGAGGCTGCGCGATGAGCACCCCGACCAAGACTGTCTCGACGGCGACGGATCGTACAGGTCTGGATCCTGTGGAAGCTGCGATCGCGGCGATGGCTGCCGGCCAGGCAGTCATCGTGGTGGACAACGAAGACCGCGAGAACGAAGGCGACATCATTTTCGCTGCCGAACACGCCACGCCCGCCCTCATGGGGTGGACCATCCGGTATTCATCGGGCGTCATTTGCGTTCCGCTTGAAGCGGAACGTGCAGATGCCCTTGCGCTTCCGCCCATGGTGGCAGTCAATGAGGACGCCAAAGGTACTGCCTACACTGTTTCCTGCGACGCGGCCATCGGAGTGAGCACTGGTATCTCGGCTACGGACCGCGCATTGACGGCCCGGATCCTCTCCGATCCGCAGAGCACTCCAGCGGCGATTACGCGCCCCGGGCATATTTTCCCGCTTCGGGCGGTTAAGGGGGGAGTGCGTGAACGTCCGGGACACACGGAAGCAGCCGTGGACCTGTGTCGGCTTGCCGGGCTTGCTCCGGTGGGCGTGATCGCTGAGTTGGTACATGACGATGGTGAAATGATGCGCCTGGACAGTCTGCGTGATTTTGCCGCCGAACATGGATGCCCCCTCATCTCCATTGAGGATCTGGTGGCATACGTTGACGCGGTAGAGTCCCAGACGGCACACGTTTCAGTGGCAGACGAGGAGAAGCGATGACCGCACCGACAACGCGCAGCAGCGGCGACACCGAGCCCACACCCCACCCGGTGAGCGGCGGCCCGATTGTCCAGCTGCCCACAGCCTTTGGGGACTTTGTAGCCCAGGCCTGGACGGACCACGTTACGGGCGTGGAACACCTTGCCGTGAGTTCCCCCAACCCGCCTAAGGATGGCCAGGCACCACTGGTGCGCCTGCACTCCGAATGCCTCACTGGCGACGTCTTCGGATCTTATCGTTGCGATTGCGGCGAGCAATTGGCCTTTGCCCTGGAACTCATCCACGCTGAGGGTGGAACGCTGTTGTACTTGCGCGGCCAGGAAGGGCGCGGCATTGGCCTCGCCAACAAGATCAAGGCCTACGCGCTGCAGGAAGCCGGTTTCGATACCGTCGAGGCCAACGAACAGCTGGGCCTGCCGGTAGACGCACGCTCCTATGGTGCCGCGGGTCAGATCCTGGCCGAGATGGGCCTGCATGAGGTCCGGTTGCTCAGCAACAATCCGGACAAGCAGAACCGGCTGGCCGAGGCTGGCGTCTCGGTGGTGGAAATGGTTCCCACGGAAGTTCCTTCGCGCGAACAGAACCTTCGCTATTTGCAGACCAAGAAAGACCGGATGGATCACCGCCTGACGCTCGAAACCGAGACCGTCGGCAACGGAAAGACACCGTCCCGAAGCCCCTTTGACCACGAACAAGACTGAACGGAATTCCAGCAAACAATGAGCGGACACGGCGCACCCACCATCGACCTCACCACCCTCAAGCCCGAGGAAACCTCGCAGCTCAAGCTCGCCATTGTGGCAGCCAGCTGGCACACCCAGATCATGGATGGACTGGTTGATGGCGCACTCCGCGCAGCCAAGGAAGCCGGCATCGCCGAGCCCACCCTTCTGCGCGTCCCCGGCAGCTTCGAACTCCCGGTTGCCGCGGCCCGGCTCGCACCGCACTTCGACGCCGTCGTGGCCCTTGGTGTTGTTATCCGCGGCGGGACGCCGCACTTTGAGTACGTATGCCAGGCCGCGACGTCGGGACTCACCGACGTCAGCGTCCGCACGGGCGTTCCCGTCGGGTTCGGCGTCTTGACCTGCGATACGGAACAGCAGGGCTTGGACCGCGCTGGCCTCCCGGGCTCCAACGAAGACAAGGGACACGAGGCAGTCACCGCGGCCCTTGCCACGGCAGTGACGCTGAAGCAGTACAGCTGACACTGGGACAGCAAGCGTCGAAGGGGATGTGGGTGTGTCTTCACTCACATCCCCTTCGTCATGCAAGGCCCCAACAAGCGGTGCCAGCCCCGAAGCAAGTAGTCTGTAGGGCGTGAAGAATTTCGAGACGCTGTTCGCAGAACTGAGTGAGAAAGCAGCGACCCGCCCGGCAGGCTCGCGTACGGTTGCCGAACTGGACTCCGGAATCCACGGCATCGGTAAGAAAGTGGTCGAAGAGGCCGCCGAAGTCTGGATGGCCGCCGAGTACGAATCCGATGAAGCCGCTGCCGAGGAAATCTCCCAGTTGCTGTACCACCTGCAGGTCCTCATGCTCGCCAAGGGCCTCAGCCTGGAAGACGTTTACAAGCATCTCTAGCCACGCCACTTCGCATTCCTCAAGCGAAGCCAGCTGCGTGGCCGAAGTGCCTGAAAACCTCCATTCCAAACAGAAAGTCTCCCCCATGCTCCGTGTAGCAGTCCCCAACAAGGGATCCCTGTCAGACGCCGCCTCTGCAATGTTGTCCGAGGCCGGTTACCGCCAGCGCCGCGACACCCGCGAACTGGTCATGGTTGATCCCGACAATGACATTGAGTTCTTCTTCCTGCGCCCCCGCGACATCGCCGTGTATGTGGGCCAGGGAACCCTGGACGTCGGAATCACCGGACGCGACCTCTTGCTGGACGCAAAGGTGGAAGCCGAAGAACTCCTTCCCTTGGGCTTTGCCCCTTCCACCTTCCGTTTCGCCGGCCCCGTGGGTGACTTCACCGGCGTCGAACAGCTCGAAGGTAAGCGCCTCGCCACCAGTTACGACGGTCTCCTTCGTGACTATCTGGCGGATCGCGGCGTGAACGCCAAGGTGGTCCGACTGGACGGTGCCGTCGAGTCATCGGTGCGGCTCGGCGTCGCCGACGCCATTGCCGACGTCGTCGAGACGGGCAACACCCTCAAGGCAGCCGGGATGGAAATCTTCGGCGATCCCATTCTTAAGTCCGAGGCCGTGCTGATCAGGCGCACAGGCCCAGGTGGTGCCGCGAACGGCACTGCCAAGGAAATCGACGTTCTCATCCGTCGCCTGCAGGGCGTCCTCGTGGCGCGGCAGTATGTGCTGATGGATTACGACATCCGAAAGGACCTGGTGGAGGACGCAGCTGCGCTCACGCCCGGCCTTGAATCACCCACCGTTTCCCCGCTGCGGGACTCGGATTGGGTGGCCGTGCGGTCCATGGTTCCCAAGAAGGAAACCAACCGCATCATGGATGAGCTGTACGATCTTGGCGCCCGCGCCATCCTGGTCAGCAGCATCCACGCCTGCCGTATCTGACCGGACCGCCTGAGCAGCGCACAGCAGAATTCCTCAGCATCGCGCAGCAGAATTAAGGAGCAGCATATGGCTGTAGCCGTACGCGTCATTCCCTGCCTCGACGTCGATGCCGGCCGAGTGGTCAAAGGCGTCAACTTCGAAGGCCTGAGGGACGCCGGAGACCCCGTGGAACTGGCGCATCGCTACGACAATGGCGGCGCCGATGAACTCACGTTCCTCGACGTCACGGCATCATCGGGCAACCGCGAAACCACGTTCGACGTCGTTCGCCGCACCGCCGAGGAAGTCTTCATCCCGCTGACTGTGGGCGGCGGCGTCCGTGGCGTGGCGGAGGTGGATAAACTCCTGCGCTTCGGTGCTGACAAGGCATCGATCAACACCGCCGCTGTGGCCCGGCCGGAGGTCATCGATGAAATCACGCGCCACTTCGGCTCCCAGGTCCTGGTGCTCTCCGTGGATGCGCGCCGTACCCGCGAAGGCGACGCCCCGACGTCGTCCGGTTTTGAAGTCACCACACACGGCGGCCGGACCGGGACGGGAATCGACGCCATCGCCTGGGCCAAGGAAGCCGCGGACCGGGGTGTGGGAGAAATCCTTTTGAACTCGATCGACGCCGACGGCACCAAGGACGGATTCGACCTTGAACTGATCCGCCTTGTCCGTGGGGCGGTCAACATTCCGATCATCGCCTCCGGTGGTGCCGGGAAGCCTGCGCATTTCCCTCCAGCCGTCGAGGCCGGAGCCGACGCCGTGCTGGCAGCTTCGGTGTTCCACTTCGGTCCGGATGACATGATCGCCCAAGTCAAAGCGGCCATTCGCGAGGCTGGCTTCGAAGTCCGCTAACTCTTAAGCAACGCGGGGTCACTTTTGGCCCATCTCCGCAAGGA